>JAJDDG010000044.1 GCA_029260435.1 Phycisphaerales bacterium | reverse complement strand
TCGCGGCGCGCGAGGATCTCGTCGAGCTTTGCGGTCATCGCTTCGGTGAGATGGATCTGGGCGTCTGCCATGGGGAGTGTGCTTATTGTGCGCAAAAGACAGCCCAGCTGAGTCGCTGGGCTGATCGGGGGGTCAGTATTGGGTAGCTACTTCTTCTTGCCTTTGGAGAAATAGTCGCCGGCGAACTTGCGCTGGAACTTCTCGACGCGGCCCGCGGAGTCAACGAAGGATGACTTGCCGGTGAAGAATGGGTGGGAGCCGGACCAGACATCGACGTGCATTTCCTTGACGGTCGCGCCGGTGGTCATGACGACTTCGCCGTTGAAGTAGACCTTGCACTCGGGGAACCATTTGGGATGGGTGTCCTGCTTCATCGCGGGGATCCTTTTGGGGTCTGGGAATCGGGCCGGGAATGGTACCAGATGGGCAGGATTGGGCAAGGGGAGGGGGATTTGGGGCGAATAGGGGGTGGAGAACGGGATTCAGGCGAAGAGGGCGGCGCCGGTCATCGCGGCTTCGTGGTCGAGGAGCCAGCGTTTGCGTTTGAGCCCGCCGCCGTAGCCTGTGAGGGAGCCGTCGGAGCCGATGATGCGGTGGCAGGGGATGATGATGGCGATGCGGTTGGCACCGTTTGCCCGTGCGACGGCTCGGGTGGCGTTTGGCTTGTCGATCGCGGCTGCCTGATCTGCGTACGACCTTGTCTCGCCTGCTGGGATTTTGAGGAGGGCCTGCCAGGCGGCTTGCTGGAAGGGGGTGCCGGGCGTGTGGAGGGGGATGGAGAAGGCGGGTGAGTCGGCACGGAAATACGCTGCGAGTTCGGTGCGGAGCATTTCGAAGACGGAGTGGTCTGCGGGGGTGACGCGGGCATCGAAGAGTGTTTCGAGGTCGCGTTTTTCAGTGGGGAGGGCTTTGCGGTCGGCGAATTCGAGGAGGCAGAGCCCCTGATGGGAAGCGAAGGCGACCATGTCGCCCAGGGGGGTATCGAGAGTGGTTGCGGCGAGGGTGGGCATGGGGCGATGATCGCTCGCATTGGAGGGGGGAGCAAGCGGGCAGGAAGGATGCGGATCGATGGCATTTGTGGTACGGCGCGTTGAGGCGGGGGAGTGGGCTTTGGCGAAGCGGATGCGGCTTTGTGCGCTGCGGGATGCGCCGGGCGCGTTTGGGAGTGTGTACGAGGATGAGGTGTCGCGGGATGATGATTTCTGGATTGCGCGCACGGCGAGCAATGCGCGGGGTGAGGAGAATATTTTATTTTTTGCGGAGGAGGATGGGGAAGCGGTGGGGATGGTTGTGGGGGCGGTGGATGATACGGAGCGATGGATTGCGCACCTGTATGCGATGTGGGTGATGCCAGATGCGCGCGGGAAGGGGATTGGGAAGGAGCTGGTGCGGGTTGTTGAGGAGTGGGCGCGGGGGCGCGGATGCTCCACGGTGCTGCTGGAGGTGAGCGGGGACAACCCAGCGGCGACGCGGCTGTATGAGCGGATGGGGTATTCGTTCAACGGGACATGTGTTGAAGTGTCGAACGAGAGTTGTCAGGGGTGTTTGCAGATGAGTATAAAGCTGGACTAGCGGCGGAATAGGTTTGTGAGTGCGGCGGGGAGGTCGGGGAAGTCGAATGCGAGCAAGTCGTGGATCGGCCTGTTTGTATACTGGACGAAGGGGCATTCAAGCAGGAGCCAGATTGATGCTCGCAGTTTGCCTGCCTATTGGGTTTGTGGCTTTGATTGCTGGCGTATGGGCGTGCAAGGCGTCACGCTGGCAATGGATATCAAAGACCGGGTTGGTGATTAACGGCATAGCGTTGGTCCCGATTGTTGTGCTTGCGATGATCTACGTCGCAGACTCACCACCGATTCGACAACTCACCGAAACGGATTGGCTTGGGCTGTGGCTCGATCTCTGGATGCTATTCTGGTTCATCCTGATGGGGTGCCTGATCATGGCAGTATTCTGCATGGTTGCGACAGTTGTCTCCATCATCCGAAATCGTGCGGCGGGAGGAGCTATCACGCGCATTGTCCACTCCTTGCTCGGCATTGCTCAAGTTTTTACGGCGTTCATGTGTCTCGGCGATACTATTGCGCAAATATAATTTTGATTCAACACCACGCAGTCTTTAAGCGATCGCTCGATCGCCTGCGGGTGCTCTTCTAAACGGTTCAATAAACAACACCGCCGTCAAGCGGTGTTGTTGTGACAATTCACTTGGTTGCAAGGGGTGCAGGCAGTTGGGGAAGGAGCTGGACTAGCGGCAGAATAGATCTGTGAGTGCTGCGGGGAGGTCGGGGAAGCTGAAGGTAAAACCTGATTCTGCGAGTCGTTTGGAGACGCAGTAGCGGCCATAGATGGCGAGTTCGGGGTCGGTGCGCATGACGAGGGGTGCGCCGATGCGGACAAGGGATGTGGGCGCGGGGAGCCCGATGGGGATGTGCATCGCGCGGCGGAGTTCGCGCATGAAGAACTTGTTTGAGACGGGGTTTGGCGCGGTGGCGATGTATGCGCCTTGCATGGATTCGTCTTCGATGGCGCGGTGGAAGAGGCGGTTCATGTCGTGCTGGTGGATCCAGCTCATGCCCTGTTTTCCCGAGGCGACTGTGCCACCCAGCCCGATGCGTGCAAGGAAAGCGAGTCGCGGGAGCGCGCCGCCCGATCTGCCCAGGACGAAAGAGGTACGGAAAATGACCTTGCGGCAGGCGCTCGGAGCGGAGTCGTTGAATGCCTGCTCCCATGTGTGCCCGACGGTTGGTGCGAGCCCGACGCCGAAGGGGGAAGATTCATCGCAGATGATTTCGGGCGGGTCGCCATAGATATGGGCGGTGGACATCTGGACCCAGACGGGCGGCGGGTTGTCGATCTCGCGGCAGGCGCGGCCCAGCGCGAGGGTCGCCTCGACGCGGGAGCGGAGGATCTCGTCTTTGTGTTCGGGGGTTTTGAAGCAGTCTACGGAGCGTCCGGCGAAGTTGATCAGCGCTGAGGCTCCATCGAGGTGCTTTGCCCACGGCCCGAGGGTGCGGGCATCCCATTTTTCGGAGGTTCTGTTCGGTGTTGTTTTGGGGCTCCGAGAGAGGATAAGCACCTGGTAGCCCAGAGCGGAGAGGTGTCTGACGAGGTTGGAGCCCAGGAAACCCGAGCCGCCCGCGATGACGATGCGGCTGGTTGGAGGGGTGGTGCTCACTGGCGGATTTTAGGCAATGAGAGAAGGGGGGTGATCTTGGCTAGACTATTCCTCCTTGGAGAGGGGGGCGTGAGATAGGGACAGGCGAAGAGCGAGCTGATAGTGGTCGCTCGGCGTTTCGCCTTCGGTACAGGCATGTGGGTTGATGGTGGTGTGGGGACTTTGAGGAAACGCTGGTTGACACGCGCATGACACACAACGGAACACCGATCATTATTCAGGGCGGGATGGGGGCGGGTGTCTCCGGGTGGCAGCTTGCGCGGGCGGTTTCGCAAGCGGGGCAGCTCGGGGTTGTATCCGGGACGGCGCTGGATGTGATCCTTGCGCGGCGGCTGCAGGCTGGTGACTTGGGTGGTCATATGCGCAGGGCGCTGGGTCACTTCCCGATCCCGGGTGTTGGGCAACGAATTATTGATCGGTACTTTGTCGATGGCGGCAAAGCGGATGACAAGGCATTCAAGAGCAAGCCGATGCTGCACGAGAAACCTTCGAGCCAGCTCGAGGAATTGCTGGTGGCATCAAACTTTGTGGAGGTGTACCTCGCGAAGGAGGGGCACTCCGGGTTGGTCGGGATTAACTATCTCGAAAAGATCCAGCTCCCGACGCTGCCATCTATCTACGGCGCGATGCTCGCGGGCGTGACGTACATCCTGATGGGCGCGGGTATCCCGAGGGCGATTCCCGGCATCCTCGATCAGCTTGCGCAGCAGCAGGCTGTGGAGATGCGGATCGATGTGCAGGGCGCGGAACGCGACGAGGTCTTCACGACGAAGTTCGATCCTGTTTCGTTCTGCGGTGGCGATGCGCCGGAGCTTGCACGTCCGGAGTTTCTGGCGATTGTTTCCTCTGCGACTCTCGCGAACATGCTCGCCCGCAAGGCGAGCGGCAAGGTGAACGGGTTCGTGATCGAGGGGCCTACCGCGGGTGGGCACAACGCGCCGCCTCGCGGGAAGACGCAATTGAGCGTTGATTTAGAGCCGATCTACGGGGATCGGGATATTGCCGATCTCGAGGCGATCGCGGCGATCGGGCTGCCCTTCTGGCTCGCGGGTTCTTACGCGGAGCCCGAGAAGGTGAGCGATGCGCTGCGGGCGGGGGCTGCGGGTGTGCAGATCGGGACGGCGTTTGCGTACTGCGATGAGTCCGGGCTCGGCAGCGGGCTCCGGGAGCAGGTGCTTGAAATGAGCAAGGCGGGCGAGGCGAAGATCTTCACCGATCCTGTTGCCTCGCCGACGGGATTCCCGTTCAAGGTCTTGCGGATGGATGACACGATCTCCGAGCAAGAAACCTACGAGGAGCGGACGCGGATCTGCGATCTCGGGTACCTGCGTCACGCGTACAAGAAAGAAAACGGCAAGCTGGGGTGGCGGTGCCCGTCCGAGCCTGTTGATGACTACGTGCGCAAGGGCGGGGATATCGAGGACACAAAGGGGCGCAAGTGCGTCTGCAACGGTCTGATGGCGAACATCGATCTTGGCCAGTTCCAGCGCGGCAGTGATCTGGAGAAGCCGTTGATTACGTCGGGCGACGATGTGGCGAATGTTGCGAGGTTCCTCAAGCCCGGCGCGACGTCATACAGCGCGGCGGATGTGATCGAGTACCTGCTGGGCGGCGAGTGCGAACAGATTGCATCGAGGCTTGCATCCGGGAGCTACAGCGGGAGCTGATAGCGACGGCGAACAGGACGAAGCGGCGCGAGTAACCTCGGGTGGGTACGGGGTTGTTTTTACGTTGCGGGTCGATGTTCGCGGTGTGGAACGCTGTGACGAACATGCGGCAAAAACAACAACACCGCCGTGAAGCGGTGCTGTCGTATTCAATCAATTGAATTCGTGGTGAAGCGGGGTTGGTGATTACCAGCCGCCGCGACCGCCACCGCCACCGCCACGACCGCCACCGCCGCCGCCGCCGTAACCGCCGCCGCCGCCACCGCCGCCGCCTCTGCGGGGTTCGCGGGGCTTGGCTTCGTTAACGTTGAGCGTACGGCCGTCGAGGTCCTTGCCGTTGAGTGCTTCGATCGCGTTGCGGGCGTCGTCATCGCCCATCTCGATGAAACCGAAGCCGCGGGGGCGACCGGTTTCACGGTCCATGACAAGGTTGGCGCTCTGCACTTCGCCGTGCTCGGAGAAGGCTTCGGAGAGCTGGGCTTCTGTGGTCTGGTAAGACAGGTTTCCGACATAGATCTTCATGAGAAATTCTCAGGCCCGAGTATCAAGCCAACGGAGATCCTCGGGAACGATCTTTGGTCGGGTTCGGCGGCTCGAGCGCAGGTGCTCGACGGCCGGCGGATCAGGATGACTAGGCGGGAGTATAGAAGAAATTGGGAGAAAATGGGGTGGGTGGGTGGACGGGTTATTTAGATAGATGCGCCAAGAAACCGGTCTGGGGGGGGCATTCGGCGGCGCGAGATCATCCGGGAACCTTTGTAGGGCGATGAAAAGGGGGTCGGTCATCGTTTCAGGCTTTCTGAAGGAGGGGTGCCAGATGAATTTGGATAATCCGGGAATCTTGATCTCGGGGATGGTGATCGGGGTGTTTGGTCTGGCGATGTTTATATACGGAAAGAAAGCTCCGGATATGGGGATCCTCTTCGGCGGCGTCGTGCTCAGCGTGCTGCCTCTGGTGGCGCACACGATGCTCGCGCTGTGGGGGAT
>JAJDDG010000043.1 GCA_029260435.1 Phycisphaerales bacterium | reverse complement strand
ACTCGGAGTCCCTCGACCATATGGGTGTTCACTGGATGGACTCATGATCGTTTGCCTCCTTCAGACGCAACTTGTAGTTGACGCGGGGTTGAGGAAATGACCCGCCCCCGTCTTATTACACCAGTGGCTATGAGCGTATGGGCAGGGTTGCGCGCGATTTGCGCCGTGAACTGCGCGCAGGTTTTGCATGTGTTGCGTGTCTGCAGTGCTCTGATCATGCGCACGACGCCGCCGGTCTGGTGCGCTATTTTGAGCGTGTACCAGATCGCTCTCCACCCGCCTGCTGCAGAAGGTCGTTTCATGCACCCATGCTAGCTGTTGCGTATTTGGAGGGGGATGGACGGGGGGGTGCGCACCGCTCGGGACGGGTTTGCAACACCGGATGTGATTCGTTGGGCGAACAGATCTTTGCGGGCTTGCTTCGAGGGTAGATCGGGGGCGGGTCGGCGGGGCGCGAGGTTGTTTTGTGGTTTGGGGTGGGCGAGGTGTTGCGGCGGGCGGAGTCGGTACAATCTGGCGTCCGTTTGTTATTCAACTATTTAGGAGACTGCACGATGTCCGCCCATCGAATGATTCCCAGAGGTATCGTCGGCGTTGTCGCTGTTGGCGCCTTGGTGCTCTCGGCTTCCTCTCAGAGTCAGATGCCCCCCGGGCACCCGAGCGTGGGGACGCCGGGTGGCGAGGATTCTGCACCCACAGACCATCCTGAGGCGATTGCCGAGGATGTTGCGACGCCGTTGGCGATTGTGGGTGCGTTTTATGACTCGATCTCCGGGCCCAAGGGGGAGGACCGGGATTGGGATCGGTTCCGATCGC
The DNA here is from genome assembly GCA_029260435.1 of Phycisphaerales bacterium. Taxonomy (GTDB): domain Bacteria; phylum Planctomycetota; class Phycisphaerae; order Phycisphaerales; family UBA1924; genus OFTM74. The sequence continues at coordinate 17,729 of JAJDDG010000043.1, read as the reverse complement.
TGTTTCTTCCTGGTGCGTTGCTCGTGACGGCGCGGGGTACCTCGGAGAACACTATGGCGCTTTCGATGTCGCCCGATGAGTACATCGATCAGAACAAGACTTACTTTGTCGGGGGCGGGTACTTCGAGCACGGGATCCACGAGGTTGTTGAGACATTCGGGAGCAGTTCGCAGGTGTTCAGCACCTATGCGTCGCGCCGTGCTGAGCTGGACGCGGAGCCCTATTCGCGCGGGATCAACAGTTTTCAGCTGCTGCACGCGGACCAGCGCTGGTGGATTATTTCGCTTGTGTGGGACCGCGAGGTACCGGATACCAAGCCGTTGCCGGCGGAGTATCTGCCGAGCGGTGATTCGGAATAACCGCGCGCTGAACAGGCGGCATCTGGGTATGTCTGGTGTGCCTGCTGGATGGCTTTTGCTTGGCACGCGAGCAGGGCGTTGCGCTTGGTTGACCTGTTACACTTTGCGCGATGTTCGTTTCGTTGCGGTCGTCATGGTGTTCTGTCCGATTCGTTACCGAGTGGTTTACGCATGAGCAAAGTCATCCTTCTGGTTGAAGACGAGACCGTCCTGCGGGAAACGGTAGCGGGTCTTCTCGAAGACGAAGGGTTCGAGGTGATCCAGGCGGCGGACGGGCGGGTGGCTCGGGATTCACTGCTTGAGAAGCCTGTCGATATCGTGCTGTCGGATATCAGGATGCCTGAGATGGACGGGCTCCAGCTGCTTTCGCATGTTCGGCGGATAGCGCCGGAGACGCCTGTGATCCTGATCACGGCGTTTGGCACTGTGGATAGTGCTGTGCAGGCGATGCGGGAGGGCGCGTGGGACTATCTGCTCAAGCCTGTTCAGTTCGACGATCTGCTGACCAAGCTTCGGCGGGCGCTCGAGTTCCGAGAGATGTATCGAGAGCGGAACCTGATGACCGAGCAGCTCGCGGAGGAGGGCAGTTTCCACAATCTGATCACTGACACACCGAGCATGGTGACGATGTTTGAGCAGATCAGGAAGCTGTCTGAGGTGCGGAGCAGCGTGCTGATCATCGGGGAATCCGGGACGGGTAAGGAGCTCGTTGCGAAGGCGATCCACTACAACGGCGAGTCGAGGAATAAGCGGTTCGTTGCGGTGAACTGCGGGGCGATCCCGGAGACGCTGATCGAGGCGGAGATGTTCGGGTACCGCAAGGGGGCGTTTACCGGGGCGACCCGTGACAAGGTCGGGTACTTCGAGGCTGCGGACAACGGGACGATTTTTCTGGATGAGATTTCCGCGCTGCCGCTCTCGGCGCAGGCGACACTGCTCAGGGTTCTAGAGGACCGGATGGTGATCCCGGTGGGCGACACGCGGCCTCGGCGGATCGATGTGCGGGTTGTAGCGGCGACGAACGAGGATATCGATTCGCTGGTTGCGGCGAAGGAGTTTCGCACGGACCTTCTGTTCAGGCTTGATGTCGTTCGTCTGAAAATCCCGCCACTTCGAGAACGGAAACGCGACATCCCGCTTCTTGTGCATCATTTCCTCCAGAAGTTCAGCACGGAGATGGCGCGGATTGCGCCGGGAGTTTCCAATACCGCGATGCAATGCCTGCTCGCTCATGAGTGGCCCGGCAATATCCGGGAATTACAGAACATCATCGAGCGGGCGGTGATTTTCTCAGACGGCGGTGTGGTCGATGTGGGCGATCTTCCGTTTGTTCCGTGTGAGACGAGCGAATCCGAGGCGGAGGATCTCAAGGAATCTATCCAGCGGTTCGAGCGTCAGCACATCATTTCCAGTCTTGAGCGCCACCACTTTGATAAGGCGGAGACCGCCAAGCACCTCCACATCGGGTTGTCGAGTCTTTATAGAAAGATGGAAGATTACGAGATCCCGAAGCAGCATCCCGATTCGGAATCCTGAGTTGTGAGGGGCACTCGTTGGGTGGCGGGTTTTCTCAGGTGCGAGAATTCGTGCATGCACTTCTTCTCTATTGAGTGAGTCGGCTCTTGGCTCATCGACGCTTAGCTGGTTTATAGTGGCGTGGCCTCGCTTGGCGCGGCGCGATCGGCTTGGCCCGGCGTTTGCTTCAAGTTCGGTGGCATAGCAGACTTGTCGACACGCGCCGGGCAGGAGAGCGCGCATGATGATGCGACGCAGAATAAACATCGTTTTTATTGTGCTCGTCGGGTTGTGGTCTGTGGTGAGTGTGGGCGCGTTCCTGGGTGGTGGGGCGATGATGCGGTCGATGGATCGTCTCGATAACGAGGATCATCGGATGACCCTGCGGAGCGGGCGCCAGCGGGGTGTGATCGATAAGGTCGAGCGGTTGCTGATCTCGGCGCACGCGATAGGGGGTGGCTCGGCGCACGAACTGCGTCGGGTGGTTGATCAGTTTCGGGATACCTTTGAGGACGATCCGGCGTTCCAGTTCGGGCCCGGCGCTGAACATTCACCGGTCGCGGATATTCATACGCTCCACGAGACGCTCCTCGGTCTGACGCGTGATCCTGGCGGGCGGTTGGATCGGGTCGGTGCGATGATGATCTTGGCGGGGATGCCCGATATCCGGCAGACGGTCGAGGGCGTGTGGGAAGCCCGGCACGGTTCGATCGAGTTAGCGCGCGCCTCGCTCAGGATCCGGATCCGGGTGATGTGGACCGGTATGGCGATCGCGTTTGTCGTGCTGCTGGGGGCGTCTTATTTCTATGTATCGCGCGCTGTGCTGCGGATCGTGCGCTCGGTTGAGGATCTGCTGCGCGCGTCTCGGCATATCGGCAAGGATCGGAACGGGTTGGCTGCGCTTGCTGTTGGCGTTGACGAGATTTCAGAACTCGCCGGTGCATATGCGACGATGCGTGTTGAGCTCTCGCAGAGTGAGCAGCATACGATGGAGGTGCTGCACCAGGTTGCGGCGACGCTCAGCCACGAACTCATCAACACGATCGCCACCATCGACGCGCAGCTGAGTCGCATCGAGCGGTCGAGCGCGGGCGACACCTCGGTCGCGTCGCCTCTCTACGAGATTCGGGCGAGTCTGCAGCGGATGGTCGGGACGGTTGATTCGCTCAACCGGATGCGTTCGGTGGTGCTGACCGACTATATCCCGGGGGTCAAGATGATCGATCTGTCGAAATCGGCGGAGAGTGGTGCTTCGGAGTCGGGCGGGGTTGTTGTGGTAGAGTCTCTCAAGAAAAAAACCACGACATGACCGAAACACATTACAGGAAGTTGTCCATCCCTTCGATCGCGGGACGGAGGGTGTTGGCTGACGGTGCCCCATCGCTTCTGCTGCATCGAGAACTGCTGTGGATGGTGCATCTTCGATGGCTTGCGGGGGTTGCCATCCTGTCTGTAGCGGTAGCCGCGCCGGCGCTAGAGCTTTGGCCTGGGCGATCTTCGGTCCTTGTCGGGGTCGGGATCGCGACGCTCGCGTACAACATTCCCATGTGGCTTGGTCTGCGCCGGTGGCGGGCGCGGCCGGGGGAGAAGCGGACACTGCATGCGTTTGCTTTGGGGCAGATTATTCTGGATACATCAGTTCTGATCGTGCTGGCGAATGACTCCGGGGGGGCATCGAGCCCGGTGCTTTTTCTCTTCGCGCTCCACATGATTTTTGCGAGTCTTATGCTGCGCTCGCCCGCGTATGCGCCGTATCTCATGGTGTGTGCGAGCATGGCTGCGTTTATGCTCGCTCTTGGCGTGACGGGGCATTGGCCCGATGAGGCGAATGAGTCCCGCTTGCTGCTTGCATGGAGCGTGTCGCTTGTGCTTGTGACGTACTTGACCACGCATATCGCGAGGTTGTTACACAATCAGCATGCGGCTCTCTACCGGAAGCACGCGGAGACTCACAGCATCATCGAGACCGTCGCTGCGGGGGTCATTACTACCGATGCCAACGGCATCATTGCAACAGCCAATACGTGCGCATCCGCCCTCTTTGATATGTCCATGGCGGACCTTGTGGGCAGGGAGTTCAATTCGCTGCTCGAAGAACCTGTCAGGCTAGATGACGAGACCTGCACGCCGCGATCTGAGCTCTGGGAGGCGTATACGAAGTCGTGTGTGCAGCAGCAGGAGGTCGTCGGGCGGTGCATGGACGGGACGCGCATCCAGATGGGGATGACGGTGAATCCCGTGATCGCGGATGGTGCGCACATGTACACGATCGCATTGCTGGACATCACTGAATCGAAGCGCGTCGAGGATGAACTCCGGAGTCTGAACCATCAGCTTGAGCGTCAACAGCGTTTGCTCGCGCACGGCGAGAAGATGACCGCGCTCGGACAGATGGCCGCGGGGATCGCGCACGAGATCGCCAACCCGCTTGCCAATATGGACAGTCTCCTGCAGCGGGCGGAGCGGAAGTCCGAGGCTCTCTCGAGCGAGTCCGGTGAGGTACTGAGGGAGCAGATCCGACGGATCACGGAGATTGTTGCGCAGATGACAGCGTTTGCACATCCCAAGGATTCCGGGTGGGAGGTGTGCACACTCAATGAAGTTGTTGAGGGAGCGTTTGGTCTTGTCGGGTATGACAAGCGCATGCAGCGGATCGATGTCGGTTTTGACTTCAGCGATGAGATGGAGGAGGCACCGCTTATCCGGGGGGGGCTGCAGCAGGTGTTCGTGAACATCATTGTGAACGCGCTCGATGCTCTGGCGGATGTTTCGAATCCATCGTTGCGGGTGCGGACTGATCAACTCGGGGACACGATCGTCGCCGAGATCTCAGACAATGGCCCGGGCATCGCACCGGAGCATGTGGGGCATCTTTTTGAGCCGTTCTTTACGACGAAGGATCCTGGGCACGGGACTGGTCTTGGGCTCTCGATCAGCTACAGCATTGTCCAGCGCCACGGCGGTTCGATCGAGGGTATTTCGAACGCTCCGGAGCCCGGTATGACTTTCCGTATCACGATTCCGATCGATAGGAATCGAGATGGTGCGGTAGAATAAATCGAACTCTGATTATCAGAATTGAGAAAATTCCCCTCTCGGTGCGTGTATGCCCGTCTTTTTGCATTCTTGCTTTGGAATACACTTTGCTACCATTTGGCGACAATGCGTTTTCAAACCGAGGGCTGAACGAACAAGATGAGATACAGCGAAAAATTATGTCGGTTGGGGCTGGCGACCAGAGGGTTTGCCTTTGGGCGGAGGGTGGCGGTTGTCTCGGTGCTCGGTGTGTGTTTCCTTGCGTCGCGGTTGAGTGCACAGGTGAATATCGAGCGTCCGGATCAGCGGACTGCTCAGTGCGCCACTGGCTCGTGCCACCCGGGGATCGTGGGTGACAAGGTCGTGCATAGGCCGGTGCTGGAGCGTTCGTGCATGGAATGCCACAAGTACGTGGATGCTGCCACGCATGTGTTTACCCTTACCACCCCGAAAGAGCAGCTGTGTCAGACGTGCCACGAGCTTGATCTTGACCAGCATGTACATACGCCGGTCGTCGAAGCCGACTGCATGGGGTGTCATGACCCGCACGGTTCGGATCATCCGATGATTCTGACGGGTGATCCTGGCGGGGGGCTGTGCATGAACTGCCATGCGGATGACTACTCACATAATGAGTTTGTTCACGGTCCTGTCGCGGCTGGCGCGTGCATTGTCTGTCATACCGCTCACTCGAGCAGCTTTGCCGGACTCTTGCGCGGGCGGCCCGATTCGCTTTGTCTCCAGTGTCATACGGAGATGGAAGTCCCCAACGACCCGACTATTCATCAGCACCGCCCGTTTACCGAGGGGTGTGTGACTTGCCACGATCCCCACGCTTCTGACTCGCGGTACCAGCTCCACACCGGTGCTCCTGAACTCTGTTTCGAGTGCCACGGGGGGATCGGTGAGCTCATCAATGAGTCGATCATCGCGCACGGGCCTGCGGTGGCGGAGGGGGGATGCTCTGATTGCCATAACCCGCATTTTTCAAGGCAGCCCAAGCTGCAGCGCGATCCCCAACCCGAGTTGTGTCTTGACTGTCACGATGAGGTGATCGAGACGGCGGACGGGAGACAGATCAGGGATATTGCGTTGGTTCTTGCTGAGCACGAGAACCATCACGGTCCCATCCGTCAGGGGGAATGCACGGTTTGTCATCAGCCCCACGCGAGCGATCACTTCCGCCTGCTGCAGCAGGATTACCCTCAGGCGTTTTATGCCGAGTTCGAGATGGAGCAGTACCGGCTCTGCTTCAGCTGCCACCAGGCGGACCTTGTGAAGGAGCGATCCGCGCAGGGGCTTACGGGGTTTAGAGATGGTGATGTGAACCTCCATTGGCTGCATGTGAATCAGGAGAAGGGGCGGACGTGCCGAGCCTGCCACGAGGTACATGCGTCGAGTCAACCGTTCCACATCCGCGATTCGGTGCCGTTTGGTGAATCCGGGTGGGAACTCAAGATCAACTTCGAGCAGACTGAAACAGGTGGGAGTTGCTCTCCGGGATGCCATAAAGCCAAGACGTATGACCGCAAGAAACGGCGTTCGGCGTTCGAGGAAGAATGATGCTCCGGCGCAAGGGCACCAGATGGATCGCGGTGGTGGTGTGCTTTGGCTCGTGGGGCGCGATTGCTTCGCTAGCGCATGGGCTCGGGCTCTCGCCCGGCGATCAGATGCCAACGATCGCGATGACATCGATCGATGGGACGCCCGTGGATACGTCGAAGCTGTCGGGGAAGCCGATCGTCATTATGTTCGGCAACACATCTCAGGATCGCACGCGGCGTGCTCACAGCGATATACAAGATATTCTCAAGGATCCACGGCTCAAGGATGCAGATGTGCAGTGGATCCTGCTCTGTGCGGGGACCGAGCTGCCGGTGGCGATCGAGGCTAGGGACGGGGAACCCCGGCCTGTTCTGATTCACGATCAAGAGCGTGAAGTGTTCGGGATGTTCAAGGTGATCGCGCTACCGAGCACGATCATTGTCGATCCGGAAGGGATCGTGTCGGGCACGACCGCGGGGTACTCGATTCGGTTCAAGGAGCGTGTGCGCACCGCGATTCTCGCGGGCGCGGGGTTGTCGAACGACGGGGATGGCGCAGAAGATGGCGGGCAGGGCGTCGCGGCGCCGCCGAGTGAGTCGGATCTCCGGGCGGAGCGCCTTGTTCACTTTGGCGAGAAACTACTGGAACAGGGGCTGACTGAATTGGGCAAACAGAAGCTGCGCGAAGCGGTGGACGCGGCGCCCGGGTCGCTTCATCCGTTGCTCGTTCTTGCGCGGGTGCTGGTTGGCGAGGGGGAATGGGAGGAAGCGGGGGAGCTGTTTGCGCGCGCAGCGGTTGTCGATCCTGATTCGAGCGAGGCTGCGTTCGGCGAGGTGTACTGCGGCGCACAGACCGGGGCGGTTGATGCTGCGAGGGCGGAGTCGCTCGCGTTGCGGTTGCTCGAAGGCGACCCGGAGAGCCTGCGGGGGCACTACCTGCTCGGGGTTGCGCACGAACAGCGCGGGGAAGCGAGCGAGGCGGCGCGGGAGTTCAGGCTGGTCGCTCGGTGGGCGATCTATCCTCCTGCGCGCTAGCGGGTTGTTGTTCTCTTAATCGTATCGCTCTGGTGAATGTGCTTCGCCGTGGCACAACAGGTAGCACTCTCCGGCGAACTGTCCGAGATCCCGGAACTCGAGTCTTCCGGTTCGGGGATCGGGGAAGACGATCGATGTATCGAAGTTGATGAGGTGGGCATTATTGAGCGATGTGCCCTGGAGTGATGAGATCCCGTGGGGGTCGTGGCACGTTGAGCAGGCGGCGTCCTCGCCTTCGATGTGTTTCTTGTGCTTGTCGAACGATCGGTCTTTGAGGATGCCGTCGTTGGTGTCGCGGTCGTGGCACTGGTAGCACAGCGCGTATGCAGATGCGCTCTCGGGTGTGAAGTCGGCGGTTTCGTAGCGAGCGACGAGCAGTGGGGGTTCGTTTGAGCCGTGGACGCCCGACGCGCCACCGCCGTCGGAGGCGTGACAGTCGGAGCAGTACATCATGCTGCTGGTGGTCCACCCGGGTTTGAGGCTCGGGACGTCCGGGTTTCTTCCCTGCGTGGTGACGGGGTGGAAGGAGATGGCCGAACTCGCGAACTCCAGGCGTGTGTTTGTCTGTGTGATCTGGCGCGGGCGCCACGACGAGGTGAATACTGTTTCATCCGCGTGGCACTTGAAGCAGACCTCGTATTCGAAGCTCGCTGCTTCGACCGGCGAACCGGATGCGTTGATCCCGTTGACCGAGCCCATCAGCGGGTGGATCGTCGGCGCGGATGCAGAGCCGGGGACCATCGTGTGCGGGTCGTGGCAGTCGGCGCAGGTTGCGTGTGCCGGGATCGGGTTGTTGGGGTCCACCGGGCTGAATGTGTCGTGGACACTGAATTTGTTGAGATCCGAGAGGATATCCTGCGCACCGGACACGGAGCCGTCGTGGCAGGTGGTGCAGGTGTTGGTGACGTTGTCCTGTCGCAGCAAGAACGGGCCGCTCGGCGAAGAGTGGGTCTGGTGACACCCGACGCAGTCCGCGTGTCCTCCGCCCATAAGCCCGGGCTGGATCTGGTGGCAGGAGAGGCACAACTGCGAGGTGGCGTTGCTCATGACCAGGAAGTCACCGTATGTATTGTCGTGCGCGTTGTGGCATGTGGTGCATTGGAGCTCGCTGTTGTGGTCCAGCGGCAATTCCGGTGGGAGCGAATCCGGGTTGATCAGGTTTGGATCCTGCCCGGCGAGCGACGAGTCGTATGCGAATGCGATCGGGTGGTCGTCGGAGAGATCGGTGCCGAGGTTGGAGGATCCTGGCGGGATGGTCGTGATCCCGCCGGCGATCTGGATCACTTGATCGCGCGAGATGACACTGCCCAGCGCGATTGTCCCGTCGTGGCAGGACAGGCACATCTTCGAGGAGCCGGTCGGTTGTCCGGGCGAGGAATCGAGTGAACTGCTCGAATACACCGAGTACGCGCTGATCGGCATGAATCGGTTCCAGAGCGGCTGGACGAGCGATGCGTTGTGCGGTGTGTGGCAGAAGACACACACCTGTTCTTCCGATGCTGCTCGGATCGAACTCGGGCCGGTCGCCGAGAGGTTGTGGGGTGTTCCTGAAACACTGGTGCCCTGGGCGAGGCACACCGATGTGTGTACCGCGAGCCCGACGACAACAACCACTCTCAATAAATGTGTCACCGTTTCACCTCCGCCATGTATTGCATGACCTGGACTCTCCGATTGTAGGAATCGGCGATCCAGATCCTGTCTTGAGCGTCGATATGAATACCGGACGGGAGCCAGAACTGCCCCGGCCCGCGCCCTTCGGAGCCGAATGTCATGAGCAGCACACCGCTCGAATCGAATAGCTGGACCGATTCGAAGTGGGCATCCACGACATACAGATGATCCTCGGAGTCGAGCGCGATCCCCTTGGGTTGGGAGAAGTATCCCGGCAGGTCGCCCTTGGATCCGATCGCGAGGACCGGGTTGTGGTCCTGGTCGAACACCTGCACCCTGAAATTCAGCGAGTCGCTCACGAACAGCCGCCCCTCGGAGTCGAGCGCGATGTGCGTCGGGAAGTTGAACTCCCCGAGCGAGGATCCCCGGTGCCCGATCCGTTTCAGAACCCGCCCGTCCATGTCGAGTACCACGACCTGATGCGCCGCGACATCTGCGACATACAGCACGTTGGCAACGGGGTCGGAGACGATGCCGCACGGTCGGGAGAATTCACCCGCGCCGTACTCCGCGATGGACTGCCCGTCTTCATCAAACACGAACACCACGGCGGCGACGCTGTCGGCAACCAGGATGCGCCCGGTGTGATCCACCGTGACGCACACCGGCTGGGAGAATGCCCCGTTGGTTGGGCGCCACTGCTCGTACGATCGGTTTTCCAGGTCGAAGACATGGAGCACCTGCGCGTTGCTGTCGCAGACATAGAGATGCCCGCTTCGATCCGAGCACACGGCGGCGGGCGACAGCATGGTCTGGGTGTCGTCCTCGCCGAACAGCAGCTCTCCGAGTGACTGCCCGAACGCCTTCGCGGGCTTGAGATCTTCTGTGGTTGTAATCTGTCCGAGGTATTCGATCCGCGCGATTTCGGGTGGAGGCGGCCAGCGCACGGGCTCGGCTAGCGGCTCGAACATCTCGCCCATCGGTGTGCCGCAGCCCGAGACAATCGAAACGGACAGCACGCCGATCATCGCGGGGGCGATACATCTAGAGATGGTGCGTTGGGCGTGTTGTGTGCGCGTTGTCCTGATCCGCATGCGTGCGTCTCCGGTTAAAAATCTCTGCGAAAACCGACCACTATCGACTGGAAGCTGGTGTCGCTCACGTCGCTGTCTACCTGCGCGTTTCTGAGGTTCGCGAATACAGTTGTTTGACCCCTGCTCCAGTTGATGTCCAGGTGCTCCTCGATGCCGAGTGAATCAGATCCGGTGCTGTTGCGCTGGTCCCGCAGTATCAGTGCGAGGGAGATCCGGAGGTTTTCGTTGATCTGCTGGTTCCACCGCCCCGAGAGGGTAGCAGTACTTGTTCGCGATCCCTGGTCTGTGTTGTTGATTTCCTGGTACTGCGTGCTGAGCAGGATCGAGCTCCGCCTTGAGAACCGCTGCAGGTATCTCCCCTCGAACGTGGTCGAAGTAAATGGAGACAGCGAGCTGTCGCGGTCTCGGTATGTGGCTCGGAGCGTCAGCCCCTGGCGGATGTAGTCGAGGCCTAGCGTGAGATCCGTGAAGTCCGATTCGGGGAGCGCGAGCAGTGAGTCGCTTTCCCGGGTCTGGTGCTGGTCGGCGTAGCGGATCCATGGGCTGAGCCCCGTGAGGAAACCCTCCTGGAATGTATAGCGGAACGTGAGCCCGTATGAAGTTGTCTGCGTGGTGTTCGCGGGGTCCGGGCCGATCTGGTAGCTGACGAGCACCGTCTGCCCGAGGGAGATGTTGCCGCCGAGGACCAGGCGGACTTCGATGCGATCGGGGAACTCCTGCACGGTGTAGTCCGTGCCCTGTGAGTAGATGATGATGCCGGCGATATTGGTGATGAAGAGTGAACTCGAGATGATGTTCTGGCGGTCGAGGGTGATGGTCCCTGCGGGGCCGAACGTGTTCGGTTCGTTGACGATGGTGAAGCCCGAGCCCCTGTCGCTTTGATCTTCAAAGGCGAAGCGGAGGCGGGCGTTCGCGTCGAAGGTGCCCAGCGGGACTTTCTTGGTGTATTCGAGTGTGCCTTCGGCGAAGAACTCTTCGCTGTCAAAGCTCTCGACGCGTTCTTCGAGGAGTGTGCCGCCGACTGTCGCGGTTGAAACCAGACTCTCATACAACTCGTGACGCACTAATGCGCTGGCGAAGTGAGAGATCTGGTCTGAATCGGAGAGATCCTGCTGGTTGAATGTGTAGCGGTATCGGGATTCTAATTTTTTCGAATGTCGCAGGCGGATATTTTCGCTGAGCCTCAGGCGGGTCAGTGGGCGCTGTCCGCCCTGTTCGCTAATGAGATGTACCGTCGAGAGCGCACTGCTCTGGCGGTTTTCCCCGAAGGTGTACTCGTACACAACATTCGCGTCGTGGCGATCGAAGGAGTCGGATTGCCGCAGGTCGCCCGATTGGTCAAAGCTGTCGTAGGTGTAGTCCCATGCAAACCGGTGGCCGTCGCGCGGGAGGATCTGCCCGTGCCCGGAGAAGGAGTCCTGGAGCTGTCGGAATCCGCCCTGCCCTGTTGTATCTTCCTGGTCGATCTCGCGGCGGAAGATCGTGAGGTTCATCGGCGCGAAGTCTGAGCGGTACGCCAGTCGGATCCCGTTCTCGAACACAACGTTTTCCAGCGCCGCACCGAACGTCCGGTTTTGGAAGGATTGGCTGCGCTGAGAGTACAGGGTCGCCGGTAGTTTTCCTCTTGGCAGGAGGGTTGCGCTGGCGTCGTAGCTGATGAGAGCCTGGAAGGTCCGCGAGCTCTGCGATTGGTCGTCACCATCGAACTCGAACTGCTCAAGGCGGAACCGCGCGTTGAGATCGAGTGTGATGAAGTTCGGGGCCAATACGAATCCTTCCGTGTCCAGCTCGAGGGTTTCCCTGTAGAGGGTCTGCATGTCCACGGTTTTCTTGCCGCCGGATTTCTGTTCGTCTCGCTGGTAGCGCCCCCACAGCTCCAAGCTTGCATGGAAATGATCGAAATTAAAAGTGTCGTATTCCTTGCGCTGCCCGACGATGACGGGTCCGTCTTGAGCGGTCTGCGCAGAAACCCCCGTTCCGTGCGCGCACAGCACTGCACAGCAAACAATGAGTGTGCGGGATGGTTTCCTACTCGTCCGCACCGGGTTGCTCCGGTGCGGGAGGATCGGCTTCGTCTTGCGCGTTCTCCTCACCGCCTATCAGGAAATGCCCCTCGCTCCCGCCGTGACCCGAGTGGCACGAGAGACAGTCCGATGACAAGTCGGGGTGCGGCGGCGGCATCGTGCTCGAGTTCTGCTCATCGTGGCACTGTGTGCACAGAGCGGGTGCGTCGTCGCGGAGCAGCGATGGGAACGCGGACATGTGCGGGTTATGGCACCAGATGCACGCGAGTGACGTGACCGCTGCGTGCATTACGGGGTACTGGTCCTGGACCTCCTCGTGGCATTTCAGGCAGATGCCGCCGTCGTCCATTGTGAGCTGCATGTTGGCGGGGTCCGGGTGACACTGCAGGCACTGTTCTTCCTGGAATGGTTTGTGGACCACCACTATCCGTCGTCCATCGATTGTGGGCGAACCATCGGTGATCGGTGCGTTGGGGTCGGGCACCCCGTCGAAGAAGAAGCTCAGGGTCGAGTAGTGTTTCTCTACGTTGCAGCCCGTCCACAGCATGGCACCGCCGAATAGGGCACAAATCACGAGCGCGCTGCACCGTTGCCGATGCCGCCCACCCCTGAGTTGGCTCGCCGATTCGTTCAATGAGTACCTTCTTATTCGGGTGGGTTCTGCATCGGCTCTTGATCCTGCTCGGTGTCCTGTTCGTTGTTAGATGTATCGGCATTCGGGCCCGGTTCGCCCACCAGCGGGTTGATATCGCCCTCCTCGGTGACTCCCGGGTCGATGTCCGCCAAACTGCCTGCAAGCGATTCGACGGTGATCCCTTTGCGAAGCTGCCCCATCGCGTACACCGAGACCTTGTGCCGCCCGAACTGGTTTGTGACGAGGAGCAGACGTTCCGCGTCGAAGCTGGGGTGGATGTACTCCTGGAATGGTTCCATGTCGCCGCGGTATACACAGATACCCGCGGGCATATCCATCGCGCCAGCGTGAGAGCCGGAGCTGCCGAAGAACATCAGGATTCGTCCATCCTTATCAAACATCTGCACGTTCGAGAACGCGGCATCGACCACGTACAAAATGCCCTCGTCATCAACCGCGGTCAGCTTCGGACGCACAAACGAACCGGCGGTATCGCTGATCTGTCCCACCGCGAAACGGAACTGCCCGTAGGTGTCGAACTTCTGAAGCCTGCACATGATCACATCCATCACGTAGACGTTGCCGTCCTTGTCCACGTCTATGCCGAGCGGGCGGACAAAGTGCCCGTCTTCTCCACCTGGGCCACCGATTGTCCGCAGCTGCGACCCCGAACTGCGGTCCAGGACCAACACGCTCGTTGTCGCGAAGTCCGACACGTACAACTCGTCGCCGTGCACCGCGATCCCGGCGGGGCGGAAGCCCTTGTGCCCGAGTGTGCTGAGGTGGCGTTCGTCCGGCCCGAACACAAAGATCACGCCGCGGCGCAGATCCGAAACATAGATCTTCCCGTCCTGCGCGATGCAGATATCTGTAGGTTGGACCATCCCTCCCAGCCCGGGCGTTTGCAGGACACGGGTCTGGTGCGCGACGAGGTCCAGCACGGTCACGGCACCGTTCGGTGGATCGCAGACATAGATTTTGCCGTCCCGGGCCTCGACCCCGTAGGGCTTGGAGATCGGGAGGACTTCGACCTTCTCGCCGTACACGAGCTGATCGAACGCGCTGCGTTCCAGCTCTACGTCGGAACTCATGCGGAACGATGTCAGAAACTGAACCCTCGGCTCCGAGGGGAACTGGGGCCAGAACGAATACAAGCGTGAGCCATCCGCGCCGTGTCTGTTCTGCGCGCGTTGCCCGGAGCACCCGGAGAGTGGCGTGATCAGGATGGCGGCGAGTAGCAGGAGCGCGAAAACGGTGAAGGGTGTTCGCTTGGTAATCATCTCACTTGAGCCTCCGCGAAGATGCACTGACCGGGTTGACGCCCAGGCTGTTGCCAGGGCGAGCAGAATTCCAATAGCACGACGGGAGTAGAATATCTGATCCCTCACCCGCGGATGCGATCAATAAAATAGGCCGCCCGGTGCCGGACGGCCCATACTCAAACCGATTCGCTGGTTTGCCCCGATTCCCGTATTTGAGTTACTTGACGTGGCATGACAGGCACAAGGCACTCGAAGCGTTGCTCATGCGGAGTTGGTGGTCGAAGCCCTTGTAGTGGGGTGTGTGGCATGTCATGCAGCCGACCACGTAGGTCTGCGTGCCGCCGATGTTCATCTCACGGAGCTTCAGTGCGCCTCCCGGGCCGAGTTTGTGGGACGCGTCTGCCGGTTGCCACTTGCTGCTCGCGACAGTGGGGTACACCGCGGTGAAACCGACGGGGTGGTCGTCCGACAGATCGGTTTCGAGGTTCTTATCACCTGTGAGGAAGATGCTCCCCGTCTGCCCGCCGAAGCTGTCAACTGCAACGGTGCCGTCGTGGCAACCCATGCAGAGGCGGCTGAGCTTGTCGAACGCGGCATCGCCGTCGTCCGGACCCGCGTCCGCGGTCGAGCCGTCGTACATCGTGTAGGTGGATGTCGTGAGCTCGTGATTCCAGAGCCAGCCCACTTGAGCGCCGCTCTCGTCGGTTAAAGCATGGTGGGGGGTATGACAGGGCTTGCAGATCTCGCCTCCAGACCAGCCCGATCCACTGAAGTCGTGGGCCTCTCCAACCATAGTTGTCTGCCCGGAAGCAGTCGAGGTGGTGAGTGCTGCAACGGCACCAATTACTGCGAACAGATTCCACCGTTTCATGATTCGTACTCCTTGTCTACTTGTGTCCGTACTCGGGACGGTTGAGTGTTTTTTGAGTCCCAGCGAATCGGTTTGTGTCTCTCGGAATCGCTCGCTCTCCCCTCTTTGTATGCAAGGTGTGTGCCACACCGCTTGGCCGCCGAAATGCGCTCCAACGTCCTATCCAACCCCCTCTGGTGGGCCTATTGACCGATTAGCCCTCTGCCTCGGGAATCGGGAGCCACCCCATTCTCAGGATTGGGATTGTTCTGTTTGTGGCGGTGATTCATGGTGGGTGGATCACGGGGGGCTTCGGAACACGCAATCCCGGTCATCCCGTGGAGCCCCCCCCGTGCCCGCGACGATTGCATTGATGTCCGAACGATCGGAGGGCGAGCGAGCGTGCGCTGGTTCGACCATCTCCTGCCACCTGATCACAAGATGTACTCGGCCCAAGCAGTGAACTCATTCCGTATCGCAATAGCAGGCGTCGCACTCAGCGCCGTGGCGGGGCTCTCATCCCTCTCGCCAACCGGAGCAGGGTCGGCGCTCGCGGGCGAGGCATCCCGTCCGGGGCTGAATCCGCGGTGTACGGATTGCCACGATCCCGATCCGCTCTTTTCCCACCCCGTTGATTTTGTGCCCTCCATGAAGATCCCGGAGGGGTTCCCGCTTGTTGATGGGCGGATGACCTGTACGACATGCCACGACGATCGGTGGCCTCAGGCCCATGCCGCCGCACGCTCCGCGGGCTCCTCGCTCCTGCGTTCTTCCCAGTTCGGCATCGACTTCTGCAGCAACTGCCACGAGCAGGCGAGCATGGAAGTCACAGATATGCATGCCCACGCCATCTCAAGGGCACATCATGTGTGGGGCGATGGATCGCCGTCGTTCGGCGTCTCCGCTGACAAACGCTCGAAACCCGACTATTCCGCCAGCAGCCGGATCTGCATGAGCTGCCACGATGGGTTCATCGCATCCTCCGCCGCCGGGCCGCATGGGGCGTTTTCATCGTCTGGAGGTACGGCAGGTTCCACGGACCATCCGGTCGGGCTCGATTACCGACTGACATCGCACGATACAGATGGGCGTCTGGTGCCCGCCTCGGCGTTGGATCCGCGGATCAGGTTGTTCACCGACCGCGTCGAGTGCGAGTCGTGCCACAGTCTGTATTCGGATGAACGAAATAAGCTCGTGATAGGCACCACGCAGACCGAATTGTGTCTCAGTTGTCATGACTACTGAGTCGCGACGCTATTCCGGACATCATTCCCGCAAATAGGACGCACGACCCCAGCGGATTCCCTCTAGCGGGGAGCGCTCGCCCCGCGCACGCGCCGCCCCCGTCCTGGGCAACCAGAACGAGCTCCCGGATCGCGTCGCCACCGAGTCATGTGGCACGCGGATTGCATTCCTGATCGGCGCGTTCATTCCGATGCGCAGTACTGGAAGCCGTCTGATGTCCCACTCTCGATATCGTCAACAGGCACACTCCTCGACCACGTCGAGCTTTGGTTGGTCAAGGGGCTTCACGCTGATCGAGTTACTCGTCACCGTCGGCATCATCGCGGTGCTCATCGGGGCTCTGCTTCCCGCTCTCGGGCACGCACGCCAGTGCGCGTTCCTGACCGGCGAGCTCGCGGCCTCTCGCGAGTTCATGGTCGCCCACCAGCTCTTCACGACCGACCATGCGGGCAAGGTCATGGCGGGGTTCCCCACGCAGCGCATGATCTCTGACAAAAAGGTTATCGCCAGGGACGACACGGGCGAGCGTCTCTCCGGGATCGTCGCGCAGCGCTACCCGTGGCGTCTGCTCCGCTACGTCGATTATGAACTGGGGATCCTGTACCGCGACAGGCGGAAGATCAACGAAACATTCGAGGGTCTCGATCGACGCTACGCTGTCTCGATCGCGCCGAGGCTCGGGCTGAACCAGGCTTTCGTGGGCGGCTCATGCGACAGCGATGGCACCGGGTACGCGTGGCTTGATAACCCGCACCAGGAAAAACAACTCAAACGCGCATGGGGGACCGCGTGGTTTGCCCGGCATGAAGCCGCGGTGCGTCGCCCGTCGGACTTGATCGTGTTTGCCACTGCGGCGAATGAGAGCACCGAGTACCAGATCGACGGGTATTACAAGGTGCTCCCCCCGGCGTTCATCGAGCGCCGATGGACGACCGATGTCCCCGACAATTTCACCGAGCCGTCTGAGACGGGGTTCGTTTCCTTCCGGTTTCTGAATAAGACTGTCGCATCGATGTTCGACGGCCATGGCGAATCACTCACCTGGGAGCAAGCCCAAGACATGAGGCGATGGGCTCCTCGTGCAAACTCATACGACTGGGTGATGCCAGCCCTCTAACCCGGTGCGTGCTCTGCTCTTCTATGGTGTCCACTTCGGCGTCCACACACAGCGATCGGGGCATGGCGGAAGGCTGGGCAGGCATTTTTCGTGGGACTTGTGGGGGGGTTCACTGGGCGATTATCATCACACTCATCGGGTGGCACACATGCAATACAAAGAGCACATCACTCCTTTCCTACACATGATGACCGGCATCGAAAAACGGATCGGCTTTGCGACGTTGATCGTGGCATCCGCCTTCGTATGTTGTGGGTGCGGTGAGGATGAGATCGGTTCGTACGTTGTGGAGCGTGTTGGTCCGGTTGCGGCGCCGGCGATGTCGGATGCTGGAGCGTCGGCGAGTTCGGGGTCGATCCTGTGGACGGTGCCCGAGGGGTGGACGACCAAGCCGAGCACG
>JAJDDG010000042.1 GCA_029260435.1 Phycisphaerales bacterium | reverse complement strand
AGGGTGAAGGGTGGGTGGTGATGTGGTGGGAAGGGTGATGATCGAGAAGAAATGACCCCCTCTCCCAGTTTCGCTGCGCTCAACCGCCTCGCCTGCGGCGGATCTTCGACCTCTCCCTCGGTGGGGAGAGGGGGCTAGAGGAAGACATGCTCAAGCTGCGCTTGGGCATGGCACCCGAGAAGGGGTAGAGGAAAGAGCACTGACCCGAGGACGGGTCAGTGGCACGGGGGATGGGTGAAAAGAGAAGACATGCCCGCGCTCAAGCGTGGGCATGCCACACAAGAGATGTATGACACCGGCACGCTTTGCCCTCCGGTCCAAAGCATGCCACCCGAGGAGATGAAGGAAATGCGCTGATCCGCCACGGCGGGTCTTTGACAGGGGAGAGGGAGGAAGATCATGCTCAAGCTGACGCTTGGGCATGGCACCCGGCAGGGAGGAGACAACTGGAAACAAAAAGGAAGACATGCCCGCGCTAAAACGTGGGCATGCCACACAAGAGATGTACGACACCGGCACGCTTTGACCTCCGGTCCAAAGCGTGGCACCCGATGAAACACTGACCCGAGGACGGGTCAGTGGCGCGGGGGGAGGTGCGTCCGTTTTTTGCTTTGGGGAATGGTGTTATCGGTGTAGATTGAGGGGGCGTGCGAAGTGGCCGATGAGAGAGGGTGTGTGGGTTGTGTGGGGGGGGAGGAGGGCGCGTGTGAATTGTTCTGGGCATCTTGTTGTCTATGCGGGCGTTGTATTGGTGGGTGCGGTGCCGCATGGTGCGATTGGTGGTGGCGAGCGTGGGACGGGGTTTACCGATGTGACGGCGGCGGCGGGGGTGGTGTACTCGCACCAGATGGACCCGCCCGAGGATGTCGGGCGGATGTTCATGACGGGGGGCGCGGCGGCGGGGGACTTCGACGGGGACGGGTATTGCGATCTGTTCGTGACGCGGCTGGGCGATACGGACATCCTGTATCACAACAACGGGGACGGGACGTTTAGTGATGTGTCCGCGGCGTCTGGTTTTACGGCGGTGCGGTCCACCAACGGCGCGTTGTGCTGCGACGTGGACAATGACGGGGATCTGGACCTGTACGTGATGAACGTGGTGTACGGGAACACGCACCTGATGTACATCAACGATGGCACGGGTATTTTTACGGAAGAGGGATTCGTGCGGGGGACGTCGGTGGAAACCGGCATCCAGCACTACGGGTCGAGCCCGGCGGCGGGGGACATCGACAAGGATGGGTATCTGGATCTGTACGTTGCGGAGTGGGGGCAGCTCAACCCGATGATGGATCCGGGGTTCGTGTCGAACGCGCGGCTGCTGCGGAACATGGGCGGCGCGATGGCGGGGTACTTCGAGGATGTGACGGACTTGGCGGGGGTGAACGTTGACGACACGGTGGGGGTTGGTGTGGGCGGGGTGAGCATGCACGGTGTGTATTTGTTCTCACCGCGGTTTACGGACATGGATCTTGATGGGAGTGTTGATCTGGTGATCGCGGGTGATTTTTCGACAAGCCGGCTGTTCTGGAACGACGGGCTTGGGGGGTTTACGGATGGGACGGCGGGCGCTGGCGTGGGGACGGATGAGAACGGCATGGGATCGGCGGTGGGTGACATGGACGGCGACGGCGATCTGGACTGGTTTGTGACATCGGTGTATGACCCGGCGGACACGTGCGCGACGGCGGGGTGCAACTGGGCGGGGAGCGGGAACCGGATGTATCGCAACGAGGGTGCGCAGACGTTTACGGATGTGACGGATAGCTTTGGTGTTCGAGACGGCGGTTGGGGCTGGGGGTCTGAGTTCTTCGACTTCGACAACGACGGTGATCTGGATCTGATCATGACGAACGGGATGTACTTGTCGTTCACAACGAACGAGGATCCGTTCAACAACGATCCGATCCGGCTGTGGCGGAATGACGGGGGTGTGTATACGGAGGTCGCGGGGGCGAGTGGGTTGACAGACACGGGTGCCGGCAAGGGGTTGTTGCTGTTTGACTATGACAACGATGGTGATCAGGACGTGTTCATCGTGAACAATCCGGGGACATCGGTTTTGTATCGGAATGATATTGGTAGTAACAATGACTGGTTGCGCGTCAAGCTCGGGGGGACGCTGTCGAACCGGGACGGGCTTGGCGCGAAGGTGTATGTGACCGCGGTGGCGGGAGAGGCTCGGCAGATGCGCGAGGTGAACGCGGGGAGCAGCTATCTGGCTTGCAGCGAATCAACGGCGCACTTCGGGCTCGGCACGCTGGTGGGGAGTGTGCATGAGGTGATGATTCTGTGGCCATCTGGGATCAAACAGACGTTTAACAACGTGACGGCGAATGCGGTGTTCTCGGTGACGGAGCCTGTGTGCGCGGATGATGCGAACGGTGACGGGCGGTACGACGTCGAGGATCTGATCGAGTTGACGGTGGCGCCGGTTGATCTGGATGGCGATCAGATCGCGGATCCGGGGGATGCGCGGTGTATGTCGCGGTGGGTCCGGCGGGAGGAATCCGGTGATATGCGTGCGGGGCGGGGGGGATAAGTGGATCGGGTGTTCTCCGAAAGGCGGGTGCCTGTATTTTTGCTTGGGGATGCGGGTTGTCGGGGTAGATTGATCGGGCGTGTGAAGCGACCGATGAGGATGGTGCGTGGGGGGGGGAGGAGGCCGATCGTGAGCGGCTATCGAGTTGGAAAATTGTGTGGGGTTGTTGTTGCGATCGGTGCGTATCAATTCGCGCAGGGCGGCGGTCTTGCGGTGACGACGTTCACGGATGTGACGGGCGCTGGTGCTGGTGATGTGCTGCCGGTGGTTGAGCCGTGGGTTGATCGGACAGCGTTTGATGCGGATGGGTTCGCGCAGACGACGGTTGATGTATCGATCATGGTGGGGCCGGGCGGCGCGGTGGGGGACTTTGATCGGGATGGTGATCCGGACTATTTCGCGGTTGGCGGGCACATGCTTGGCGATCGGGTGCTGGTGAACAAGGTGCTGGAGGCGGAGGGTGTGTTTGTTGATTCGCCGGGGTTACTCGGGGCGGGCGCGCCGCGTTTTCATTTAGGGAACGGCGCGAGTGTTGGCGATCTGGATGGCGATGGTTGGTTGGATGTGTATGTGGTGAGCCTGGGCAGCGCACCGACGCCGAGCCCGGGCGGACATTTGCTGTACAAGAATCTTGGGGAGGATGTTGGCGGGAACTGGCTGGGGTTTGAGGCGATCGATAGCGGGAGCGGGATGGGGTGGTCCACGGTTGCGGGGATCGATACGAGCGGGATGGACCCGAAGGTGCCGACTGGGACGAGCGCGGCGTTTGGTGATTCGGATCTGGATGGCGACTTGGATCTGGTGGTGGGCGGTTGGCGGCTTGCGGGTGATTCTGACGGGGAGAACAGGTTTTATTCGTGTCTCGCGCCTCTGGTGTACGCGGATTCGACTGGGGATGATGCGGCGCTCGCTGCGGCTATGGCGGGGACTCAGGTGTTCGCGCCGCGGTTTATTGATATGGACGGGGACCGGTATCCGGAGTTGTTGTTGTGCGCAGACTTCGAGACGGCGAAGTACATGATCAACGTGCCGAGCCCCCCCACAGCGGGAAGCGGGGTTGTTGGCGGGCGGACGTTTGATATCAAGAGCGCGGCGGACGCGGGGTTCGAGTGGCTGGGGATGCTGGTGGGGACGCGGGGGCGGCTGTTTGGGATGGGCAGCGCGATCGGGGACTTTGATAACAACGGGTACCCGGATTGGTTTATGACTTCTATCCACGATCCGGCGAACGCGAACGGTGAGGACAACGGGAACCGGCTGGTGATGAACTGGGGCGGGCACAATCTGAGCGAGCATGCGCTGGACGCGGGGGTTGCGGATGGGGATTGGGGATGGGGCGCGACGGCGGCGGACTTTAATCACGACGGGCTTGAGGACATTGTGATGGTGAACCGGTGCCGGGATGAGAGCAGCGGGGTGCGGGTGTTTGTGAATCAGGGTGATATCAGTGTGCCGGCGGATGGGGTGCCTGACTTTGTGGACATGGGCGGGGCGTGGGGGTTGACGCAGTCGTTCGAGGATCGTGCGGTGAGCGTGCTGGATTACGATCTTGACGGGGACATGGATGTGATGATCAGCCCGGGTGTGAATGTTGTGCAGAACAATGGGCCGGGTTGCGCGGTGGAGCCGGTGCGGGGGTTTGCGCTGTGGCGGAACGATCTGGTGAGCGGGGGTGTGACGCCCGGCGGTGGGCACTGGCTCAAGGCGCATCTTGATACAGCGGGGTTCGCGGGTCTTGCGCCGGACGGGATCGGGGCGCGGGTGGTTGCACGGGCAGGCGCTGATTACAGGGCACGGTGGATCGATTCGGGGAGCACATACCTTGGGCAGTGCGAGTTGGTTGCGCACTTTGGTTTGGGTTCTGCGGCGGTGGTTGATGAGCTATGGGTGCAGTGGCCCGACGGGACGGGGAATGTGCGCGCGGGGGTTGGCGCGGATCAGTCTTTGGTGATCTCGCCTTTGATCGACGGTGATTCGAACCTGGATGGAACGGTGGATGTGAACGACATCTCGCACGTCTTGTTTCGGCTGGGCGATGTGATCACGACGTGCTGCGCGGGCGGGGATGTGAATGGTGATGTGTTGGTTGATGTGAACGATATTTCGTTCGTGCTGTTCCGGTTGGGCACGACGGATCGGGTGGGGTTGTGCCAGCAGCAGCACCCGGCGTGGCCATGATCAGGCGAAGAGTTTGGCGGGATTGAGTTGATCGGCTGCGCGGCGGATGGATGGTGGGATGCGCGCGGGGTTGAAGGGAGCGCGCGATGGGGGGAGTGTTGGGAAGGATGCGAGGACGGGGACGGCGGTCATTTTGGTGATCCAGCGGGCGTTGGTTTGTATGGTTGGGTCGGCGCGTTTTGTTGATGCGCGGTTCAAGACAACACCCGCGATGGGGATGCGTGCGTGTTGGAGCGCGCGGATGGTGAGGACGGTGTGGTTGATGGTGGCGAGAGAAGCGTCGGCGACGATGAGTGCGGGGCAGTTGAGGGCGCGGATGAGGTGGATGACTGTTGCGGGGGGATTGTGTGGAGATGTGGAAGGCCCCCTCACCCGCGCGTGCTGCGCACGCTTGCCCTCTCCCCCGGGGGGGAGAGGGGGCGGAGGTGCGGCGTGTTTTAAGCCCATTGATATGGCGGAGCAGAGTGGGACTTCGACGCCGCCCACGCCTTCGATGAGGAGGAGGTCTGCGGATGCGCAGAGGTGTTTGATTGAACGGTTGATCGGCGCGAGGGAGCAGCGGGTTGTGTTTTTTTCTGCGCGGAGCGCTTCGATGGGTGCTGCGGGCGTGCGCAGACGGATGGGGCAGATGGTTTCGTGGGGGATGTGCTCGGCGCGGGCTGCCTGCGCGAGTGCGAGGGCGTCGTCGGCGACGAGGTTGCCTTTGACGGAACGACATCCTGTTGCGAACGGCTTTAGGGGTGCAACTTTGTAACCGGAGCGGGTCAAATAATCCGCGATGGCGCAGGCGACGAGTGTTTTGCCGACGTCGGTGGAGGTGGCGGTGATGAACAGGGAGGGGATGGTGGGGGGAGTGATGGGCATGTGTTGGTGGAGTGTAATGTGAGAGATGCGTTCAAGAGTTGTTCTGCGATGTGGGGGCAATCCCCCCATCCCCCCCGGAGACAACTGTTTGTATGCCGTGCTTCGCATGGCGTTGTTCTGAGGAAGTGTTGACAGCACCGACACGATGACGGGTCGGTGGCACAAAGCGAAAGAGCACGCCTTGCCCTCCGGGTCAAGGCGTGGCACCCGAGCGGGGAGAGGAACTTGGAGCACTGACCTTCTCTTCGGGGAGGTCAGTGGCACATGAGTTTGTGAAGGGATCGTGGTTTACGACTTCGTCGTAAACCACGGCCGCCGGCGTTGTTTTGAGGAATAAGGCACGAGGCTGCGGGTATGATCGGTGGGCGGACGAGTTGTTCTATTAAGAGGAGATGGCGATGTCTTCAGCGGTTGTGCTTGGTGCGGGGATGATGGGCGGGGTGATGGCTGCGGATCTGTCCGAGGAGGCGGGGTTTGAGGTTGCGATCGCGGATGTGCATAGCGGGGCGCTGGAGGCGGCGGCGCGCGGGGCGGGCGGGCGGGTGCGGACGATCGAGGCGGATCTGTCCGACGCGGGGGAGCTTGCGCGGGTGATCGAGCCCTTTGACGTTGTGCTGGGTGCGCTGTCGAGCGGGATCGGGTACCGGACATTGGAAACGGTGATCGGGGCGGGGAAGCACTACTGCGATATCAGTTTTATGCCGGAGAACGCGCTGGACTTTGATGAGATGGCGAAGGCGGCGGGGGTGACGGCTATCGTTGATTGCGGCGTTGCGCCGGGGATGAGCAACCTGCTCTCGGGGTACGGCGCGAGTCTGCTGGACGAGTGCGAGGAGATCGAGATTTATGTGGGTGGGTTGCCCAAGGAGCGGCGGTGGCCCTTTGAGTACAAGGCGGGGTTTTCGCCGAGCGATGTGATCGAGGAGTACACGCGGGTGGCGCGGTACGTGGTGGACGGGGAGGTGGTGGAGTTTGCGGCGCTGAGCGAGCCGGAGCTGATGGACTTCGATGGGATCGGGACGCTCGAATCATTCAACACGGACGGGCTTCGGTCGTTGATCGACACGATGGATGTGCCGCGGATGAAGGAGAAGACGCTGCGGTATCCGGGGCATATCGAGTTGATGCGGGTGTTTCGGGAGACGGGGCTATTTTCACAGGAGGCGATCGATGTGAACGGGGTGAAGGTGCGGCCGCTCGATGTGATTTCGAAATTGATGTTCCCGAAGTGGAAGTTCGAGAAGGGTGAGGCGGATATCACGGTGATGCGGGTGATCGCGCAGGGGTTGAAGGATGGCGCGCGCGAGCGGCACATATGGGATCTGCACGACGAGTACGACCCGGCGACGGGGTGGACGAGCATGGGGCGGACGACGGCGCTGCCATGTGCGATCTTTGCGAGGCTTGTCGCGAGCGGGCGAGTTGATCGGAGGGGGGTGCTGCCGCCCGAGGTGTTGGGGGGTGATGGTGCGCTGGTGCAGACGATGCTTGATGGGCTGCGCAAGCGGGGGGTGGAGTATGGATACCGGCGGGGGGGGGAGAAGAAGGCATCAGGCACCGGGGATTAGGCATCAGGAAGAAAATGGAACGAGCACTGATCCGCTACGGCGGATCAGTGGCACGGGGGACAAGGGAGAGATTGATCGTGGTTCACCCTTCGGGTGTACCACGGCACCCGCTGTCAAGCGGTGGCACCCGGCATTATTTGTCAGTGGGGATGATGATGCGCCCGTCGTTGTCGAGTGCGATGTCGGCGGCGTCGAATGATTGGCGGAGGGCTTCGTAGATGATGGTGCAGACAACGGTGGCGAGGTTGAGCGAGCGCTCGCCCGGGATCATGGGCAGGGCGAGGAGGTTGTCCGGGTGGGCGGCGGCGAGGATGTCTTGCGGGAGTCCGGCGGATTCTTTGCCGAATATGAGGTGGTCACCCGGTTTGAATGCGGCGTCCCACGCGGGGCGGGGCGCTTTGGTGGTGAGATACCACCGGGTTGGTTGTTTTTCGGCGGTGTTGGCGGCGAGGTAGTCGGGCCAGGACTGGTATTCGGAGGGGTTGAGGCGGGGCCAGTAGTCGAGCCCGGCGCGGCGGAGTGATTTTTCCTGGGTGTCGAAAGAGAGGGGGTGGATGAGGTGGAGCGCGCACCCTGTGGCGATGCAGGTGCGCCCGATGTTCCCCGTGTTGGAGGGGATCTCGGGTTCGTGGAGGACGATGTGGAAGAGTGGTTTGTTTGTGGGGGTGTTCATGATTTGGGTGGGCGGTAGCGGTGGGCGACGATGTACATCTCGCTGGAGGAGTCGCGGGAGGCTTTGGGTTTGTAGGCGCGGCAGTTGGCGAAGAGGGTTTTGGTGTGGTCGAGGAGTTGTTTGTATTCGGAGCCTTCGAGGACTTTCATGGCGAGGTTGGCGCCGGGTCGGGCGAGGTGGGGCAGGAGCTGGAGGACGCGGTGGCAGAGGTGGGCGGAGCGTTCGGCGTCGCCGTGGCCCGAGGTGGAGGGTGCCATGTCTGAGAGGACGACATCGAAGGGGTGCCCGACGGGTTCGAGGATGACAGCGGGGTCGAGGTCGTAGATATCGCCGACGATGGTGGTGGCGTTGGGCCCGAAGGATCGGCGGACTTCCTGCAGATCAACCCCCACGACCCTTCCCCCATCCCCCCCACCATTTCCACCACCGGCCCCCCCCTCTGGGGCGACGAGTTCGAGGGCGACCTGGATCCAGGCGCCGGGTGCGCAGCCCAAGTCGAGGACGGTGTCTCCGGGTGAGATGATGGACTTGGCGTGGTTGATCTGCTTGAGTTTGTAGGCTGAGCGGGCGAGGTAGCCGTGCTCCTTGGCGAGCAGGAAGTATTTATCGTGGAGGATTCTTCTGGGCATTGTCGGTGGTTCGGGGGGATGGCGGCGTATTGTGAGGGAGCGGAGGTGGTTTGATTTGGGTTCGACGGTGTGGGGGTGAAACTGGGGGGGGTTGAGGGGGAATAAGAAGCGGCGGAGTGTGTGAACCGCTGGGGGTGTGGGAACGACATCTAAACCGGGGCAAATCTGCGGGTTGGCGTATCGTGCGTCACTCCGTGGGCATAATAGCTATGGGCGGCGCGGTGCTGCTCGTGGTGGGACTGTGTGCGGTGGGGGTATCGCGACGTGAGGTGATCTTGTGTGGAAGGTGATGAAATGGGTGCTGGGTATCGGCTTTGTGCTGGTGCTGGTGCTGGGCGGATTGGGGTTGTTCCTTGGGCCGAAGATCGCGGAGGCGATCAAAAACCAGAAGGAAGGCGGGCTCGGGACGCTTGTTCAGGTCGCGGATGCTGAGAACAGCGAGCTGAAGCGGATCGTTTCTGCGCCTGGCGCGGTTGCGGCGAAGGAGCAGGTGAATATCACGTCGCGGGTGTCGGCGAAGATCCTGGAGATCCCGGTGGAGGCGGGGGACGATGTGCGGGAGGGGGAGGTGCTTGCGCGGCTCGACGCGAAAGATCTGGAGGCGCAGTTGAAGGCGAGCGAGGCGAGGCTGCTCGCGGATCGCGCCGGGCTGAAGGGCGCGGAGGCGTCGCTCGCTTCTGAAGAGGCGAACATCGAGGGGACGAGGGCGAGTCTGGATCGCGCGGTGGCGGACTGGGAGCGGCAGCAGGAGCTGTTTGCGAGCGGTGACATTTCCAAGAGTGATCTTGATGCGGCGCGCGCCGAGATGGATCGATTGCAGGCGGGGTACAACGCGCAGCGGGCGGGGCTGCGGGGCGTGCGGGCGAATGTTGAGGCAGCGGAGGCGCGGGTGGCGGTTGCGCAGGCGGATGTTGATCGCGCGAAGGAGAATCTGGAGTACGCGACGATCCGCTCGCCGATGGACGGGGTTGTGACACGGATCATGATGCGCGAGGGCGAGGTGGCGTTGGGCACGATCTCGAACGCGGGTCAGGTGATCATGACGGTTGCGGACCTGAGCGAGATGCTCGTGTTGACGCGGATCGCGGAGGTTGATGTCGCGCGGGTGCGCGAGGGGCAGATCGCGGAGATCGAGATCAACGGGTATCCGGAGGAGGTGTTCGAGGGGACGCTCCGGAAACTGGCGCTGCAGAGCCAGACGTCGAGCGACGGGACATCGAACTTCGACGCGGAGGTGGTGCTGCACCTTGACGGGCGGCGGATTTATTCTGGGTTGACGGCGAATGTTGATGTGCAGGTAGAGACGCTTGAGGACATTCTGGTGGTGCCGAGCCAGGCGGTGCTGGACCTGCGGGTTGATGAACTGCCCAAGGACATCCGCGAGGGGAACGAGCACGTTGATTCGGATCGGACGTTCTGCCAGGTGGTGTACACGATGAGCGACGGTGAGGCGCATGTGCGGCCGGTGCGGGTCGCGGCGAGCAACCTGCAGAGCACGGCGTTGACGGCGGGGATCGATCCCGGCGAGACGGTGATTGTTGGGCCGTACCGCGCGCTGCAGCAGCTGAAGGATGGCGGGAAGGTGCGGGTCGAGGAGGACGAGGACGAGGAGGATGGGGACGACAGCGATGGGGAGGGTTCGGGGGAGGATGAAGAAGAGGGGACGAAGCTTGCTGAAGATTCGGATGCTGGTGATGGTGAGGGGACGTGATGGGGAGCGTGGAGGAGAACTCGTCGGGGCGTGGAGCGCGGCAGGATGGGCGTGGTGGTGCGCGCGAGGGGGGGCGTGTGGGGGGGCGCAAGAAGCGGCCGATTATTCGGGTGCGGAACGTACACAAGATCTACAAGATGGGGACGGAGGTTGTGCGTGCGCTGGATGGGGTGACGCTTGATATCCAGCGGAACGAGTTTGTTGCGGTCATGGGGTCGAGCGGTTCGGGCAAGAGCACGCTGATGAACCTGCTTGGTTGCCTGGATCGGGCGAGCAAGGGTGTGTATGAGCTGAACGGGAAGCGGACGGACAAGATGGGGGCGGGCGAGCTTGCGCGGATCCGGAACGAGGAGATCGGGTTTGTTTTTCAGTCGTTCGAGCTGCTGCCCCGCGAGACGGCGTTGAAGAATGTGCAGCTCGCGTTGTTGTATTCGCGGCAGCGGTTCTGGGGATCGCGGGGCGCGGCGCGGCGTGCGCTGCAGCATGTGGGGCTTGGGGATCGGGTGGGGCACCGCCCGAATCAGATGAGCGGCGGGCAGCGGCAGCGTGTGGCGATCGCGCGGGCGCTGGTGAACAGGCCGAGTATTTTGCTGGCGGACGAGCCGACGGGGAATCTGGATTCGACGACGGGCGCGGAGATCATGGGTCTGTTCCACGAGCTGCACGAGGACGGGCAGACGATCGTGATGGTGACGCACGAGGAAGATATCGCGGGGCACGCGGATCGGATTGTTCGGCTTTGCGACGGGAAGGTCGAGACGGATTACCCACGGGACGAGGATCCGATCCATATCGATTACATCAAGCGGAGCGTTGACATGGCGCGGGAGCGTGCGGCGGCGCACGTTGAGCATGATGATGCGGTGGAAGCGGAGGAGGCGGCGCGATGATGATCGTTCGTTTATTGACGCAGACGGTGTTCTTCGCGCTGGGGCAGATGTGGGCGAACAAGGTTCGCGCGCTGTTGACGACTCTGGGGATTGTGATCGGGGTGTTTGCGATCACGGCGACGATCGCTGCGGCGGGCGGGCTGAAGGGGTTTGTGCTGGATGAGTTCTCGAAGTTCGGCGCGACGAAGGTGTTTATATGGGGGAATCGTCCGGACGAGCTGCGGGACAAGCTGAGTTGGACGGATGTGAAGATCAAGACGCGCGAGGCGCGCGATCTGCGCGAGCACTCGCAGTACCTGACGCGGCTGTCGATGGTGGCGAGCCACCGGGTGACGGTGCGGTATCAGGACCGGGTGAAGAGCGGTGTTTCGGTGACGGGGATCGAGCCTGATTGGCACGAGATCGAGCAGCGGCTTGTGCAGGACGGGCGGCAGTTCACGGAGACGGACGACAGCGAGCAACTGCAGGTTTGCCTGATCAACGAGATGGCGATCGAGGAGCTGCGGCTGGACGGTGGTGGGATCGGCAAGAAGATTTTTCTGAACAACCGGCGGTTTGTTGTTGTCGGTGTTGTCGAAACGAAAGAGATGAGCGCGATGTTTGGCGGGGGCGAGGCGCGCTCGGAGATCTTTGTTCCGTTCTCGACGATGTACAAGCTGCGGGACTGGCTCTGGACATCGGTGGTTGCGTCGATGGAGTCGCCCGAGGTGGCGGAAGAGGCGAAAGCGGAGATCCGGTTTATCCTGCGGAAGGCGAGGCAGCTGCCGGCGGACTGGCCCGACACGTTTGACATGTTTCAGATGACGCAGGCGGTGGACAATTTTAACTCGATGGCGGGTGTGATGGGGATGGCGGCGGCGGTTCTGGTGAGCATCTCGCTGCTCGTCGGCGGTGTGGGGATCATGAATATCATGCTGGTCAGTGTGAGCGAGCGGACGCGGGAGATCGGGCTGCGCAAGGCTCTTGGGGCGCGCCCGGCGGTGATCCTGGTGCAGTTTTTGGTTGAGGCGGTGATCCTGTGTCTGGCGGGTGGTGTGATCGGGTTGGTGGTTGGGCAGGCGTTGATGGTGCTTGCGCAGGGTTCGGGGGGGAAGCTGATGGAGAACGCGGAGATCCCGATGTGGGCGATTGTTCTATCCTTTGGTTTCTCGGGAGGTGTGGGCGTGTTCTTTGGGATGTGGCCTGCGGTGAAGGCTGCGAGACTGGACCCGATCGAGGCGCTCAGGCATGAATGATGGACAGGGTGTTGTTGCGTGTGCTGGGCGGTGCGCGCTGGTTGGCTCGTGCGCGCTGGCTCTGGCGTTTGCCGGGAGTGTGGGCGGGTTGGGGGGGTGCGCGAATCCGTTTGCGACGGCGGACGAGGATCTCGGGATGCGGGTGGGCGTGGATCGTCTGCGTGTGATCGAGCCGGCGCAGTCGCTCAAGGGCGCTGTCACAGTGCGGGAGCGGGCGGAGGATCGGGAAGAGGATGAGGAGTATCAGTTGCCGAGCGATCCGATGGCGGGGCTTGAGCAGGTGTCGGTGAGCGTGGAGCAGTGCCGGGCGTGGACGCTCGAGAACAACCTGGATCTGCGGGTGTCTTTGATCGAGCCGGTGATCGCGGCGGAGAATGTGGGGATGGAGGAGGCGGCGTTTGAGGCGGTGTTCTTCACGAACATGAACTTCAGCAGCTTTGATCAGCCGACGGATTCGACGCTGAGCGGGAACCAGTTCGAGAGTTTCAGCGCGACGCCCGGCGTGCGGGTGCCTCTTCGGAGCGGGGGGCAGATTACGCTTGATTTTCCGATCAATCGGTCGGAGACGGACAACCAGTTTACGACGCTCAACCCGAGCTACACGAGCGATGCGCGGTTCTCGATCAGCCAGAACCTGCTGCGGGGGGCGGGGCGTCGGACGAACACGCACGGGGTTCGGATCGCGGCGCTGGGATCGCAGATCTCGCAGGCGCGGGCGAAGCTCGAGGTGATCCGCAGGGTCGCGGAGGTGGACAGGGCGTACTGGCTGCTCTACGCGGCAGAGCGTGTGCTTGATGTGCGCGAGGAGCAGTACGCGCTGGCGGTTGCGCAGAAGGAGCGGGCGGAGCGCCGGGTGCGTGCGCAGGTTGCGGCGGAGATCGAGGTGGTGCGCGCGATGGAGGGTGTTGCGCAGCGTGTGGAGGGGATCATCATCGCGAGGAATGTGCTCAGGCGGGCGATGCGGAATCTGAAGCGGATCGTGCACGTGCCGGGGCTCGAGCAGGAATCTGCGGTGGCGCTCGAGCTATCGAGCGAGCCGGACCCGGTGCTGTACGAGATTGATCGCGAGAGTGTGATCGCTTCTGCGCTGGCGAACCGGATGGAGATGCTGGAGCTGGAATTGCAGGTTGCGCAGGATGTCAGCACGATTGATTTTCAGAGGAACCAGGCGCTGCCGCTGTTCGCGTTTGACTACACGTACAACATCAACGGGCTGGGCGGGACGATCCAGGATTCGATCAGCACGACGCGCGGCGGGGACTTCGCGGACTGGAGCCTCGGGTTCCGGTTTGAGGTGGCGGCGGGGAACGAGGCGGCGGAGGGTCGGGTGCACCAGGCGGTGCTGCGGCGGTTGCAACGGCTCGCGACGCGGGCGCAGCGGACTGCCTCGATCAAGCAGGAGGTGCTCAACGCGATCGATCAGCTTGAGCAGGATTGGCAGCGGATTCTTGCGGCGCGGCAGTCGGTTATTTTGGCGACGCGGACGATCGAGGCGGAGCAGTCGCGGTTTGATAATGGGCTGAGCACGAGCAACGACGTTTTGGATGCGGCGACGCGGCTCGCGGATGCGCAGCAGTCAGAGATCGCGGCGCTGGCGGACTACCAGATCACACAGGTGGATCTCGCGTTCGCGACGGGGACGTTGCTCGGCGCGAGCCG
This sequence comes from Phycisphaerales bacterium, assembly GCA_029260435.1. Taxonomy (GTDB): domain Bacteria; phylum Planctomycetota; class Phycisphaerae; order Phycisphaerales; family UBA1924; genus OFTM74. The sequence goes on along the minus strand of JAJDDG010000042.1, from coordinate 4,150 downwards.
GGTTGAATGGCAGGAGAACGATCCGCGTGATCCGGATGAGATCTACGGCGATCAGGGGTGGAAGGGCTACCTGACGCCTGCGGCGGATCCGGATCGGGCGGGTTCGTGACGCGCAATACTCGGGTGGGTTAGGTCCGGATAGGACTAAAATCGCGCACGGGGTGCGGCGGGTGTTGTGCGCACAGGTTTGATGACGAGGAAAAAGATGGCGGTCGCGCGTTTGCGCGGCTTGTTCAGTGCGCAACGATTGCGCGTAGGGATAATCAGAACGGAGGCTGCGCGGCGTGCGCGGTATGCGGCGGATTCTGGTGTGGGCGGTTGCGGGGGCGATCGTGGTGGGCGGTGTTGGTGCGCGCGCGGTGGGGGAGCAGGATGGAGGTGTTCGGGTTGGGGAGTTTGTCGCGCTGCGGCTTGGCAACGGGGATCTGGTGCGGGGCGAGGTGATCGGGGTCGGCGAGGAGGGGATCCGAATCCGCCACGAGGTGTTCGGGGAGCTGGTCGTGCCGGGGGACGCGGTGGTGGAGTCGCGCCGGGCGATCGAAGGAGGGACAACGGCTGACGAGGCGGGCAACCCTGCTGATGAAACACCATCGCAGAGTGCCCCTCCACCCACAGACGCCGCACCCACAGACGCCGCACCCACAGCCCCCCCACCCACAACTCCGCCACCCGCTGTCCCGGAAGCAACTCCTCCTCCCCCACCTCCCCCACCAGCGGAGGAGAAGCCGAAGTGGGACGCGAATCTGACGCTGGGTTTGAGCGGTTCGACGGGGACGACGGATCGGACGAATCTGCGGATGAACTTCGCGGGTGATTTCAAGAAGAAGGGGCAGCGGCTGAACGTGCGGACGACGTATCTGCTGAACTGGCAGGACGAGCGCCGGACACAGAACCGCCTTGATGTTTCGGGGCGCAGCGAGTGGTTCAAGGAAGACGGGACATACCGTGTGTTCCTTGAGAGCGCGGTGAACTTCGATGAGTTCCGCGACTACGACGCGCGGGTGAACGCGGGCGGGGGCGTCGGGTTCAAGCCGATCAAGAACGAGGATACGGATCTGCTGTTGCGTGTTGGGTTGGGCGGGTCGCGCGAGATAGGTTCGCCCGACAACACAATCCGCCCCGAGGCGATTCTGGGGCTCGAACTCACGCAGAAGCTGTTTGAGAAACAGCGGTTGGTGGGGAGTGTTGAGGCGTTCCCGGATCTGGAGGAAGAGGGGAAGTACCGATTGACGGCGCGCGGGACATGGGAGGTCAAGCTGGACGCGAAGAACAATATTTCGCTACAGGTTGGATTCGAGCACCGGATCGACACGCACCAGGCGAGGGGGAGGCAGAGCGATACGGATTATTTCGCGAGTGTGGTGCTGCGGTTTTAGGAAGGCAACAGGCATAGGGAAGAATGAAAGACCCCCTCATCCGCGCCCGCCTGCGGCGGACTTGCCTTCTCCCCCGGTGGGGAGAAGGGGCAAGAAAAGACGGAGATGTAAGGAGAAGAAATAGGTTGGGGAGCCCTCACCTGTCGTCGTTGAAGATCAACGACGACATCCTCTCCCAGAGGGAGAGGCGGGTGGGAGCAACACCTCAGGATGTTCGTGCGACGAGGTAGAGGACGAAGGAATCGTTGGGTAGTGAGGGTGCGCCGTCGCGCCAGCCTTCGTCGGTTTTCCAGCAGGGATCGGGGAGGGGGTTGTTGTGCTCGTCGAGCGCGCCGCCCAGTGTGTCGTGGGCTTCGACGGCGGTGAAGCCTGCTTCGAGAAGTGTGTCGATTAGTTCGCGGGGGGACCAGAGGCGCCAGTCGTAGGTGAAGGCGTTCTCGATGGATTCGCCCGAGGCGAGATCGAAGTCGATGGCGTTGAGCACGCGCGAGGAGATGGGATCGGCGGCGAGCTGTTTCCATGTGTAGGTGTGTTCGAGGTCGTTGTATACAAACGGGATGTCGAACGCGCCGGTCTGGTAGGCGGTTGATCCGCCGTAGATGTCGAGGACGAGGATGCCATCGGGGTTGAGGCGATTGCGCGCGGCTGTGAGGTAGGCGGTGAGTTGCTGGCGGGTGTGGAGTTCGCAGATTGAGAAGTTGAGGGTTGCGATGATGTCCGCGGGGGTTGTCGTTGCTGTCGCGTCTTCGAGGGCGAGGGTGACGCGGGGGTTGTTGTGCGTGCGCGAGCGTGCGGCGTCGAGGGTTTGGGGATCGAGTTCGATGGCGGTTGCGGTGAGGGATGTGGAGAGGTCGCCCCAGGCGCGGGAGAGGGCTGCGGAGCCCGCGAAGTCCTCGCAGAGGTGGGTTGCGGCGGGGTGGAGGGCGCGGAGGAATCGGGCTGCGGCGTCGGGCGCCTGGACGGCGGCTTCGTAGAGGTCGAAGTTGTCTGGGGTGGTCATGGGACAGAGTGTAAGGTGGGGGGGTGGAGATCGAACGGATTACGAGTCTGGATGACGAGCGCGTCCGTGATTACAGGAATGTGCGCGACGCGGATCTGATCGGTCGGCGGGGGGTGTTTATGGGTGAGGGGCGGTTCGTGGTGCGCACGATGGTGGAGCACGGGCGGTTCGCGGTGCGGTCGGTGTTTGCGACGGAGGTTGCGCTGGAGTCGGTGCGCGGTGCGCTGGAGGAGAGCGGGTACGCGGGGATGGTGTATGTCGCGGGGCGGGGGGTGATGGATGGGGTGGTGGGGTTCGAGATCCACAGGGGGTGTCTTGCGGCGGGGGAGCGCGGGACGGGGCTGAGTGTTGCGCAGGTCATCGATGAGGCGCAGGGCGTGGGGCGTGGGGGGGTGGTGGTGCTGGAGGATCTGACGAACCACGACAACGTGGGCGGGATATTTCGCAGCGCGCTGGCGCTGGGCGCGGGTGGTGTGTTGATGAGCCCGCGGTGCTGCGATCCGCTGTACCGCAAGGCGATCCGGGTCTCGATGGGCGCTGCGCTGCGGGTGCCCTTCGCGATGGTGGATGAGTGGCCCGGTGGATTGCAGGTGTTGAGGGATGCGGGGTATCGGGTTGTGGGGCTGACTGTTGGGGAGGGGAGCCGGGATATTCGGGAGGTTGCGGAGGAGATTCGGGGGGAGCGAGGTGGGGGGGTAGCGTTGGTGGTTGGGACGGAGGGGGATGGCTTGAGCGACGGGGTTGTGGGGGGCGTGGGGGGGTGCGATGCGTTGGCGGCGATTCCGATGGTGGGGGATGTGGATTCGATGAATGTTGGCGTTGCGGCGGGGATCGCGCTGCACGAGTTTGCGAGGTAGGGTGTAGGCATGGCGGATCTACTTGCTGAACGGGCGATCGAGGGTGTGCAGGGCGGGATGGTTGTTGGGCTGGGCACGGGGCGGGCGGCGACGCGCGGGATCCGGGCGCTCGCGGCAAAGGTGGGCAGCCAGCGGTTGAAGATCGAGTGTGTGGGTACGAGCCGACACTCGGAGGAGCTGGCGCACGAGCTGGGGCTCACGGTGCGGGAGATGGGGGATGTGGGGGGCGTGGATCTGTTGTTTGATGGCGCGGACGAGGTGATGGTTGGTGGGGGGGGTGATCTCGTGATGCTCAAGGGTCGTGGCGGTGCGATGGTGCGGGAGAAGATCGTGGCGCGGGCGAGCGCACGGAACGTGTACATGGTGCAGGAGGGGAAGGTGGTGGAGCGGATCGGCGCGTTGTGTGCGCTGCCGGTTGAGGTGCTGCGGTTCGGGATGGCGAGCACGCTGCGCTGGCTGAGCGCGCAGGGGTTGAAGGGAGAGATCCGTATCGGTGATAGCGGGGAGTATGTGACGGACGAGGGGAACAGTGTGGTGGATGTGGAGCTTGCGGCGGGTGCGGATGTGCGCGCGATCGCGGCGATGCTCGACGGGCATCCTGCGGTGGTCGGGCACGGGTTGTTTCTGGATGAGGCGAGTGTGGTGCTGGTGGAGGATGGTGAGGGCGGGGTGCGGGAGATGGGGCGGTAGGAAAGAAGGCACCAGGGACCAGGCATCAGGAAGAGAAGAGGATAGGAAAGAGGCCGGGGAGATTGGAAGGTTGGGGAGCCCTCATCTGTCATCACTGAGGACAGTAATGACATCCTCTCCCAGAGGGAGAGGCAGGTGGAGATCAACGAGTCTTACAGCGCGAGGTCTTGTGCGCTTATTGCACCTTCGCGGAGGATGGTGGGGGGATCGGTGCAGAGGGAGAGGAC
>JAJDDG010000041.1 GCA_029260435.1 Phycisphaerales bacterium | reverse complement strand
TGGTGAGTCTTGCGCTAGGGGCGTACCACTTCGGTGTGGTGAGCCCGCTTACCGCGCCGGCGAGCATGATCGGGATCCCGCTCGCAGGATTGACGCTTGCGTTTGGGTATCTCGCTTCGGTGTGCAGCGCGGTGCATCCATCTATAGGAGAGATCGCGGGTTGGCCCGCGATGGTCGTTGGCGGCGGGTTGGTTTCGTTTGTGGAGTGGATTGACGGTTGGCGGGGCACGAGTCTTTGGATGCCACGGGTTTCGGCGGTTTGGACGATCGCGTTTACAGCATTCGCGGTGTGGTGGATGTGGGGCGGGCGGATCAAAGGATTGCGCGGCGGGGTTGCGTTTGTGCTTGTTGGTGCGCTCACGGCTGGGCAGTTTCTGAACGCGCGGGTTGATGATGATGTGGTTGTGCGCGCGGACATGCTGGATGTCGGCAACGGGACGTGCATTCTGTTGCGGAGCGGGCGCGAGGCGGTGCTGTACGACTGCGGGTCGGGGTATTTCGCGGTCGGGGAGCGGACTATCCCTGACGCGGTGCGTGCGCTGGGCGGGTGGCGAACGGAGCGGGTGTTTGTTTCCCACCCGAATCTGGATCATTTCAACGGGCTGGTGGATGTGGTTCGGGCGTTTGGGGTGCGGGAGGTTGTCGTGGGCGAGGGGGTCGTGCGCGCGGCGGATGGAGATAGTGATGGCGCACCGGCGCTGGTGATGCGGGATCTGTTTGCACGCGGGGTTTCGGTACGGACGGCGGCGGTGGGCGATTCGTTTGTGCTGGGCGAGGTGACGATCGATGTGGTGTGGCCCGAGAAGGGAGCGGAGTTCGGGCGGGATAATGATTCGTCGTTGGTGCTGGTGGTGCGCGCGCCGACGGATGCGGGGGAGAAAAGGATTGTGTTGTGCGGGGATATCGAGAAGGAGGGCTTGGCGGGGGTGTCGCGCGCGGTGCCTGATTTACGCGCGGACATTATGGAGGTGCCACACCATGGGAGCGCGAAGCCTGCGGCGTACGCGTTTGTGAGCGAACTGGATCCGGCGGTTGCGCTGCAGAGCACGGGCGCGCGGCGGATGCACGACGAGCGCTGGGACGAGGTGAAGGCGGGACGGGTGTGGTTGATGACGGCGCGGGATGGAGCGGTGTGGGGGGCGGTTATGCGGGATGGGGAGATAAGAAGTGGCGCGATGCGGGGGACACCCCCCACCAAATCCCCCGCACCCCCGTAAGAACTGTTTTTCAGCCACGCTTGCGCGTGGCATTTTTCAAAGGAAGAGTTCTGTGTGGGACTCTACCCTTCGGGTAGAGGGTCATGGGTTGGGCAACGGTGCTGCGCGGGTGACGCCGCACTCGGGGCAGGTGGTCATGGATTGGTCGAGTGGGTAGGCACAGTTGGTGCAGCAGTTGGGGTCGAAGGTGAGTTGGTTGGCGCGTCTGTACACGACTACGAGGAACACGGAAGCGGCGATAATCGACGCCTGGAGTGTGTATGTCATGAACGGGTTGCCGAGGAAATGAAAAAGCGATCCGACGATCGATTGCGAATTGGCTGATGGGTGCAACATGACGCTGTCTCGGAATACCAGAAAGAGGAGGTACCGCGAGTTTGTGGCCCAAAACGTCGCGAGGAAAAATAGGCCGACGATACGGTATTGCAACTGGAAGGAGTTTTTCCATCCCACGAGTTTCGGGGCGGGCGAGAGGAGTAAGAAGAGGACCGAGAGGGCGAGGAGTTGGTATCCGAGTATGAAGATCCATAGCGGCAGTTCGATGAGCCGCTGGGTGTAGGGTGCGGTGGATGATGTGCCGGTCGAGAAATTTCCGACCTGCTTCGTCAGCCACCACATATAGAACTGGGCGCACCCCCTGTTGAGCAGAGTGTATACGGCGATGCACACGAGCGCGACGCCTTGGCGGCGGGCGGGGAAGATGCGTGTGCGGTAGATCATCCACGCGGCGGCGGCGATGCTGATCGCGATGAGCCAGTACGCGGCGGTGAAGAGATACTCTATCCATGCGATGGATGAGCGTGGGCCTATGGAGTAACCGGTGAGATGGGGGCCAGCTTTCCATGCCACGAAGGTAATCAGGTGGATCCCGGTTGCGAACAATAGCAGCGCACAGGCGGTGCGGATGCGGCGGGCTTGGTGAGGAGGAGGGTGCGTATCCACTGCGGGGGAAGTGTCTCCCGCACCCCCTCATTTGTCTACTTATATGTGACGCTCCTTACCGGCGCGTCACGTTTAATGAAGTAAGACCCTCACCCCGGCCCTCTCCCTGGAAAGGGAGAGGGGGCGGTTGGTTCGGGTGGTTGCGCGCGAATGACGCCGCACTCGGGGCAGGTGGTCATGGATTGGTCGAGGGGGTAGGCGCAGTTGGAGCAGTGGTTGGGGTCGAAGATGAGTTGATGGGCGTTGCGCCGGAGGTGGATGAGGAAGATGAGGGCGGCGAGGAGGAGGATTGGGTAGGACCACGTTGTGACAAACTGGATATGGGAGAAGAATGTTTCAAGTCGGGAGTATGTCACGTTTTTGAAATCGAATGGATTGATCCAGTAGATCAATCGCTGCACATACCACCAGATGTAAAATGCGAAGTATGTAATGAAGATAGAACGGCAGATCTTCTCGCGCCTGGGAGACCAGTTGATCAGATTGAACGATGGTGGAGCGAGGATGATGAGCCAAGCGATCGAGGTGGCAAGTAATGCGTAGCGCATCGGGAAGAAGTACAAGGAGCTGAAGTTGATGTTGTTGAACCAATCGGGGAGAAATCCGGGCCATGCGCCCGAGAACTGCATATAAAGAATGTCGATGTAGGAGATCGATTGGTACATGGCATAGAGGAATTGCAACGATGTGATGCACTGGATGGCGATCACGGCGATGCACTGGCGCTTTGCCTTGAATACGTTGGCTTTGACGGTGAGGGAGAGCGCGAAGATAAGTAGGCAATATGCAACAGGGCTGGTGAAAACACTGAATGCTGAAAGAAGGATGCTCGTCGTCTGGTGGTTCTTGAGAAAGTTGTTTGGTAGTTGGTACCAGATCAGAGATGGAATCTCAGAAATGAGCATGATCGCGACATGGACGATGAGGCACGATAGCGCGAGCTTGATGCGGTCGGGGTTGGATTGGGGGAGTTGGATGCGCATGGGAGGATGTGGTGAATATCACCTGTAATGCTATGTATTGGAAGGGGTGTGTTTGGAATTCGGTGCGCAGGGTCGCAGCGCGTTCGATCGTGGTTCAGCCTGCGGGTGTACCACGGCACTCGGCTCACGGTGGCACCCGGCACTGACCTGAAGACCGGTCAGTGGCACGAGAAATAGAAAACGGAGAAGGACATGCCCGCGCTGCGCGTGGGCATGCCACCCGGCTGTCAAATACAACCTAGTTGTCGGCGGCGGCGCGGGGTGGTTCGATCTCGAGTGTGCCGGTGGAGGCGAAGGAGTGGGTTGGTTTTCGGATGTCGTTGTCGAAGAGGATCTCGGCGATTGAGCCTGGCACTTCGAAGACGAATGTCGCGGCGAGTCGGTAGTTGAGATCGGCGTCTGTTGATTCGGCGGCGAGCATGGCGTCGGCTGTTGCGCTTTCGCCCCGTTTGATCGGGACGGGGAGGCGGACGGTCTGGGAGCCCTTGCGGGGGAGGGTTGCCTCGGTGATGCGCTGGCCCGAGTAGACCTGTTTGCTGTCGAGCGCGAGCGCGTAGTCCACGGTGTGCAGGGGGATGGCGAAGGCGTTTGAGTTGTGGCCTTTGAGGATGAATGTGACGACGTAGCCTTCGTCGGTTTCCTGGGTGACGCGCGCGGACATGACCTCGAAGTCGGGATTCTGGTAGTCGGCGAAGATGCAGCCCCCCCCCACCATCCCCCAAAGCAGGATTGAAAATGTGAGCAGCAGGCGCGTGATGCGGGAGAGGTGTGGTGTGTTGGTGGTGGTCATGCGCACAGGGTATCGGAAGAAAGAAAAAGGCATCAGGGATCAGGCATCGGGCACCAGCAGGAGAAGAAATGTTTTCAGCCACACTCACGCGTGGCTTTTTTGTAAGGATAAGGATGGTGGGAGCGCCGTAAGGCAAGACAAAGCGAAGAGCACTGACCTGAAGACCGGTCAGCAGTGGCACAACCAATTTGTGCTAGGCGGCGCAGATGGTCGGGGCGGCATCGGTGTGGGGCAGCGCGAGTTGGAGTGATTGAGCGATGCGGAGGAGTTGGGCGTCGGCGAAGGCGGGGGCGATGAGTTGGACGCCTACCGGCAGGGGGTGGTCGGCGGTGTCGTGGCAGAAACCGGCGGGGAGGGAGATGGCGGGGAGCCCGGCGAGGTTTGCGGCGACGGTGTAGTAGTCCTCCAGGTACAT
>JAJDDG010000040.1 GCA_029260435.1 Phycisphaerales bacterium | reverse complement strand
TGCTCCTCGCCCCGCTCGCGGGCACCGAGCAGGTCGATCCGCTTCCATTTGCCCGTGGCGAACCTCCATGCGAGGGCGATCGCGAGGGAGATGATGAACGCCGACGCGCCGATCCAAGGCCCGATGGACCCGAGTTCCGGGGCGACGTTGATCAACAGGAAGCCCAGCCCGACGAGGAAGGTCCAGCTCAGGACCGCGGTTGCGATGCCGGGCCAGATGGTGTCGCCCGCGCCGCGGAGGGCGGCGACGAGCGTGATCGCGCAGGCGTCGAAGATCTGGAATGTGGCGGCGAGGATGAGCACCTTCGAGCCGATGGAGATCAGTTGATCGATGTCGGTGTCCGTGGTCATCTCGAATGGCTCGAGCCCGAAGTCTGTCCCGAAGACGGAGGTGAGCGTGGAGCGGAGGTACTCCGGGTCGGCGAAGACCCCGACCATCGATTCGCGGAAGAGGACCATCACCAGCGCGCAGACACCCATGTACCCCATCGCGAGCCCGAGTCCGAGGAGTGTGCGCTTCACGACGAGATCCCTGCGATTGGCGCCGATGCACTTGCCGACAACGGCGGTGACCGCCATGGACAGCCCGACCGCGGGCATGAACGAGATGTGCATGTAGCGCAGGGCGATCCACCCCGCGGCGTTGTGCGCGGTGCCGAATGTTGCGATCAGCGCCGCCATGAAGATCCACCAGCAGGTGATCTCGTTGGCGAACATGAGCCCGGGCGGCCACCCGATCTTGACAATGTCCTTGATGGGCTTGAGCGACGGGCGCCATGCGTGGCGGGTTTTAAAGGCGTTGTTGAACGACGGGCTCAGGAAGGTGATGAATAGGATGGAGATCTCGATGGCGCTCGCGGTGATCGTGCCCCACGCCGCACCCTCGACACCCATCTGCGGCAGCCCCATCTTGCCCATGACCAGCGCCCACGTGAGCGGGACGTTGATGATGTTGGCGAAGATCGCGGCGATCATGACGATGTTCGCGCGGTGCACGCCGTAGAAGTAGTGGGACATCCCGCGTGCGCCGACGGTGAAGATCATCCCGAAGCAGAGGATGCGTCCGTAGGCGAGTTCCATCGCGGCGGTGTGCGCGTTGACCTGGGCGACGCCGAGCAGGTCGCGCATCGCGTGCATCATGTCGCCCATGAAGATGCCGAAGGGGATCATGAAGACGACCCAGACCACCGCGGTGAGGTACATCGCGTTCCATGCGTACGCGGAGCCTTGCTCGGGGGTGCCCGCGCCCAGATGCTGGGAGACATAGGTCGCGATGACGGAGAGCATCCCGAACATCATTGCGGCGGGGACGAACGCCGCGACCCCGCCGTTGCCGACGGCGGCGAGGGCCTCGTGGGAGACTTGGGACACAATGACCATGTCCACGAACTGCATCGCGGTGTACGAGAGCATGGTCACGACGGCGGGTAGGGCGACGCGGAACATCTCGCGGATAGCCGCGCCGATGCCCTCGGCGACCTCGGGTCGCGTGGTGGTCTGGTCTGTGTTGAGAGACATGATTCCGCCTTGGAGCAGCGTTCCGGGCCGCAGAGCATACCCGCGTGGGCGGACACACGCCCGGATGCGGTGCTAGGATTGGGGCATGAGTACCGCAACGAATGCACCGGTCGAGCAGGAAGCTCCCATCGAAACAGACGCTGCCCCGCCCGCCGAGAAGGCGGGCAAGGCGAAGGGCAAGAAGGCACCGGTCGTGCACGCGCCCCCGATCGGGCAGGTGATGCCCGTTGTCGAGGCGTTGCTCACGGCATCGGACAGGCCGCTCGGCGCTGCGCGGATCGCGGCGGCGATGGACCCGGCGTTCCCCGAGCCGGGCGTGCTCGCCAAAGCGGTTGACGCTGCGGTCGAGCAGCTCAACGAGGTGTACGAGAAGGGCGGGCGGGCATTTCGGATCGCGAAGGTCGCGGGCGGGTACCGCATGATGACCCAGCCCGAGTTCGCGCAGGTGATCACACGCCTGCTGGGCGAGAAGGACGCGCACCGCCTTACACGCGCGGCGGTCGAGTCGCTCGCGATCGTGGCGTACCGCCAGCCCATCACACGGGCGCAGATCGAATCGATCCGGGGTGTAGCGAGCGGCGACATCCTGCGGGCGTTGTTGGAGCGCAAGCTCGTGGCGATCACCGGGCGTGCGGAGGAACTCGGGCGCCCGATGCTCTACGGCACAACCCGCCACTTCCTGGAGGTGTTCGGGCTCGCGTCGTTGAAGGATCTGCCGAAGGTGCAGGAGCTGTTCGAGTCCGGCGCGAGAATGACTACGGAGGAATCAGAATGAATCGCCTATTCCGGAGGGGTTGGATCGGGTGCGCGCTGATGGTGGCCGCGATGGTTGTTGGCGGGTGCTCGGGCTACGAATTGAAAGGGCGCGTGATTCGGGGTGATGTGTCGTGGGCGGGTGTGGTGGGCGAGGATGATCCGCGCCTCGCGGAGCGGGGCTTGCCCGGCGTGCAGATCGCGCTGGTGAACGACCCGATGAAGATCAACCGCGAGCGTGTTTCTGGCGCGTTCTCTGATGGGCAGGGGGATTTCTCGCTGTCTGTTGCGGAGCCCGGCGCCGGGTGGATGATCTACGACGTCGGGGTGTACGCCTCGAAGTCGAGGTACACAGACGCGGAGGGATTTTTCCGCTTGCCGGGCAAGGGGAAGCGCCTGCTGATCGTGCTGCACCCCGGGCGTTCGGACGGGCGCGCCGGCACGGTGGGGAGCGAGTCGTTGTACGAAGAGGCGGATAAGAACTGGCGCTAGGGCGCGGAGTTTTCGTGGGGGGGGGCGTGCGGGGGATCGGGTGGGGGATTGGGTGGGGGGTCCGGATGCGCGATGGGCTTGTTGTGTGGGCCGGGCAGCGCGCTGAGCCCGAAGCGATCTGATTGGTTGGCGGGAGCGATCTCGAAGTAGCCGGAGGTGATCCTCGCGCCCGGCGCGATCTCGACGGAGGGTGCGCGACAGTCGCCTTTCCATCTGCCCTTGTCGCCGATGACGACGGGGCCGCCGCACAGGACTTTGCTCTCCAGGATGCCGTGTACTTCGAGACCCTGGTGCGCCTCGACGAGGGTGGCGGTGACGCGCCCTTTCTTCTCGATGATGATCTTACCGCAGGTCTGGAGCTTGGTGACGCCCTGCGCGGCTTTGATGACGACGTCTTCGACGAGCAGTTTCTTGTAGCACTTGGGGCAGGAGACGGTCATCGCGCGCGCAGAGATCTCGAACTGCGCCCCGCAGTGGTAGCACTGGACCTCTCTGAGTGTGCCGCCTTTAGCCATCTGTCCTCGCGCAATTACACCGGCGCGCGCACACCGCGCGCCGTGTTTACCGATCAGACCGGGGTGGGGGGGTTACGACCTGGCGGGCTCGCCCTTGGTTGCGGTGGGCTTGGCTTCGGCGGTCTGCATCCCGCCTGCGGATGCGCCCTTGGCGGCGTCCGGGCCGACCTTGCAGTGCCCGACGAAGACGGCGCCTTCGGCGACGACCAGCTTCGCGGCGGTGAGGTCGCCTTTCATCGCGGCGTTCGCGTTCAGCGCGACACGCTCGCGAGCGACGATGTTGCCCTCGACCATGCCATCCACCGAGACGCGCGACGCCTCGACAGAGGCCTTGCACTTGGCGCCCTCGGCGACCTGCAGCTCGCCCTTGGCGGAGATCTGTCCCTCGAAAGTGCCGAGCAGCTTGGCGGTGTTATCGAATGACATCTCGCCCTTGATGTGCGTATCCGCTCCGATGATTGTGGTCTGGTTGGTGGTATCAGCCATGGTTTTCGCTCCTTCATCCCGTTCTGGGTCACGTATCGACAGTCAACAACGCCGTCCCCCCTCACCCGTGCCCCACTGGAATCGACGGCACAGCGGAGCGAGTGTAGGACCGGGGCGTGGTTCCGTGAAAACTGTGGCGCAGGAACTGCGCCCGGATCATGAGTTTTTCAGGAAATCCCCCGTCTATCCACCTCGGATCATCGTCGAACGGGCCCGAGGGTGGAGACGCCCGACTTGCGTCCCGACAGCTTGCCCAAGGCAACGCCGCCCAGAGCGATGATCGTCAGGGCGATCGTGCCCGGCGTGATGCTGGCGATTGCTTTGTGAGATTGTGCCTGTGGGGGCACAACAGGCTCTACGAGTGGGTACATCTCGATCACGCCCACGCCCGCGCCGAGCGCGTACGGGGAGAAATCCAGATACTGATCCTTCGCGTCTGCGAGTGCTGCTGCAGACGCGCATCCCACGAGTACCGCTGCGAGGACGGTTCTCATTGCGCACCTCATCTGTTGAGGTTTCTCTCTTTTTGCATCCATTGCGTTTTGAGGCTGTGGTCCCTCTCAGCCTGACTCCACGCACCAAACTATCTTACAGCGAGCAGAAAGCAACCTTTTTTGGGGGGTCTTGCGATGCAGCGGGACGGGGCAAATAATGTTATTCGTAAGGTCTTTCTGTTCATGGACTTGCAGATGATTCTCCGGAAATGAACCTCCCGCGATCTGTGGAATAACCGGGGGGTGAAGTATGCTAAATGGGCAGGAGATATCTATGCGCAAACCATTCGTCGTGACCGGGCTGGCTCTCGTGACCGTTATTTCGTCGATCACCGCGATCGTCATCGCTGGCGATGAGGGCGAGCGGGAGATCATCCGTGACAGCGGGGTCGAGACACTCAAGCAGAAACTGCTGGAGACGTACGACACATCCGATGCCCGGATCGACCTAGGGGCGCTCATGGCACCGGGTGTTGATAAGGACGGCATCCCGGCCCTGACCGATCCGAAGCGGGTTCCGGTGGCGAGCGCTTCATGGCAGCCCGAGGACCGGATCGTCGAGGTGGTGATCGGGGGCGAGGCGGTCGGGTATCCGATCAAAATCCTGAACTTCCACGAGATCGCGAACGACACAGTCGGCGGCGTGCCCATCGCGGCGACGTACTGCCCGCTTTGCGACAGCGCTTCGGTCATCAAGCGGACGCTCGGCGAGGGCGAGAGCGCGCGGGTGCTTGAGTTCGGCGTCTCCGGGTTGCTCTACAACTCGAATGTGGTGATGTACGAGCGCGGGAGCATGGGGCTGTGGTCGCAGGTGTACATGCAGGCGGTGACGGGACCTGACGCGGGCAAGACGCTCGGGCATATCCCGGTGCGGGTGGTGTCCTTCGCGGCGTTCGCCAAGGCGCACCCGGAGGGCGAGGTGCTGTCGGACGAGACCGGGCATCAGCGGAATTACTCCCAGAATCCTTACGAGCGGTACTTTTCATCGCCCAACATGATCTTCCATGAGTTCGAGTACGACGACCG
>JAJDDG010000039.1 GCA_029260435.1 Phycisphaerales bacterium | reverse complement strand
ATGATTCCACGGGCCGCCCTCTTCGAGGTCGGTTTCGGTGCGCCCGGTGGAGGCGAGGTCTTCGGCGTAGGCGATGATGAATTCCGATGAGCGATCCTCGGAAGTGATGTTGACGTAGCGCTGGATGAGGATGTTGTCGGGTTGGGTGAGTCCGTTTGAGGCGAGGAAGGCGTCGTGGATCGCGCTATCGCGCTCGGGGAACTGGTCGATCGCCTCGCCCATGCCCCAGGCGAAGAAGGTATTGGCGATGTACTCGGCGCTGGCGATCGTTTGGGAATCGGGAGAGGAGTAGTTGTAGGTGAAGTCGGAATCGGGGAGTGCGCCTTCGAAGATGAAGGTGAGCTTGCGGTTGATGGTGCCATCGACCGAGTCGGCGAAGATGAAGGCTTCCGCAGCGACCTTGCCCAGCAATTCGTAGCGCGTGGAGCCGACGAAGGAGAACGCGGTATCGATGTCTACCGTCAGCTCGGGCAAGCCGGTGGAGACAAGGGTGTTGCCCTCGACCCAGCGCGAGTGGCTGAGCACGTCCGCGACGGGGTTCAGCACCACCACATCTTCCGGTTCGATCACGGTATCCGTGCCCGGCTCGACGATGCGGACGGGCGCGGGTTCGTAGGCCGCCATGAGCGCGGCGGTCTGTTGCTCGTGACGCTCGGCGACGGCGACCTGCGCGGGGCAGGGCGCGATGACAGAGCACCCGCACATGAGTGCGGCGTCTGCGCCGAATACGCCGGCGAGCGCGAGAAGGGATAGGTGGGATGTGGTCATTCGGGAGTTTCTGCAGTGTGTTTGCCCACTCGTCCATACTTGGCTTCGATTTGCTGTACTTGAGCAGCGGTATCAGCGGGCATCGCGTAATAGAACTCAAATAGCTGTTCCAACACCTTAATCATCCAAATCGCTTCGCCCTCTTGGATGTCGATGATCTCAGCAGTCGCCTTGTCCTGCTTCGTATGAACAGCGATATTTCCAAGCCTTCGAATATGGTCAACGAGGTTCTTGAGGTATGGAGGAAACTCTTCGTACTTGGCATTGATTTGATCGATGAGTCGGCCCTGAGTCGCACCCTGCTCCGTCAATAATGCTTGCAAGCATCTCCGAGACAAAGCAGCGCTGGCATTGGGAGAATCCACCAAGACTAAAAGCGCTTCCTTGTAATCTTTCTTTAGAATTTCAGGAACAGACTCGTGAAGTGCTCCCCGGTTAGGCACGCGAGGAAGAATCAATCTCGCTTCATTTTCGACATATGCCTCGATGATTGTCTGCTCGCACAATGGACACTTCGAGATAGCTACCCCAGGAGATTCCCAACCTCCACCAACAGCAACTCCGTAGCGATCAGTGTTGATTCCCTGGTTTTTGTTGGGCAAGAATAAAAGAGTAGTAGGCAGAAGACGGACACCTTGCGCGCAATGGGGGCATACGACGTTTTCCCCATGCGCAAATGTGTACGGACCAATCATCTCGTATTCTCCAATCGCCTTAGAAGCCCATCCCGCCCATGCCGGGCATACCGCCCATGCCACCCATTCCGCCCATGCCTGGCATGCCGCCGCCCATTCCACCCATGCCGCCCATGCCGCCCATGTCGGGCGCACCACCACCGGCGGGTTCGTCGGAGGGTTTTTCGGTGATGAGGCAGTCTGCGGTGAGGAGGATGGTCGCGACGGAAGACGCGTTCTGCAGTGCGGAACGATCGACCTTCGCGGGGGTGAGCACGCCCATCTTGAGCATGTCGCCATACTCAAGGGTCAGGGCGTTGTACCCGTAGGCGTCGCCGATTTTTTCGTCACCCTCGCTCACGCGCGAGACGATGACGGAGCCTTTTTCGCCGGCGTTGTCGGCGATGGTGCGGAGGGGGACCATCATGGCGCGCCGGACGATTTCCATGCCGGCGGCGTAGTCGAAGGTGACGTGCCCGATGTCGTCGGCGGAGACTTCTTCCTTTTTGCCGAAGACACCCTTCCAGTCTTTGTTCTTCTTGATGGCGCGGAGTGCGCGGATGAAGGAGACGCCGCCACCGGGGACGATGCCCTCGGCGACCGCGGCGCGTGTGGCGTGCAGGGCGTCTTCCACGCGGGCCTTCTTCTCTTTGAGTTCTGCTTCGGAGGCTGCGCCGACGTTCACCTGCGCGACACCACCGGAGAGCTTGGCGAGGCGCTCCTGGAGCTTCTCGCGGTCGTAGTCGGAGTTTGCACCCTCGATCTCACGCCGGATCTGCTCGATGCGGGCTTTGATCTCTTTGGTGGAGCCGGCGCCTTCGAGGATGATGGTGTTGTCCGCGTCGATCTCGACGCGCTTGATCATGCCGAGGTCTGCGATCTTGACCTGATCGAGCTCGACACCCAGATCCTTCATGATGGGCTTGGCGCCGGTGAGGACGGCGATATCGCCCAGCATCGCCTTGCGGCGATCGCCGTAGCCGGGTGCTTTGACGGCGACGACCTGGAGGGTGCCGCGGAGTTTGTTGATCACGAGGGTGGAGAGCGCTTCGCCCGTGACATCCTCGGCGATGATGAGCAGCGGCTTCTTGGCGTCCATCACCTTCTCGAGGAGGGGGACGAGCTTGGCGATGTTGTCGATCTTGTCTTCGTGGATGAGCACGAGGCACTTGTCGAGCTCGACCTTCATGTCTTCGACGTTTGTGGCGAAGTTCGGCGAGAGGAACCCGCGGTCGAACTGCATGCCCTCGACGACCTCGATCTCGGTGTCGAGCGACTTGCCTTCCTCGACGGTGATGACGCCGTCGTTGCCGACCTTCTCGAATGCGTCGGCCATGATTTTGCCGATCTCGGGGTCGTTGTTTGCGGAGATGGCGGCGACAGCCTGGACATCTTTCTTGCCCTTGATTGGCGTTGCCTGCTTCTCGATGTCCTTGGTGACGGCGCTGACTGCATCCTTCATGCCGCGGACGAGGGCGTTTGCATCGACACCGGCGGCGATGAAGCGGAGGCCTTCGGTGAAGAGGGCTTCGGCGAGGACCGTGGCGGTTGTGGTGCCATCGCCGGCATCATCCGAGGTCTTGGCGGCTGCCTGCTTGACGAGCATGACGCCCATGTTCTGGGCTTTGTCGCGGAGTTCGATTTCCTCGGCGACGGTGACGCCGTCCTTGGTGACGGTTGGCCCGCCCCATGATTTGTCGATGACGCCGTTGCGTCCGCGGGGGCCGAGTGTGGACTTGACGGCGCGGGCGAGCTTTTCGACTCCGAGTTGGAGAGCGTTGCGTGCGTCTGTATCGAAGGTGAGTTCTTTGACAGCCATGGAAGGTGTGTCTCCGTGGTGGCGGGTGGGTGGATCATTATTTGGCGGAGGCAGGTGTGTACGACGGCGCACAACGGGTACCTGACCCCGCGGGTCGGGAGAGAATAGAACAAGGGGTATGCCAAGGGCGGGCGGTGGGTCGAACTGGATAAATTGCTGCATACAAGCAACTTACGGGCATATTCGATGGTGCATGGGCTGTCAGTTGGCACGCCTAGCGGTGGTCGGGGCTGCCAGCTTGGCAGGAGGGAGCATCCTCCTGAGGGGGGTCGCCCAGGACCTGGCGGAGGGAGGGGCTCGGGATCATGATCGCGCGGCGGATCCGCCAGCAATCGATCAGGGCGCTGACGAACCCGAGGGTGAACATCGCCGACCCGAGGAGGATGGCGATTTTGGCGAAGAACTCGACGATGCTGGCGGGCCCGGGGGCGAGGGAGAGCGAGAGGAGGCGTGCTCCGTCGGCGGCGGCGGTGATCACGAGGGCCGCGGTCATCGCGAGGATGGTCTGTCTGCCGACGCGCCCGGTGCGCAGCGCGAGCGAGCGCCGGACGAGGCGTCGCGCGGTGGGCCGGAAGGCGAGCAGGATGGTGATGATGCAGGCGGTGGAGAGCAGACGCAGCTCGATGCGCCGGGCGAGCGCGGGTTCGATGAGGTACGGCGCGCTGCGCAGCGGGTCGATCGCTGAGAGGATCGAGCTCTGCGTGATGTAGAGCGGGATATAGAGGATGGCGGCGAAGGCTGCGAGCGCAGACTCGCGCAGCGGCACTAGGCGCACCGGTCGGATGAGGATCAACATCGCGATGCCAGACGCGGCGATGCCCAGGAGTTGGAGGCGCGGCGCCCAGTCCGGGATGGCGTGAGTCCGTGCGGGGTCGATGCGCCAGATGATGTCGGCGATGCGCGGCGCCCACGCGCCGAGGACGGCGGCGAGCCCACCGGCTGCCCAGAGAACCAGCGCGATCGAGACGGCATGACGCTGGGTGATCGGTTTGAGTTCGTCCGCCTCTGGATCGACGGTGTGGAGGATCGTCGCGCGGATGAGGATGCCGCACTCCGGGCACCTGCCCTCGACGGAGAGCCCGCGGAGTTCGTAGTCGCAGAACGCGCAGGGGAGATCCCCGGTGAGGGCGCGCGAGATGAGCGTTGACTTGCTGGACGGGTCCGGGGTGTGGGGGTCCGGGGTGTGGGGGTGATCGTTCAACGGCGCTCGCATGAAATGGAGATCGGATGGAGCCGGATGGGGGTTTCCTGCGAATGTTCTACCTGATGGGCGATCGGACGAGCAAAGGCGCAGGGTTGAATGGGCGGAGCGGGGGCTATACTCACGTCACGATGGGATTGACATTGATCGAGAAGCTCCACGAGAACATCTGCCGGGTGTTCCTCGGCGACGAGCAAGTTGTGGAGCGATTGATCGTGTGCCTGCTCGCGCAGGGGCACGCGCTGATCGAGGATGTGCCGGGTGTGGGCAAAACGGTGCTCGCCACGGCGCTCGCGCGGAGCGTGGGGGGGACATTCCGGCGGATCCAGCTCACACCCGATTTGCTGCCGAGCGACATCCTGGGCGTCTCGATCTACGACCGGGACTCATCGAAATTTGAGTTCAAGCGGGGGCCGATCTTCGCGAATGTCGTGCTCGCTGACGAGGTGAACAGGACGACACCCCGCACGCAGAGCGCGCTGCTGGAATCGATGAACGAGGGGACGGTGTCCGTCGATAACGAGACGCTCGTGCTGGACCGCCCGTTTATGGTCATCGCGACACAGAATCCGTACGAGTTCGAGGGGACGTACCCGCTGCCGGAGAATCAGCTCGACCGGTTCCTGATGCAGATTTCTACCGGGTACCCGAGCCCGGAAGACGAAGCGCGGGTGCTGCTGGAGCGCCCGAGCGACACCGTGCTTCCCGATCTCGCGCCGGTGCTCACGCATGAGCAGGTCATCGAGCTGCAGGACGCGGCGACGAATGTGCGCCTCGATAGCTCGCTCGCGAAATATATCGTCGAACTCGCGACCGCGACGCGCGAGCACGAGCGGCTGGCGGTTGGTATCTCGCCGCGTGGTGCGCTCGCGCTTTCTGAGGTTGCGCGGGCGACGGCGCTGGTGCGTCAGCGGGATTACGTTGTGCCGGACGATATCCTCGACCACATCGATTCGGTCTGTGCGCACCGCGTGGTGGCGCGGACGGGGGTGCGCGGCGGGGATGTGCGCGTGGCGCGCGAGGTGCTCGAAGAGAT
>JAJDDG010000038.1 GCA_029260435.1 Phycisphaerales bacterium | reverse complement strand
ACGGCGGATGCGGATCATTGTGCTGGGTACGGGCGACGCGTTCACGAGCCGATCGTTCGGATCGAGCGTGGTGGTCGAGTCGTCGGGCGGACGTTTCCTGCTCGATTGTCCCGATCTGATCCATAGGGCACTCAAGGATGCATCGGGGGGCGCAATAACTGCGGGGAATATCAACGACATCCTGCTGACGCACATCCACGGCGATCACTGCAACGGGCTGGAGTCGTTCGGGTTCTGGAAGTTCATCGCTCGGCGCAAAGGCATCGAGGAATCGATCCCGCGCCTGTGGACGAATCCGCTGACCGCGGCACGCCTGTGGGAACGCCTCGCCCCGGCGATGGACGCGGAGGTGGAGGGTAGGCAGATGACGCTCACGGATTTCTTCGACGTGCGCGAGATCGAGATCGGCGGGGAAACAACGGTCTGCGGCGTGCGCATCGAGACGCGCCGCACGAAGCACCCCGTGCCCGCGACGGCGCTGCGCCTCACAGAGAGCGGGCGCTCGCTCGGGTGGTCGTGCGACACGACCTTCGACCCGGAGCTCATCGAGTGGCTGAGCGGGTGCGATGTGATCGTGCACGAGGTGAACCACCCGCCGATGCACACGACGATCGAGGAACTCAACGCCCTGCCCGAATCGATCCGCGCGAAGATGCGCCTGACGCACCTCGCGGACGACTTCGATGCAAAGTCAACGGAGATGCGGACGCTGAGCGACGGCGAGGTGATCGAGATCTAATCCTGCTTGTAATACTCTTCTTCGTTGTACTGTTTGTTCCACCAGTACGAGCTCGGCGGGAAGAAGATCCAGTCGATTCCTGTCTTGCCTCGATTCATCGCCGTCGATGAATCCGCTCCTTCCGGCGAAATGTATGGGTGACCGCCGTCGTCCTGCTGATCGAAGCCGGTGGAATAGATGAGCGGGCGCCCCTCGTGCAATCTATATCGGAGGGGGTTGCAGTCGAAGATATCTTCGGGGACAGCGGGGAGATACTTGGGGACGAGTTCGTCGAGTGATGTTGGGTAGGCCCTGGTGCCGATACGGAAGCGTTCGAGGGCGATGAGGGTGACTGTTGCGTTGCGGGTCATGGTTGATTTTATTCCCCTCTCGAAAACCCGGTCGTAAGCTGGCATCAGCATCTGTATCAGTGGGTACTTCGTTCCGAGTTGTGCGTGCATACGCAACCACTCCGGATCCTGAGTGTCTCTGAGGCGCTCGCACAGGGGGCGGGCGTGTTCTCTGATCACTAGGGCGATGATCTCGTTGTATTTTGCCACGAGATCTCTGCGATCGGCGACGAAATGCATTGTGATAGGGCCGGTCACCGAGACGACCTGGGGGCCGACGACCTCTTCGGGTGCGACGCCTGCTGCGGAGCCGAGTATGCCGAACTCGCGCAAGCCTTTCGCGGTGAGGTGGCCGTCGCCGTGTCCGTCATCCGAATAGATGCGCTGGACGGCGTCGTGGAACATGGCGTGCTCCCCGTCCAGATTAATTATGTATTCATCGGGGTAGCCAAACGATTCGAATGTGCGTGCGAAATCTGCTAGCTGATCTGTTGTAAAGAGATCCGGGTTGTGCCACAGGAGCTCGTGTAGTGTCTGGCTTGCCTGATGGAAAATCGCGATCTCGATGAGCTGCTCGATGATTGTCTCAGTCGGTGATTCGTGCGATGCCATCCCGATCAGCGCCATAAGATCTTCGTATGCCCTATTTGCATCGCCTTCGAATGCTGCAAGCGATGCATCGATAGCGAGCAACTGGGCGGCTCTCCGCAGCGATCCAAGATGGGGTAGGAGGATCGAGACGACCGACGGATTCTCCAAAGCCGACAGTGGTTCCAACTCCTGCCCGGGATACATCGCTTTGAACAATTCTGGATCCTGGGTATTCGACCATGGGAATCCCATGTGCGGGATGGACGCCGCCTGACGGATCTGTACGAGAAAATCTGCGTTTCGCTGAATGTATGCGAAATGAGACTCGTAGTTAGAATCGGTGATGGGAACTCCGCTCATTTGAGCTTCTTCTTGCGTCATAGGAGAGGCTTTGATGATCGCCTGTCGATAGATCGGCCAGGCACGTTGATCCATGGGGATCTTGTCGATCTCGGCGTTGTACTCGGCTGTGTAGTTGCGGGCGATGTTGGGCTTTGCTGTGTTGAAGCGGACGAACTCAAAGGCGTAGACTGCGAGCAGGAGGAGGAGAAAAACACCGAAGATCTTGAGTGTGCGCATGCATGCTTTCCGGAATGGGGGACGGGTGCGTTTTTTGGCACGAGTCATGAGCTTCGCTGCGGTGCGCTCATCGCCGAAGTCTTTGACAAGCGTACTGGGCGGTGTGCCTTCCTTGATTCCGTCTTGGAAATGCGCGCACAGTTCGCGGGCGATGTCTGATTTTTCCAGCTTTGTGAGGCGGGTGCGTTTCACGACACGCTCGATCAATGCCGGGATAAGCTCGGGCAGTTCCGCCTGCGCGATTGGGCGGCGCCAGTCGAGCCTGCGGGTCATGCGCCCACGGACAATATCTCTCCAAGGGGTATACCGAAACACGCGTATCGCTGTGTTGGTGGGTGGCTTCATGCCGGAGACACCTGCGGCGCGGGCGCACCGGCGATCACGCCGAGCGATTCCATCGCCTGGGTCACCGCCCGCCACTGCCTGGTGTCGCTCGCAAGTTTGCGTTTGCCTTTGACGGTCAGGCGGTAGTACTTACGGTCCCTGCCCGAATCCGCAGCACGCCAAACACCCTTCACAAGCCCCTTGGCTTCGAGGTTGTAGAGCAGCGGGTAGAGCGTGGACTGCCCCATATCGAGCACACCCTCGGTGCGCTTCGAGAGGGCCTCGACGAGTTCGTAGCCGTACATCTCGCCGCGCTCGAGAAGCTTGAGGACGGCGACGGGTCCTGCGCCGCGCATGAGTTCTCGTTCGATCCGCATGGGGGGGGGTTCCTGCCTATGAGGGGGGTCTGTGGTCACATACTATGCGTGACATAGTATACCCATACTCTTCGGCTCTGATGCCCCGGCGGATGCAATCGGAGTCAGATTTTTTGTTCGTGCGTGTGTTGGGGTACTGTGTGGGGATGGACAGGCACAGAACTCTGCTGGGCGGTTTGGTGGTTGGATCCCTTGTATTGATCGGCGGGTGCGCATCGGGTGGCGGGGAGGGCGGGGGGGGCGGTGAGAGGACCGCGGGGAACGTCTTCGAGCATGCACCACTTGCATTCCGAGGTGGCGAACGCCCGGATGTGCGCGAAGTGATCAGCGGAGCGGGGGTGGAGCAGGTCACACAGCAGGGGGCCGCTCATCTCCAGGACGAACTATTCGAGCGGGCGCGCGGGCTGGAGGGTGTCCGGGTGCGCACGTCGATCATCGCGGGCTCCGAGGCGCGGGCGCTCACGCTCGAAGCGCAGCTCGGGACATTCACCCCCGCGGGGTTCATCGAGGGCAGGGAGTTCATGTTTTTCCAGCCGCCCGACGACGGGAGCATCCACATGGCGCTGCCGCCCGACCTGGCGATCGATGTGCTCAACAAGGGGTGGGGGCAACGCCTCGATGTGAACGATCGCGCGGTGATGATCTATGGCCCACGGGACCGGGACGAACTGGAGATCATCTGGGGGTTGGCGCAGGCGTCGTACGACTACGCGAACAGCGGGCTGGACGACTGACCACCCGGCTACGCGCAGGGGCCGAGGCGGAACAGGACATACGAGATGTCGTTGACGTCAACAATCCCGTCGAGGTTGGCGTCACCCTCCACGGTGCCGATGCCGCCCGAATTGCCGAGGCGGAACAGGACATACGAGATGTCGTTGACATCGACGGTGTTATCGCCGTTCGCGTCGCCCTCGCACCCGGCGGGCGGGTTGCACATGACGAACGAGAGGTCGAATTCATCGATGCCGGCCTCGACGATCGAGTTGGGCGTGAAGTCGTGGGCGATGAAGCGCACGCGCATCTGACTGGTGGGCGCGAGGAAGTCCGCGACACGGTATTCCTTGACGCGCCAGAGCCCGGGGGATTCGTTGATATTGTCCACGACCACCCAGGTCGAGCCGTTGTTGTTGGAGATTTCCACGTCGAAGGAATCGTCGGTCTGTCCGGTGCCGAGGTTGTTCGAGTACCAGAGCGCGAAGGAAATGACAGCGGTGCCTTCGGTATCGGCGGTCGCGTCGAGCAGTGGCGAGGTGAGCGTGGTGAAGCCGCCGTCCACGTCGTTCGTGCCGATCGAGCCGCCCGCGGGCTGCTGACCGGTAATCCAACAGTCGGTGCCCGCAATGGTGTAATCGTCCTCGGGCTGCGCGCCAGAGGCGATGGGGTTGACGCGCTCCCAGACACCGGTTGTCGCGGTGTCGCCCGGGTCGCCAGCGGTCCACCCGTTGTCCCCTGATTCCATGTTGTCGGCGAAGATGTTGACGAGAGTAGAGCCGACGGTCGCGAACGCTGAATGCCACGCAGCGGGGGCGGCGGGGGGTGAGAACGCGGGGACAGAATTGGAGTCGTTTGCCGTGATGTAGTACCGCACTTCAGCGCCGCAGGGCGCCGGGGGAATAGTCCCCTCGAAGAGCCCGGAGCCGAGGTCGGTTAGCGGGACCTGCGTGAAGCCCGAGCCGGTATCGACAAATAGTTTCTCGGAACCGGGGATGACCGAGCCGCCGAGGCGACCGGCGATATCAACGGTGAGCACCGTGCCGCCCTCCGGATCGGATGCCGTGACAAGCCCGTTGGGGTAGGTGATCAGCACTTCGGGCAGCGAGGTAGACCAGACAAAGAGCCCGCGCTCGAAGTCCGAGCCGATGACCGTGCCGGATGGGAAGTACGGGTACACGCTCCAGAGCCCGTTGAAAGTCGCGGCTGCGCTCTCCGGGCGGGTATCGAAGAACCCGACCTCGACGCCGTTGACCGGATCCGCGAGATCGAAGATCCGTATGCCGTCGGTGTAGTTCGCGACGAAGAGATACCCGTCCTTGAGGTAGTTGTTGTGCGTGATCGCGGCGCGCCCGTTGGTGAATGTGTTCACGAGCGTGGGGTTGGTGGGATCGGAGATATCGAAGACGAGTGTCGTCGAGGGCAACCCGGGTTCATCCAGCTCGTCGTTGACGTACGCGTACTGCTGGTCGGGCGAGATCCAGACCTGGTGGGAGTACGCGCCGTTGGGGTAGATAATGCGCCCGAGTTGGGTGATGCTGCCCTTGTTGGTGACGTCGAGCAGTTCGAGCCCGGTATCGACCGAGCCGTTGTTGCCGCCCGAGCAGCACACCGCGATCTGCTTGCCAGCGTGCGGCCCCGATTTCCACACGACGATCTGCGCATCATGCACATACCGATCGGTCCACTGCCCGACAAAGCCAGGAACAGCGGGGTTGGTGTTCAGGTTGTAGATGCGGAGCCCGATGTTGTTGCCGCCGCCGAGTCGGTAGAGGTAACCGCTCTGCTCATCGACCGCGACGTTGTGCGTGGAGGTCGTGCCGCCCGACGTCACATTCCCGACGACAGAAACGGTGCCCGAATCGATCAGCGACATATCAAAGACCTGGATACCGCCGGATGTTTCGTTGACCGCGTAAGCATGGTGCCCGAAGACTTTGATATCGCGCCAGAGGCTGTTGCCGCCGGGGTGCGTGACAATGACCTGCGGGTTCGCCGGGTTGGTCACCTCAACGAAAGATGTCCCTTCGGCGAGCCCCATGATCGCGTACTCGCGACCGGACGGCGCGGTGTACCCCCAGCAGTCGTTGCCCTGAGACGAGTTGAACTCGGTGAGCGCGACCTGCGCCTCGAGCGTGACATTCGCAGCATCGAAGGTGCCGCGGGTCGTACCCCGCGGATCCAACTCGCGCCTGTACGACGGGCCTTCCCAACGGGGAACGCGGTCGAAGACCTTCGGGTCATCCGTATGGGCAACTGCGTCACTCCCGACGAGGCATAGCGCGACAACCCCGAGCAAAGCGACAACCATCACATTCAATTTCATCAGTCAGAGCCTCCGCAATCGCCCCGGACACAGGGCGACCCGCCACGTGGGAGCCATCGTACTAGAGAGCACCGGGCGAACCAAGAGTCCTCCCGAGAATGCAACGCTCGAATCTATAGATACTTACGCTATCCACGCGAGTAATGGTCCATAACTACTGATCTAATAAAGACTTAGCGGAATACGGACGCTCAGGAGGCCCGGTGAGTTCTTCGCCAACTTCGCCCTCGAGCGAGCGGAGGAAGGCGATCAGGTCGTCGATCTGAGCCGCACTGAGGCCGAGCGGTTCGAGCAGGGGATCGGGGATCGCGTGGTGCCCCGGCGGGAGCGCGCCCTCGAACGTGGAATAGTGCTCGACGACGCGCCGCAGCGTCGGAAACTGCCCCTGGTGCATGTACGGCGCGGTGGTCGCCACCTGCCTGAGCGAGGGTGTCTTGAACTGCCCCCACAACTCCTGCGTCGCCAGCAAGCCCTCGGTGATCGCAGCACGGGGTCCATCCGGATCGTCGCTCCACCGCGATGCCGCACCAAACCCGTCCGCTGCGAGTTTGGGCAGTGCACCGTGCCGCCCCTCGTGCGGCGAGGTGTCCGGGTCCAACGGCGGCACGCGGGTGTTGTGGAATTCGCCATCCGTGAAGAGTGGCCCGGAGTGACAAAAATGACAGCGCGCCTCGCCCATGAAGAGCTTCAAGCCGCGCTGTGCGGAGAACGAGAGCGCGTCGATCTTCGCCTGATCGCGCTCGCGGATCCCCTGGACATAAATATCAAACGGCGCAACGGGCGGATTGATCGTGCGCTCAAACGCCGCGATCGCTTTGCCGATGTTCACAAACACCTCGTTGATGCTCTCGCGCACCGACGCCTCGATCATGTCCCAGAGCATGAGGCTCATGCTCTGCGGGTCGCCCGTGATCGGCGTGGCCCGGGCCGGGAGTGCCCCCGCTTCTTCCAATGAAAACGGGAACGGCCCGAACACACGATCGTACGCCGCGCGGAGATCATCGTCCCGCGCGATAACCTGCACGATCGCGGTCCGCGCGCTGCCCATCTCGACTGTGTTCTCGATCGGGCCCAGCGCCTGGTTCCACAGGGTCTCGGACCGCCCATCCCAGAACAGCCACCGACTGTGCCCCGCCCCCCAGATATGCGGCGAGTTAAACGTGCCCACGCCCTCCCCGATCGCAACTTCTTTCTCGTCGGAAAAACCGAACGCCGGATCGTGGCATGTGGAACAGGAGATCCCGCCCGAACTGGACAGACGTGTATCAAAGAACAGCCACCGCCCGAAGTGCGCCGCCGCCGGGTCGTCCGCGTGTCGATTCGTCGGGTCCGCCGCGACCGCAGGGACGGGAGATGCCCGGAGCGTGCGCGCCAATTCGCCCTCGCTCAGCGCGACCCGATGCAGCTCGTCTGGTGTGTTGCTCTGCGCGAGAGAGACTGCGGTCAATGTTCCGGCAAGCAGTACGGACAGAAGTCGGGGAAGGGTTGAGTGAGAATTGTGGGGTGGAGGGGTGGGAGATGGGGTGGGGGGGGGGGTCATTGGATTGCCATGTCGATCTGGGCGCGCTCGGTGAGCGGCCCGTTTGTGATATCAAAGTACATCTGCCACTTCCCCTCCATATGCAGGAGGAGATTGGCCACCACGTATACCCCTTCGCCCTCGCGCAGGATGCTCGGGCGCGCGGTCAACCCGTGTAAATGTTCGGGCATCCACGCGTCCACACCCAGAGCGACAGACTCACCCGCAGGCACCGGCTTCCCGGAACCCCGCTCGGTAATTGTGACGCGCAGCGTGAACGGTTCGTTGAGCGGCGGCAGCGCGGGCTCGGGCGCGAGGCGCAGGTCGTACCGCTCCATGCCGGAGATAACCGCGAGCGGCATGCGCACGGTGTGGTTCGCGCCCGCTTCGGTAATCGTAGTCGCGACGCACTGCTCGCTGTTGAGTAGCGCGGATACTCGCGCGGAGGGCTGCGCTAGCTTCGGGGTGTCGCCCTCGGCGTGCGCCTGTGCAACAGGCGCTGGAGCCGGGGGGGTCGCGCCAGACTGCGACGCCCGATCCTTGCACCCCCCCACCCCCCCACCCGCGACGAGCAGGGTGGATACGGCCAAGCACAGAATGAACACGCGGAGATTCACTCTGTCTCCCTCGCTTTGCGCATGGCTTTGAGTTCTGCCTGGGCATCCATCACGAACGGACGCGCGCCGAGGACCGAGACGGGCTCGCCCGCCGTGTTGAAAAAGAGCACGCGGTGGTTGGCGTAGTCGAGTACAGAGATGAGATCGCCGCCGTGCGCGAGGATGTCGGTTGGTTCGAAAAGATCCGCGAGCGACACGCCGCCGGGTGTGCCCGGTCCGTGGGTCCAGTCAATCATATGATCGCGGTATTCGAGCCACTGGATCGAACCTAAGTTTCTATCGAGACCTATAGAATTCAAATAAATCCAAGTAATGTCATGAGCGATCGCGGGATCCCTCGGTGGCTCTACATGGTTTCTCCATAAACCGCTTACTGTTCGCATCCCATTTTGTGCATCGAACGAAAACAGTCGTTCCTTACCCATGACAATCGTATCAACTTGGCGAACGCACCCGGACCGGTCCATCAGTGGGGCATGAATCTCGTGCATTTCGCAATTGCTAGCGAGTACAACGACCGCCCCGGATCGTTCATCTGCGATCGCGATCCGATTGCCATCTGTCGCGATCGCCCCCGGCATGAACGGCGCGATCTGCTGCATGCGTCCGTCCGCCTCGCGCAGTGCGGTAAAGTCGAGCGTCTGCACGAGCCGCGCCATCGTCGGCACAAACCGGGATTCGTCGCCCGGCTTCCTGTCGAGCTTCCAGATACTCAACCGGCGCTGCGCAGAATCGGTGACGTACACAAGCTGTTTTTCTTCGTCGAAGGCGAGCCCGCCGATGCGCGCAAACCGCCCGAAGCCCCATCCCTGTGCGCCGAAGCGCGTCACCATGATCGGCGTGCCGCCCTTGCGCACGCCCGACAAATCATACACCTCCACCGTCTGCAGGTCGGGCGAAGACAGCACGATCGTGTCCGCCCCGCCCGCCATGAACCGGTCGAAGTGCGTCGTGCCGAGCCCGCTCATCGCAGCCGGTGTATTACGCGGCTCGATCAAATCAAACACCTGGATGCGCCCCTCGGTGGGCTCGCAGACCGCGGCGCGTTTGCCGTCGAGCGAGATAGTGACGCTCGTCGGTGTTTCGAGCTTGCCCGCGTGCTCGCGCGGGCGGAGCGAGTGCCCGCCCCATCGCCCGACCACATCGCCCGTGCCCGGATCGAACCCCTGCACCCGGTGGTTGCGCGAGTCGCTGACATACAACACCCCACCGCGGATATCGATCCGCGACGGGCGGAGCAGCAGCCCGTCCTGCTCGCCGAGCGAGGCGAAGCTGCGCACGAACCCACCCCCGGTTGAGTACACATTGATCCGGTGCAGCGCCTCATCGCAAACGAATATCTCCTCGCCGTGGATCGCCACCCCCACGGGCCGAACCATCTCGCCCGCCCCGTTGCCCCACCCGCCGATAGAGCGGAGGTGCGCCCCAGATAAATCATAGAGCTGCACGCGCGCGTTGCCGGTGTCAGTAACAACGATCATTTCTTCGTCAACCGCAACATCGCTCGGCTCGCAAAGATGCGCCCCGCCGTGCCCGAATGATGCGACGGTCGAGACCACCGCACCGTTGCCATCGAGCTGCACAACCCGGTGCGCCCCGGCGTCCACGACGAATACCCGCCCGTCCGCCGTCGCGCAGATACCGATCGGGTGCGAAAGCCCGCGGGGGGATTGCCATGCCGGATCGGGCGAGCCGTCTGGGAGCAGAGCGCGAACAGTATCCGCGCGAGAATCCACATACACGAGGCGCCCGCCCGCAAGATATGCAGCGTCTTCCGGAGACTGCTCCGCAGGCGCGGACACCGGCGTGGAGTCGTACTCCGCCAAGAGCGGCGAGGCGGACGCAGCGCAGGCACACACGCCGATTACGGACAAGAAGGCGAAGATTCGGGGTGCGCTGCGCATCGTTGCCACAGTGTACGCGCTCGGGCGGTACACTCGCGCCATGAGCCAGACCCCCATCGAAGAACAGATCGATACCGAGCAGTGCATCGTCGTGGTCTGCGGGGCGCACCTGCTCGCCGAACGGTTTGACCGCCCGCACGCTGACCGCCTCCGCGAGCGTATGGAGCGGTGGCTCATCGACAACGACGAGCCCGGGGGCGATAGCGGAGATGGAGTGGATCAGGAGGGTGGGTGTGTGGGGGGGGTGGAAGTCGTGATCTGCACCGACCTCTGGTACCTGAACAACACAGAACTCCGCGCCCGCCCGACCCTGAGTGTCGGCGCGCCGGGCGTCAGCGCGCTGGGGGCGTACCTCGCCGACAAGCTGCCGACGGCTCTCGCGGTAGACGGCGTGCTCAGCGTCCAGATGGACATGGACTTCGTAGACATCGTCGCGAGCTGCTGGGGATCGAGCCACGCGGCGACGGGCCGCGCGGTAGACGAGTTCATCGATCGCTATCTCGACGAGTTCATGAAGCGTGCTTCGGCGCGTAGCGCAGCGGGGGCGTAGGGCTGCGCGTCGGGATTATTTCCCGACACAGAACGTGCTCTGGATGCGCCCGATGATGTCGTCGGTCGTGATGTCGCCGACGATCCGCCCGATCGCGTCCAGCGCCGAACGCATGCACTGCGCGATCAATTCCGGGGTAGCGAGAGCTTCGCCCGGGTTGCCATCCACCAAATCGATCGCCTCGCGGACACACACGCCCGCAGCCTGCAGCGCGTCGTGATGCCGGGGCAGCACCCCCCACTCTCCCGCCGGGGATGCTGCTAGCGCGCGCTCCGCGATCGCGTGCTCGAGATCTGAGATGCCGCGTCCGTCCAGCGCACAAACTTCAATCGCGTCACCCCCGATCCCCGTGCGAGGAAGATCAGACTTCGTGCGGACAAGGATCGCGTCGGGCGGGGCATTGTCGAAAACGCACCGAGGATCGCACCAGACCACGACGCCCGCTCGCCCGATAGCGTCGCCTGATTGTTGCTGCCCGCCGGCCTCGGCGTCGGACGAACCGATCAGCGCGCCGTCGATCCCCGCGGTATCCGCGAGGCGCACGCGCACCCTCCCCGGGTGCAGATCGACCGCGTGCTCGACGACATCGCGAGTGGTGCCGGGTATCTCGGAAACGATCGCGCGATCCCACCCCGCGAGGCGGTTCACCAGTGTGGATTTGCCCGCGTTCGGCGGCCCGACAATGACAACAAGCGGTTCACCCCCCAGCTGCTCGGAGGGCAACGCGTGCGACACAAACGAATCAAGCCTATCGCCGATCTCACACAGACGCGTGCGCAGATCATGGGGCGCGATCGCAACGACGTCTTCATGCTCAGCAAAGTCGATCCCCGCCTCGACAAGGGCGAGCGCGTGCGCGAGCGAGCCGATGACCCCGCGGTACGCCGACCCCGACTCGCCCGATAGCACACGGTTGGCAGCGACGAGTTCACCCTCCGATCGAGCAGCGACGAGCGCCCCGACGCTCTCTGCCTGCTCGGGAGCGAGCTTGCCCACGAGCAACGCGCGGACGGTGAACTCGCCGGGAGCAGCGCGCCGTACACCATCGATCCCGAGCAGCACATCGAGCACGAGCCGCGCGATGTGCGCCCCGCCTGGGATGATGAGTTCCGCGCCATCCTCACCCGTGTACGACGCCGGGGCGACACCGCGCACGAGCACACAGGGGATTCTTCCGGGCAGATCTGGGAGCGAAATGCGGACAACGCTCGCGCCCCGTTCCGCGGGGGGATCATCGATGAGCGCACACAATGCGCCATGCGTCACCGGGCCCGAGAGGCGCACGATCGCGCGCGCCGAGTGCCCCGGTGCCGATGCGAGGGCGGCGATGGTATCGCCTAGGACCACTTCGTTGCGCTCCGCCTACTTGCGTTTCTTGTACTTGTGCCCGGAGTCCTGATCCTTACGGAACGCGCTCGCGGTGTTCTTGACTTTCTTGCGACCGAGCTCCGCGTGCTTGGGCTTCTTCTTCTCGGGAGATTCGAGATCCTGGAGGCTCGCGTGCGAACGGATGTACCGGCTCTCCAGAATACCGAGCGTGGAGTTGGTAATGAAGTAGATCGACAGCCCCGACGGCGCGTTGTACATCATCACCGGGAACATCACCACCATCATCACCTTCATCATTTTCTGCTGCGACTGCTGCTCGGGGGTCATCGTGGCAGAGGGCGGAGGCTGCAGGTACTTCTGCTGCAGGAAGAACACCACGCCAAGGAACAGCGGCAGGACATTCAGACCCGACACCGCGCCGATCAGCGGGATGGTGGCAACCGTGCGACCAAAATCAATGAAATGATCCGCCGTGGAAAGATCCGAGAGGAAGTTCCACGACCCACCGCTCACCGACTGGAACACCCCGTAGAACCCCGGCTCGTGGCGCAGCTCGAAGGCGAAGTAGAGCATGGCGTACAACGCGATCCAGATCGGCGTCTGCAGGAACATAGGCAGACAACCGAGCGCGCCGGCGTAGTTCACACCCTCGGTCTTCATGAGGGTCATCATCTCCTGCTGCATGCGCTGCTTGTCGTCGCCGTACTTCTCGCGGATCTTCTGCTGCTTGGGCCCGAGCGCCTGCATCTGCTTGGAGAAGCGGAGGAGCGAGATCTGCGACTTTTTCGTGATCGGGTGCAGGATGGTGCGCACGAAAACCACCAGCAGCATGATCGACAGCGCCCAGTCATGGAACAGCGAATCATGGAAGAACGTCAGCACACCCAGCAGCACACGCGCGAGCGGCTGGAAGGTGCAGATCGCGCACATCCCCATGACGTAAGACACCATCCCCGAGAAGTTCAGCGATTCGTACAGATCCTTCGCGGGGTCATCGCCCCGGAGCGTGTGCCCGTTGAGCGCCTTTTTGCCCAGCGGCCCGGCGTACGCGCCGAAAGACGCGTCGAGCGTGGCGCCCGGTGCGACCTCCACCGCGCTCGAACGCAGCTGGAGCACGATGCGCCCGGGCACGCCCCTCCCCACACCCGAACTGGCCACCACCCCGGGGGGCGGCGCGATCGCGATGCCGTCCGTCTGTTTGGAAGCGAGCCAGAATGATTTATCCGGCGCGCTCGCCGAGGCATCAAAGAGAGGATGCACCGCGAACGCGAAGTACCGGTTGGTCTGGGCGCACCAGACAAGCCTTGTCGCGTTCTTGTACCTGTCCGGTTTGGGATACAGAACAAGCCCGTCGCCCCCCACACGGACGCTCTTGATCGCCTTATCGCGCGTAAAAAGCTTGGTATCCGCAGCGACAAGCTGCTGGGACGGATCGTTCGAGAGCGAGCGGAGATACCCGAACCGCACACGCCGCGAATCGATCCGGTACCCCGAATAGTCCGGCGGGAGATCGACAGGCCCGTACTGCACCCACTCGATACTCAGGGTCGAATCGGTGTGGTTGGTGAGCGTCTGCTCGACGCGTATGTCGTACGAGCCATCTTCAAGAACAAACCGCTTGTCGATGGTCGCGATGAGCTCGCCCGCCTCGTTCTCGATCTCACAAACAAATACGCCCGGCGCGGTCTCGCGCCAGTACGAGATGTCCTTGTGCCCGTACAGATCAACGATCTGCCCGTTGATGATCGCCGCGCGCGTCGCGAGCGAAGCGATGGAAACCGACCCCGCACCCTCGCCCGCGTGGGCCCGCTTCTGGATCTCGTAGTGCCCCTCGGTGGGAACCGTACCGGTGCGCGCCGCGTGTACCGTCTTGATATCGGTGAAGTGGTCGGCAAGCACAATCGACTCAACACCCGCCCCGAGCTGCGTGAACTCAATGTGCATCGCCGCGCCGCTCTGATACTCGAGCCCGCCGATCGGTGAGACACCCCCGCGATCGATCACCCTCGCGCTGAGCGTGCCGAGGTCCGCAAACTGGATCGCAGGCTCGTCCGCCTGCTCGATGGGCTCGCCCGCAAGCCGCTCGGTGGGCACCGCGGTCAGATCCCCCGCTCCATCCTGCGATTTTTCTGCACCAGATACATCCGCGGCTTCCTGCTGCTGGGATTGCTGCTGCCCCTGCGCCGGGATCGGTGCAGCGGGGGGCAAGACGAACATCATCGCCACACCGATGCCCATACCGACAAGCATCAGCGGGAGGACAAGCCTGAGCACTCTGTTTTTTTCACCCGGCATAGCGGTGTGTGATTCCTGAATAAAAAAAAAGGGGCATACGGAAGGTCGTTGGGCCTGGGGCTATCGCCCTTCCAGCAGACGCTCGGCGAGCCAGTCCGTGAGCTCGGGCTCGTCGCGGATCTGTTTCGCGGTCGCCTCGATGTCGTAGTCCACGCGGTGGAACTCAACGCGGTCTGGGTACATGATCGCGTAGGAAGCCCTCGGGTCGTAATCGCGCGGCTGCCCGACAGACCCCACATTGATAATCGCTTTCTCGTCCGCCAGGAACTTGTACGTCGAGTTACTCCCGATCTCAGAGGGCGGGTAGAAATCCGGCTCGTCCGTGAAGACGCCCGGCACATGCGTGTGCCCGACGATCGCGAAGTCGTCCACCATCGAGAACAGGTTCCGCATTTTGTCCGTCGCGTTGATCACGTCGTCCGGAAAAATGTATTCGTTGATCGGGCGCCGCGGCGAGCCGTGCACCGCGAGGACACTCCTGCCCTCCGCCATGCCCTGGTCAACAACGCGGACCTTCAGTGAACCGAGAAACTCGTACCGCTTCGTGCGCAGCGCCTCGTCGGGCTCCTCGTCGAAACGATCGCGGGTCCAATAGGCCGCCGCCTCGGCGCCGGGGTTGAAATTCGTGGGCTCGTAGAGCACGCCGAAATCATGGTTGCCCATGAGCGACCACTCGCACCGTTCCGCGACAAGGTCCGCAGCGGCGAGCGGCTCGGGACCGTACCCGATGATGTCGCCCAGACAGATAATGCGCTCCACGCCCTTGGCGTCTATATCTGCCAGCACCGCGCGGAGCGCGACGGCGTTGCCATGAATGTCTGAAATGATGGCTGTCGCCACGGTTTTTGGTCCCTGAATCGGTGGGTGCCACCCCGGAGGGCAAGTGGGGCATGCTACGGGGGGGTCCGCTGCCCCGCAACGACTGTTGCTCCCGGACAACTCACTCAGGACAGGGGGCCGCCCGGTCGATATCCCCAAGAGTCGGCGGTCCACCGGCGCGGGTTGCCGCACCGTCACCCGCTCCTATGATCCGTACCCCGGACGCACAGGACGTCCGGAAACCGCGCCTCGGGCGCCAATATCACTCCCACCCCCCACCCGGAGACAGGGCAGGCAGCATGAGCATCAACTACCAGCGCACACGCGAGATGACGATCGACGAGCTGCTGCTCGAAAACCGCGTGGTCTTCCTCTTCGGGGAGATCAACCACGCCTCGGCAGCACGCCTGAT
Source organism: Phycisphaerales bacterium (assembly GCA_029260435.1). GTDB lineage: Bacteria > Planctomycetota > Phycisphaerae > Phycisphaerales > UBA1924 > OFTM74. The sequence continues at coordinate 17,927 of JAJDDG010000038.1, read as the reverse complement.
CATGCAGATGCTCTATCTGGAAAACCAGAAGGGCGGGCAGGACATCAACTTCTACATCAACTCCCCCGGCGGAGCAGTAGATGACACCCTCGCCATCTACGACACCATGCGGTTTATCTCGTCCAAGGTGGCGACATACTGCGTGGGCCGCGCCTACTCGGGCGGCGCGGTGCTGCTCTCAGCAGGCGAAGAAGGCAAGCGGCACATCCTGGCGCACGCAAAGGTCATGATCCACCAGCCGTTCGGCGGCGTGTGGGGGCAGACCGAAGACATCAAAATCCAGGCCGAGGAAATCGGGAAATCCAAGCGAATTCTTTCCGAGATCCTCGCGACGCACACCGGGCAGAGCTATGACCGGGTCCGCGAAGATTCCGAGCGCGACAAGTATTTCAACGCTACAGAAGCCAAAGAATACGGGCTCGTCGATACCGTTCTGGATTCCAACACACCGCTGCCCAAGGCCTAACCGACAGGGACCACACGAATAATGCCTACGGACAACACATCAATGAACCACCTTGTGCCCATCGTTGTCGAGAACACCGGGCGCGGCGAACGCTCCTACGACATCTACTCCCGACTCCTGAAAGACCGCATCGTCTTCCTCGGCGGCCCGGTTGACGACACCATCTCGAACCTCGTCGTCGCGCAGTTCCTGTTCCTCGCCAACGAGGATCCAAAGTCCGACATCCACTTCTACATCAACTCCCCCGGCGGGTCGGTCACCGCAGGGCTCGGGATGCTCGACACCATGCAGTTCGTCCAGCCGGACGTCTGCACATACATCGTCGGGCAGGCCGCGAGCATGGGCTCCGTCCTCGCCTGCTCGGGCACCAAGGGCAAACGCTACGCCCTGCCCAACGCCCGCAACCTCATGCACCAGCCGCTGATCGGCGGCGTCATGGAAGGGCAGGCGACTGATCTGGAAATCGAGGCCCGCGAGATGCTCCGCCTCCGCGATCGCCTGTACCAGGTGTACGCGGACGCAACAGGCAAAAGCACCGACACGATCATGATGGACTGCGACCGCAACAAATGGCTCGACGACGACGAGATGATCGAGTACGGGCTAATCGACAAGGTCTTGAAGAAGATGCCGAGCAGCTAACCCGACCACAACACGAACAGTCTCCGCGCGAGCTCGGAGCTACACTGCGCGCATGCCCGATCACCGAAGCCGCACAATCCCCATCGCTTCTCGATTGCTGATCTGCGTCCTGCTCGCCGTAGTGAGTCTCACCGTTCTGGGATGCAGAAAGCCGCTGTTCTCGCCGAGCGAGGACCGATCCCAGTTCGACCGCTACGACCGCGTGCGGAACCGATACGAACCGCAGTACATCGAGGACGAATTCGGACGGCGCGAACCAAATCTCCGCGGACGCCTCGGTCCCAAGGGGTGATAACTCGGGCGTTCACCTCTGTAATCACCGGGAAAACTACCTAATCACGCGGATCACCCCGCGCCAAATGTCTTTTGATGAAAATCCCAAGATCATCGCCACGAACCGCCGATCCGTGTTGTACCTATTGATGTAACATGACGCCGATGCGTCGCTTGGGAGTGAGAAGGATCTTGGCCCAACACACCACATCCAGGGCAGTCACACGCGGACGGATCACCCGAACGCAGGTGGTCTGGTGCACGCTCATCGGGGCGATGACCCTCGTTGGTGGTGCACTGCTCGCCCTCGAAGACCGCCCAGGCCCGTCGCCCACCCCATTCGCGGCCCTCAGCGAGACCCCCTCTCCAAGCGATGCCTCGGACCTTTCCGACATCATCACCCGGATGCGGATGGTGGGCGAGAAAACCGACGGGTGGCAGGGCATTGTGGTCCACCACTCCGCTACCCGTGGCGGATCCGCAGACACCCTCGACCAGCAGCACCGCGACGCCGGGCTCAACGGGCTCGGGTACCACTTCGTGATCTCCAACGGGCAGGGCGATAGGAACGGTGCGATCCGTGTCGGGCAGCGCTGGACCAACCAGACACCCGGTGCACATACCGTCGGGCCCAATGCCGACTGGTACAACAACAACACGATCGGGATCTGCCTGATCGGCGACGGCGAACGCAGACGCTTCACCAAGGCCCAACTCCGCGCCCTCGCCCAGCTCACCGAGCTGCTCCAGGACGAACTCGGGATCCAGATGGAATCCATCAGGCTCCACCGCGAAATCGCCCCGACAGCCAGCCCCGGGCGTCTGTTCCCCAACGTCGCCTTCAGGCGTTCGCTGCTCAACCGGGCGAACTGACCCCGCCCGAGCACCACCATCAGACAGATGCGTCTCTCCCCCCCCCGAGTGATCACTCTGCCTACCCCGCCGAGGAGTGGATTCTTCATGCCGCCGTCCAACCCACCCGATGGGATCTGGTGCCCACAAGGGCGTTGAACTGCATAACCCGTTGACTGATACTACGATGCCCCCACGTGAAGAAACTCGGAATGCCCGCGGTCCGGAGCAGGATGCCACATCCTCGCCGCCTGAGGCATCCCTGTGAGGTGACAGAGTCAGAAATCCGTGAAGCACTATGAGCCAGCCAAACCCGGGACGACCCTCGCCGGCTACTCCGTGATCGCAGAGATCGGGCGTGGTGCGGCGTCGATTATCTACCTCGTGCAGGACAAAAAATCCAAGCAGATCTGGGCACTCAAGCACGTCGAAAAGCACACGAGCAAAGACCAGCGCTTCCTCGACCAGGCGACCGCAGAGTTCGAGGTCGCGCAAAAAGTCGCCAACCCCCGCGTCCGCCACATCGAGAAGGTCATCAAAGGCAGGAAAAACCTCCTCGCGGTTAAGGACCTGTACCTGGTGATGGAGTACGTGGACGGCATCGCTGTAGAGCGTCACCCGCCGACCAATCTTTCGGAAGCGATGAACATCTTCATCCAGACCGCGCAGGGTCTGGCGACAATGCACGAGGCGGGATTCGTCCACGCGGACATGAAGCCGAACAACATCGTCGTAAACGAGTCGGGCGTGGTGAAAATCATCGACCTCGGGCAGGCGTGCGCGATCGGAACAATCAAAGAACGGATCCAGGGCACTCCCCAGTACATCGCCCCGGAGCAGGTACACCGCCGCGAGATCGTCCCTCAGACAGACACATACAACCTCGGCGCAACCATGTACTGGGTGCTCACCGGGCAGCACATCCCGACCGCAATGCCGCAAGACGGCGACTCGCTCATGGGGCAAATCGACGACCGTTTCATCGAGAAAGCAACGCCCGCGATCGAAGTCAACACGGGCATACCCCAGACGCTCAGCGACCTCGTCGACCATTGCATCCATGTGGACCCCGACGACCGCCCAAACACGATGCGCGAGGTCGAGCGATCACTCCGTGAAATCGCGGACGCGTTCGCAAACTCAGAATCTGGCGCGGAAACAAGTCCAGACACCGCGAATTTCGACGAGAAGTAAAATTTTCTCTCGCATACATTCGTGGATGTTTCCCGTATAGAAAACCAAAAATGTGTCGCATCACCTAACAAGGTGTGGCTACCCCCACAAGGTGATGTTGTAACGTCGTTTCATAACACGATCACCGCCCAACGAGGTGGTGCTATTCCTGCAACAAACGCACATACTGACCGATGATCGAAATGCCCCGCTCGTCTAATGAAACTTTAACCGTGGATAAGCAGGCACCCATGAACGATGCCCGCAACACCAACATCCCGTCGCCTGATTGTGAATCAGGTGACGCGCGCCCCGCCAAGGCCGCGGTGCGCGTTGTCACCGCGCCGATTCACTCCCTCGCCCCATGGCTCGCCAATGCTGCGACAGCCGCGCTGCGCCTCCTCCCGCAGCGTGCTGTCGCACTTGCATCCATCGCGGGGGGGAACACGGACAAGGCAGGTTGGTCCCCGATAGCGATGGGTGTCGGCGGCACGAGTGATGGTGCGTTTGCTCGCCAACTCGAGCGCACCGCTCGCCTGTCCGCCAAACTCGGGAACCGCGAGGGGCCGTTCGTGCTTCAGGACACCACGGAATTACCCATGCTGGAGTTCCACGATGCAACGGACGATGCCGCAGCGTCGATGTGTGCCTATCTCGGTGCACGCCGGAGTTTGGATCTCCATGCCATGGTCCGTGTCACCGTCCGCATACCGAGCGAGCCGCCGCACCTGCTCCTCGTCATCCAGGCAGACGCCCTCTCCCAGGACTGGTCCCCCTCACCCGAACAGGGCGAGGAACTCTCGCAGTTCGCCGAGGCGCTCGCGCTCGGCTACGCCGTCCGCTTTGTCAGACCAGAGCGCCTTCAGATTTCCCTGCTCTCCAAACTGAGCCAGACCCAGCGAAGAATCGTGCCCCTGCTGATGGAAGAAAAGAGCGAGCGCGATATCGCCACAGCAATCCAGCGCTCCCGCCATACAGTCCACGAGCACGTCAAAGCCATCTACCAGGCTTGGGACGTGCACTCCCGCCACCAGGCGCGCGAACTCTGGCTCGGACGCGTCACCAACTGCTGACCGCTCGCCCGAAATGCACCCATCGGCTACCGTGTCGTGCCCACGATTTCACCGCGAGGCGCACCATGGCACACGACCCGATCTCCGACGCTGTCCTCCAACTCCTCAAGTCCCACGACCCCGATGCCGCATGGGCACTCCAGCGCGAACAGGATCGCCAGGATCACACCATCGAGCTGATCGCCTCGGAGAACCATGTCTCCGCCCCCGTCATGCACGCAATGGGCACCTGCCTCACAAACAAATACGCCGAGGGTTACCCCGGCGCACGCTACTACGGCGGGTGCAAATACCACGATCAAGCAGAAGACCTCGCCCGCGATCGCGCCAAACAACTCTTCGGATGCCGGTTCGCAAACGTCCAGCCCCACTCCGGCGCGCAGGCAAACGCCGCCGCATTCCTCGCCACACTCGCCCCGGGCGACACCTTCTGCTCCCTCACCCTCTCCGACGGCGGGCACCTCTCCCACGGGCTCAAGGTCAACATGAGCGGCAAGTGGTTCAACCCCGTCTTCTACCCGCTCCACGCCGACCCAAGCCACCCCGAGTTCGAGCGGATCGACTACGACGCCGTCCGAACCGTCTGCATGGAGCACAAACCCAAACTCCTGATGTGCGGCTACAGCGCCTACCCGCGCGAGATCGACTTTGCCAAGTTCCGCGCCATCGCCGACGAATGCGGCGCGCTGCTCATGGCAGACATCGCCCACATCGCCGGGCTCGTCGCCGCAGGGATCCACCCCTCCCCCTTCCCGCATGCGCATATCGTCACCACCACAACCCACAAAACCCTCCGAGGCCCACGCGGCGGGCTCATCCTCACCGACGACGAAGACATCGCAAAGAAAATCGACCGCGCGGTCTTCCCCGGCATGCAGGGCGGCCCGCTCATGCACATCATCCTCGCCAAAGCCATCGCCTTCGCCGAAGCCCTCAAACCCGAATTCAAGGACTACGCAAAGCGCGTCGTCACCAACGCGCAAGCACTCGCCTCAGCCCTCGCCTCCCACGGCTACCGCATCACCTCGGGAGGCACCGACAACCACCTCATGCTCGTCGATCTCAGCGCACGCGACGCGGACCTCACCGGCGCCGACGCCGAAGTCTGGCTCGAAGCCGCAGGCATCATCACCAACAAAAACGGCGTGCCCAACGACCCCCGCCCGCCGCGCGTCACCTCCGGGCTCCGCCTGGGCTCCCCCGCCACAACAACCCGCGGGTTCGCAACAGACGAGATGAAACAGATCGCCCAATGGATCGAGCGCGTCCTCGAAGCAAAGGGTGACGAATCTGTCTGCAACGCCGTGCAATCAGAAGTCCAATCCCTCTGCGAACGCTTCCCGCTCTACAGCTCAACCGCCCACGCCTAGCCCTCTGCGGTAGCAAACCGCTGCGCGAGCGCAAACCCGCCCCAGACCGCCAGCAGCCCCGCCGCGTTCGACGCGAGCACATACGCCCCCGCCTTGGCGATCTGCCCGCCCAACAGCAGCTCGAGCACGTCCGCGCCAAAAGCCGAGAACGTCGTAAACCCGCCCAGCACGCCGACGATAATCGCCAGACGCACCTCCATCCGCACCGCGTGCTCGCCGAGGATCGTCGTCCCCAGCAACCCGATCAGGAAACACCCGACCACATTCACCGCCAGCGTCCCCAGCGGGAACTCGTTGGTGTGCACCGTGTCGAGCAGCGCGATCGAGACATACCGTGCCGCAGCACCGAGCCCGCCCCCCACCGCGACCGCGATCACCCCGCTCACTGGAACAAGCGTATCGTTCATCCGTACAAGCATACCCCCCACACCCCACATCCCCCATTTCCCATCCACATCTGGCGATCACCGGTGATCCATCACACTCGAATACCCATGCCCCTCTTCCGCCTGCTCCGCTTCGCCGAGTTCCTCGGGCTCTTTATCGTCCTGCCCACCATCCTCGCGATGACCACCATCGGTAGACGGATCATCCCGATCGCGCTCTCCGCCGCGCTGATCTGCACCACGCTGCTCCTGTTCGACAAAGCATTCGACCGGCGCTGGCTCTGGCGGGGTGACGCCCAAAACCGCACAACCCGCCCGCACCTGGTGCGGATCATCGTGCTCTTCACCTTCGCAGCAATCGGGATGGGCATCGCCACGGCATGGCTCCTGCCGGATCTGCTCTTCGCATTCCCAAGACAGAATCCCAGGATGTGGCTGCTCGTGATGTGCTTCTACCCCCTGCTCTCCGTGTACCCGCAGGAGATCGTCTACCGCGCGTTCATCTTCCACCGCTACACGCGCGTATTCCCCCACGCTTGGTTCGCGCCCATGCTCTCCGTGCTCGCCTTCGGGTACGCGCACGTCCTGTTCAAAAACCCGGTCGCCGTGTTGCTCTCGCTAGTGGGCGGCGTCTTCTTCGCATGGACCTACCACCGCACCCACTCGATCCTCCTCGTCTGGATCGAGCACGCCCTCTACGGCTGTTTCATCTTCACCATCGGGCTCGGGTACTACTTCTACTCGGACAACATCGCTCCCATCCCATAACCCCGCCCTCTTATCGCCCAAGAATCCGCCACCGAAGTCCCAATATGGTTTTTACTGGGCTCCGCAAGCACCGCGCAGTAGCATGGGCGATGGAACCAAGGCCACCCGGAGCCGCTCGCGCGAGCGCCCCAACAGCCGCTCTGGAGGGAGATCCAAACATGCCATCCGCCGCCCGACGCCTTTTCTCGTCCGCCGCCGCAATCCTCGCCGCCGGTTTCTGTTCGACCGCCGCCAACGCCGCGGAAGTCGAAGTCAAAATCGACAGCCTCGTCGGCGGTGCCGGCGCATCTGTCTGCGCCTGTTTCGTAGCCGGTGAAGAAGCCGCCGTCTGGCTCACCTCCCCCTGCGACGGCTCAATCGTCGCCCTCCAGATCTTCTGGCGATCCCAGTTCGGCGGAGCGCAGCAGACAATCGAAGACTCAATCATCATCTCTCAAAGCGGTAACTACCCCACGCCCGGCGTCATAAAAGATGAACTCCTCGCACCCGTCATGACCGACGGCGTCATGAACGAGTACCGCTTCGAGGATCAGAACCAGACCATCCCCATCAACATCCCCGTCACCTCGGGCGAAGAATTCGTCGTCTCCTTCAAGTTCTTCAACCAGAACGCCGGCGATATTTTCGCCCCTTCCATCGTCTTCGACGCCGATGGCATCACCCCAAACAAAAACGCGATCAAAGCCAACCCCGGCGGGTGGATCAGAAGCGAAGACGCTGGTGTCACCGGCGACTGGGTCATCCGCGCCATCATCGATTGCGCCGCGGGCGATCCCACCGGTGCCTGCTGCCTGCCCGATGGCTCCTGCGCCGACGGACTCACCGCCGCCCAGTGCGCCGCCCAATCAGGCGTCTTCCAGGGCGCCCTCTCTACCTGCGGCACCCTCAACCCGCCCTGCCCCCAGCCAACCGGCGCGTGCTGCTTTAGCGGCGGCGGGTGTCTGGATCTCACCGATGCCGACTGCACCACCGCCTCAGGCTCGTGGCTCGGCGCAAACACCGACTGCGCCGACTGCGCCTGCGACGGCGACCCAAACGGCGACTTCACCGTCGATGTCAACGACATCTCCTACGTCCTCTTCAGACTCGGCGACCCATGCCCCGCGCCCGGGTGCGACGGCGACGCCAACGGCGACGGCACCGTCGATGTCAACGACATCTCCTACGTCCTCTTCCGACTCGGCAACCCCTGCTGACGAATTGCCCAAGCTGCGTAGTTCAACAAAAACTCACCTTCCAACTGGACTAGGAAACAGGTACAGGCGCAGCTCCTCGGGGATGACAGATAAGCAGCGGAATAATGCATTGATCCTAGCTGTTCCTAATGGCAATCACGGCGGTGCCGCCTTTCCGGCAACGTCTCCGTGAGTTCGGCGTCCCTTTCGATTGGATTTGGGCATTACGCCCACATTAAAGAAGCCGGTGGCAGTGACGCGGATGACCCAGAGCCCACGCGGGGCGGGTTCGGACCGAGCATCGCGAGTCGTTTGAAATGGAAGCGGTAACTCAGGAACTACGGTAAGTTCGCGGTAATGGCTGTCCGTGGGTAGAAACAAAGAGCAAGACTCGATGATTTTTCGATCAATTTTCTTTCTCATCGCCGTCCTTACCTTGGCGGCGACGGTTATTTTCGCATGGCTATGGCCGATAGGCTTACTCTTTCTGATCGTGCTCGGTCCGATCGTGCTCCTTGGGCTATGGGATTCGATCCAGACCAAGCACACCATCAGACGGAACTTTCCGGTCATCGGTCACGGGCGGCACCTCATGGAGATGATCCGACCCGAGATTCAGCAGTACTTCATCGAATCATCGCTGGAGGCGTATCCGATCGAGCGCGAGTTCCGCTCGGTTGTGTATCAGCGAGCCAAGGGTGAACTCGAAACAGTGCCATTTGGTTCGCACCGCGATATGAATGCCCCGGGGCATGAATGGGCTGAGCACTCGATTAGTCCGGCACATGTTCTCGACTGCCCTCCCCGTATTACCGTGGGTGAGGGCCAATGCTCGCAACCCTACAGCTCATCGCTGCTCAATATCTCTGCGATGAGCTTTGGAGCGCTCTCGCCCAATGCAATCCGCGCGCTAAACAAGGGCGCTGCCAAGGGGGGGTTCGCCCACAACACCGGCGAGGGAGGCATCTCAAAACATCATCTTAAACACGGCGGAGATCTGATCTGGCAGGTCGGCACTGGGTACTTTGGTTGTCGGACGAACGACGGCGAGTTCGACCCGAAGCAGTTCGCAGACAAGGCAGCGCACGACGCAGTGAAGATGATCGAACTCAAGCTTTCACAGGGCGCCAAGCCCGGGCACGGCGGTGTTCTTCCAGCAGGCAAAGTCGATCACGAGATCGCTGAGATACGCGGTGTTGAACCGTACAAGACAGTCCTGTCTCCATCGGGGCATTCCGCGTTCCGCAATCCCACGGAGTTCGTCGAGTTCTTAGCTCGACTCCGCGAACTCTCCGGCGGGAAACCCGTGGGTTTCAAGATCTGCATCGGAAAGCAGAGCGAGTTTTACGCGATCTGCAAAGCCATGGTGTCAACCGGGCTCAGGCCGGACTTCATCTCGGTTGATGGTGCCGAAGGCGGGACCGGAGCGGCGCCGCTTGAGTTCACCAACTCGATCGGGATGCCAGCTCGCGATGCATGGATATTCGTCCACAACGCGCTCACTGGAGTTGGGCTCCGCGACTCTGTCAAGGTCTTTGCATCAGGCAAGATCATGACGGGATTCCACATCCTCCGGGCGCTCTCGCTCGGCGCCGACGCCTGCAACTCGGCGAGGGGCATGATGTTCGCGCTTGGGTGCATCCAGGCGCTGCGCTGCAATACAAACCACTGCCCCACCGGTGTGGCGACCAATAATCCTTCGCTCGCCAGAGGTCTCGATGTAACGGACAAGAGCGAACGCGTTGCGAGCTTCCATGACAAGACGATCAAGGGTTTTCTTGAACTGCTCGCCGCCTTGGGCCTCGACCACCCCGACCATCTCGGCCCGCATCACATCAACCGGCGAATCGGTGACACCAAGATCCGAAGCTATGCCGACCTGTACGACTGGACGGACAAGCGAACACTTCTCACCGTTAACGGCGAATCTTCAGAAGATCCCGACGCCTGGAATCGAGCGTCAGCCGAACGATGGTCGTCGTGATTGTGCGCTCGCGGCTGCATAAACAAATAATCCTGTCTTCTTCTTATACATGCTCTTTTTCTCCTGGAGCTAAGCCATGTGGTTCCACCACAAAGAACAAATACGCTACTTAGTGCGGGCACGGCGCTCGCGATACGAAGGCCGATGTTCGGATGCCCACCGTCCCCACCGGTAAATGTGCCGAAGCCGACGACTTTGTCGAGTCTTGACCCGAATCCGATCGGACCCGCGTCTTGTCCGGTGAACGGGAGAGAGGTGAATGGGGCTTCGGGTTCCCACCACCCTTCTAAGAGCTCGCTAGCCGCGCCGCTCGTATCGAGCAGCCCCCAGGGGGAGACCGCGTCTGGGTACGAACCGAGCGGGATACCGAACACGACATGCAGTTGCAGTTCCACCCCGGCGCTAGTCTGCGCGCCTGGCTCGCCCGGGAGCCCGGGGACAGGCGCGGTATCGGAGCTGTACTGGTTTTCCCACCACCCGCCCGCGCCGGGGCCGTCTTTGTTGGGATCCCAGTGCGTTGCTTTTTTCCACTCGCTGGCGTTCGGGATCCAGAACTTTGCGCCGGGTGAGCGAACGACCTGGTCGCTGAGGCCGGTGAAGCCGTCGCCCGGCGCAACGCCGAAGGTGGAGGCGTCGTACGCGCCGCTTTGGATAAGCGCGAAGTCCGATGGCTTGCCGTGGTGCAGCCAGTTCGTGTACAGCGATGCGTTGCGGAAAGACATGCCGGTGACGGGCATGTCCGCCGCGCCGGGCAGGGGGTTCACCTGATACCGGTGCCCCGGGCCGTTGTACGAGGGGTCGGTCATATCGCCCTGCGAATGGAAATCTGAGAACTGCGCACTGAGCGTCTGGCTCTGGGTCGAGAAGGTGTTGACGAACTCGATCCACTGCGCGGTGGTCACCTCGCGCGTGCTCATGCGGTACTCGTAATCGACATCGCCCCGCCCGAGGATCCGCATGTCGGCGTCGTGGGGGCCTTCGTACGCCGGGTTGCCGGGATCACCAATGGTGGACCACTGGAAGTCGTAGTCGGGGATCCCCCCCGCGCCGGCCACGCCCCCCCACGCTGGCGCGGGTGCGAAGAGGAGGGTGAGAGTGAGGGCGATTGAGGAGGGGATACTGATGTGCATCGTTACTGCCTTAAACAAGGGGCACGGCGGAGAGGAGCTTTTGGTTCTTCTTTATCGAGCAGAATGGGCGATCTTTTCGGACAAAACGCCGCAAATACACAGATACATGTCGTGTAAATCGGTGCGATGGCTGCTGCTTGCAAATGGAACTCCTGTGCATGGGCATTGTATTCACCCAGGCCCCAAATGTGGATCTGTTTTCTATGACCATTTCATCTGTGGATGTGTTGTTCAATACCCAGTGATGCTGATCTCCCCGCCGACCCGCAGCCCGCTCTGCTCCCACTCTCAAAAAAACGCCCCCGGCAAATGCCGGGGGCGCGAATCGATCTTCAACATGGAAGATCGAGTCTGGGGGGGGCGGGGTAGAGGGCGGAGGGTCTACGGGCAGACCTTTCCGAGACGGAAGAGTACGTAGGAAATATCGTTCACATCAACGAGCCCGTCGAGATTCACATCGCCCGGGCATCCCGGTGCCCCCGGACATGGACTGGTGATCAGGCGGAACAGCACATAGGAGATGTCGTTGACATCAACGATCCGATCCCCGTTCGCATCGCCGGTGCAGGTGGACGTCGGATCCGCCAACCCGGTGATGCTCTGGAACCCAGTCGGCCCGATGAACATGCACGCACCGCTCATCGGATTGATCGAGAACAACCAACCAGGGTTGATGTTGGCGTTCAGCCCCATGCCGCCGTACAGCACACCGTTCGCGCCGTACTCAATGCTCCCGACATGCACGAGTTGGATCCCCGTCACCGAATCAAACAGAATCGGCCCGGGCATCGCCATCCCCGTCGCAAGATTCATAAACAACAAAATTGCTGGCGTCCCCCCAGCCGACACGCCATACATCTGCTGCATCGTGTTGTCATACGCCAACCCCGAGATGGGCCCCATCCCCGTCGGACCGATCGCCATCATCATGCCTGTGTTCGGGTCGATGATCTCGAGCGTCGAAGGCCCACCGGGCCCGGGGTGATTGGTCGCGTACAGCAAACCACCGAAGTACTCCATCCCCGCCAGCGCCGCCGGCGGATGCATCACGAAGCTCGCCGAGAGCCCGTTGCCCGCATTCATGAAGTGAATATTCAGATTGCCGTTCGTCTCTTCGCTGAAGAGCTTGCCGGTCGCGGGGTTCACCTCGATCTCGGTCGAGAGCGGGAAATTAAACTCCGTCCCGATCAGACCCGCCGCCCCCGTCGCGGTGTTAATCCGAAAGAGACTCCCGAACTGATCGCTGCCGATCAACTGCGTCGGGCCCGCCGGCTGAGTCGGATTGGTCAACCCGGTGATGCCCATCAGCCCCGTCGGGCCGATGAACGTCGCCAAGCCATTCAACGGATTGATCGAGAACAGCCAACCCGGATTTATGTTGGCGTTGATCCCCGTCCCGCCGTACAGCACGCCATCAGATGCAAACTCGATGCTCCCGATATGCGTGATGACATTGCCGCTCGCCGAATCGATAACCGCTGGCCCCGCGATCGCAGCGCCGCTCGCCAGATTCATCGTGAGCAGAATGCCCGGCGCCCCGCCCGCCGTAACCCCGTACACCGTGCCCGTGGAAGGATCTTCCGCGAGCCCGGAGATCGGACCAAACCCCGTCGGCCCAATCGCCGTGAGCACCCCGGTAGCCGTGTTGACGATCTCGAGTGTCGATGGCGCCATCGATGCAGGGATATACGTCGCATAGAGAATGCCGCCGACATACTCCAGCCCGTTCATCGAGCCGGGAACATGCGGCACAAACCCAACCGAAAGCCCGCTCAACGTGCTGATCGTGTGCAGCATCGGGCCGCCGGAATGTTCCTCGGAGTAAAGCGTCCCGCTCGCTAGGTCGTACTCGATCTCGGTCGATAGCGGGAACATCGGCTCTGTCCCGATCAACGTGCCCATCCCCGTTGTCGTATTGATCAGGACAAGGTTGCCGTTCGAATCACTCCCGTACAGATTAGCCGCCGAAGTCGGAGCCGCGATCACCGCCGATGCAAGGATCGCCAGAGCGACACCCGCGCCACGCTTCTGAAAGTCAAGAAGCGGTTTCATACCTGTCTCCTTTCGAGTCGGCCGCGACGCTCGATGCGCGAATCAGGGCACGTCAACCAAACACGAAGCGCCGTGCAGCGCGCGACCGTGGGAACAACGTTCCGGATTGTGGGGAAATGGCCGAGCGATACGACGTGCCCAAGCTCATTTGTTCAAGCCAGCAAGTCGCCAGCCAGACCTGAATACTAGGCGTTTAAAAACACCGGACATTTTCTCAGTTGTTATTAATTCGTGCAGCGCACACCGATGTCTTTTCCACAGATAAGTCTTCCCTTATCCGCCGCCAACAACCCACCCGTGCCGCAATCGTTTTAAACACCCACCCGCGTCACCAAAGGGCGCTCCTCAAGAATAAAAGACCAAAGGCCCGGATCCTCTACCACCCCGCGCGCGTTAAAAACAAATACTCAATTTTCTTCCGCACTCAAGCGATTCTCTCGCAAACCAACCGCGCGGTACGCGCCGACACCCCTGCCCCCTGAACCCGATGCTATTTGAGAATGAAAAACCGGTGCCTGTTTCAACCCGTTATTGAGGTTTGACAACACCACATGCAGCGTTGAACCGGATGACTTTCTCAGGCTCGCCCTCCAGATCAATATGTGTGATCCGTCGGATCAGGTCATGCCTATTCGTTTGAATCAGCTGCTGACAACGAAAATCGAGATGGTGCTCGCCGTGGTCCATCTGATCTCGAAACGTGATGAGCGCAGCGTCATCAGAACGGAGCTCCACATGACTCTCGTAGTGCACCGATTCAAATGTCTCGTGTACCCACTCATCGATCGTTCGATAGGACCCAACAATGATGTCTATGCCAGCAGTAACCTCACCACGGAAGTGGTACTCGCATTCTGGATCCAGAAGTGATGAGACAGCGGGCCAGTCTCCGGCATCGAGCGCGGCACAGAACCCTTCGGCAATGACATTGGCAGTTGTTTGCATGCTCCAATCTTAAACAACGCAAAAATCCCTGCCATTGGCCATCGCGCTTGCCCCTCACCTGCATCGCAAATGAGCAATCCTCGCCTTGCCGACTACTCCTCCATCATCTCCAGCTTCCGCCACGCCTCCCGCTTGCCCAACCGCCGAACCGCAACAAGACCTGCCAACTGCTTCTGCTGAGGCCTGCTCTTACCCTTCTCCCAGTTGTAAACCGTCAACGCCGAAACCCCAACAAGCGCCGCATAGTCAGCAGCAGACAGTTGCAGCTTCTCCCGATGAGCCTTCACCATCTTCGGAGAGAACCGAGCATTCTTGGCGAGCTTCTCAGGGGCAGGCTTCGAAGAGCCCTTCTGTTCCTGGCGTTCGAGGTAAGCGACTTGTCGGGTGAGGTCTCGGACTTGGCGCTTGAGTTCGGCGATATCTTTTCGATGTTGGGTAGAGGCTTGTTTGGTGGCAGCGGTTTGGGCCTTGATTTCCTTGCGGGCGAGCCGTTGGATTTCATCTTTCATGGCGGAAGCGAAGGTGGACATATGAATTCTCCTGTAGGCAGAAAATGGATCATAAAGTGAATCGGCGGATAATGGGCCAGTGGTGGTAAACACGCGCACCGACGCCCTCAATTCGCTGTCACCGTCTTCGCGATGAGAGGGGCAGGTCAACCACGCTCGATCCAAACATCTGCGCTGCGTTCAATGGGAACATTGATGATTCGAGATGTTTCTTCGCTTTCAAGATGTCCTGAATATCTGTCATGCCTGATTGTAGATCGTAAAATCATCCTCTCGTTGCACGACGTACTCCCTACCACCGATATAAGTTTGTACCGCCTTCGACAACCAAAATCCGGTATCGCATCCGGTATCGCATCCCAATACCGGATTTGGTACCTCGCCCACAAACTGTTTCGGTGCATCAAAAAAACGCCCCCAGCAATTGCCAGGGGCGTTTTTCGTCGAACACGGGCGAAGGGAGTCGAACCCCTAACCTCCTGATCCGTAGTCAGGTGCTCTATCCAATTGAGCTACGCCCGCACAGCAGCACAAACCGAGCCGCAGCGGAGCAAGATAGCCACGCCAGCACACACCGGCAACCAATAACCGGCTCTTCGCAACACCCCCCCCGCCAACATCCCGTTTAGAACCCAACCCAAGACCCCAAACCGTCGATGCGTCGAATTGCACCCCACACGCCTTGAACCAATGGGCACCCGACACAATCTCGGATAAAACACCGGTATTTACCAACCCCCTTTTACTGGGCTCCCTGGCTCCCCAAATCCCCCACAAACCGCTAAATAATGGTACTATTCAAGATATTCTATTCTGAATTTCGTTATTCAGCGGGGTGGTGTCAGCGGGGACAACGGGCCAGGGAGAACCCCGGTCCGGCACTAACAACACGGGAGATGTTTGAGATGCTTGCGAAAGTGCTGAGCGTTTTATTCGCAGCGATGGCGACCTCGATCGCCGGAGCCGATGTGATCACGATCGCGGCGGACCGTGACAACACCATGTTCTCCGAAGACGCCACACTCTCAAACGGAGCAGGCGACTATTTCTTCTCAGGACAGACCAACAACGCCGGCACCAACCGGCGCGGGCTGATCCGTTTCGACATCGCTTCAGCGATCCCGCCCGGTTCGGTGATCACCGATGTCCAGATGACCCTCTACATGTCGCGATCGAAAAACACATTCGATCCGGTATCGATCCACCGGATCACAACCGACTGGGGCGAGGGTGCATCGCACGCAGGCGGCGAAGAAGGCGCCGGCGACTCCGCCCTGAACAACGACGCAACATGGGACTACACCTTCTACAACGAAGCAGACCCCCCCACGTCTCCCGCGTGGATCTCCCCCGGCGGCGACTACATCGCGCTCGACAGCGCAACAATCACCGTCGGCAACACCATGCAGTACTACACATGGGGATCCACCATCGACATGGTCGCCGACACGCAATCATGGCTCGACGGCCCATCCACTAACTACGGGTGGATCGTCCTCTCCGACGAAACAACCAAACGCACCGCAGCCCGCTTCGACTCGAGAACCAACACCGTCATCGCGCAGCGACCCGCCCTCCAGATCACCTTCACACCCCCCGCCGGCACCGGCGCATGCTGCTTCGCCGACGGCAACTGCTCCGTCCTCTCGCTCATCGACTGCACCAATGCCAGCGGGTCGTATCAGGGCGACGGCACCTCCTGCACACCCAACCCCTGCCCCCAGCCCGACGGCGCATGCTGCTTCAACGACGGATCCTGCGCCGAACTCTCCGAAGCAGACTGCATCGCTCAGAGCGGCACATGGCAGGGACCCTCTACGACCTGCGCAACTACAGATTGCCCCCTCATCCTCGAAAAATACGTCGATCTCATGCCCCTCCCACCCATCGCAACACCAACCACCGGCACCATCGGCGGCACCGCCACCTACGACATCGACATCGTGCAGACTACCCAGCAACTCCACCGCGACCTCGCGCCCACAACACTCTGGACATACGAGGGTGTATTCCCCGGCCCCACAATCGTCGCGCGCGAAGACAACCCCGTCACCATCACATTCAACAACGACCTGCGCGACGAGTTCGGCGTCCTCCGCACCGACCACCTCCTCGACGTCGATCTGTGCGCCCACGGCGCTGAGGATGTCGCCAAAACAATCGTCCACCTCCACGGCGGGCACGTCCCCGCCGATGTAGACGGTTACCCGGAAAACACAGTCCTCCCAGGCAACTCTTTCACCTACACCTATCCAAACTACAATCAGGAATCCGCGCTGATCTGGTACCACGACCACGCGCTCGGCATTACGCGCCTCAACGTCTACGCCGGGCTCGCCGCCGGGTACATCGTCCGCGACGCAAACGAAGATGCGCTCTCGCTCCCCGCCGGTGAATACGAAGTGCCGCTCATCATCCAGGACCGCACGCTCAACCCCGACGGCTCCCTCTCCTACCCGAGCGCATCCCAGGAAACATTCTTCGGTGAACTCATGCTCGTCAACGGCAAGGTCTGGCCCTACTACAACGTCAATCAGGCCAAGTACCGATTCCGCGCGCTCAACGGGTGCAACTCTCGGGTGCTCAACCTGAGCTTCGGCGGACTCCCCTTCGATGTCATCACTTCCGACGGCGGCTTCCTCAACGCACCCGTCACTCGAACCTCCATCACACTCGCCGGTGCCGAACGAGCCGACCTGCTGATCGACTTCAGCGCCCTCGCGCCGGGCACCGAAATCCTCGTCACCAACTCCGCCCAGGCACCCTTCCCCAACGGCAACCCGGCCAACAACCTCCCCGAAGTCATGAAATTCATCGTCACCGCCACCACCGGGCCCACCCCCGCAACCCCCGCGGTGCTCAACAGCATCACGCCCATCCCCGAAGCAGAGGCCGTCCGCACACGCAACTTCGATCTGCAAAAGACAACCAACCCGCACGGCGGCGGCGGATGCCCGACGAATGTCTGGACGATCAACGGGCTGCCCTGGGACACCATCTCCGAGATCATGACCGTCGGCGACACCGAGATCTGGGAATTCGACAACCTCTCGGGCGTCATGCACCCCATGCACATGCACCTCGTCTTCTTCCAGGTTCTCGATCGCCAGCCCCTCGACGGCTCCGGCA
>JAJDDG010000037.1 GCA_029260435.1 Phycisphaerales bacterium | reverse complement strand
GTTGATGGCGCGGTGGAGGCGGTGAATGATTGGTTTGGAGTTGGGGAGCAGGCTTCTTCGTGGAGGGCGAAGGGGACGACGCCGATGGAGCCGCCGCCTAGGGCTGCGGGTGTGTCGGTGTAGAAGTTTGTGATGGTGACGCCTCCGATTGTGAGCGGGCCGCTCCAGTAGGGTTGGGTATCGGAGTCGTTGAGGATGATCTGTCCGGAGAACTGCGCGGCACCGGGGAGTTTGATGGAGCCGAAGCCGGCGAATAAGCCGAGGGATTGTCTGACGACGCCTGACATTGGCCCCTGGAAGTCGAGCTCGCCCGGTTGGATCGGCCACGCGTCGTTGCGGTAGATCACGATTTCACCCGAGAAAGAACCGGGGCCGCCGAACTCGGTGGTGAACGAGACATCCGCGGTGGAGGAGATGGGGCCGCCTATTGGCGTGCAGATATTGCCGTGGAATTCTGAGAACTTGGATGACTCGATCCAGCGGGCGCCGGAGAGGTAGATGTGCTGCGGTGTGGAGGGGGCGCCGAATGATCCCTTTACGGTCAGGTTCGTGATGATCTGGGTTTCGACTTCGATGGAGGCGAAGCAGTCGCCCTCGATGGTGCAGTTTTCGATTCCGGGGCCGTTGGCGTTTGGGTCGAATCCAAAGAAGGGGAGGGGGAAGATCATGTTTCCGGTGACATCGCCCCGGATGGTTGTGTCGAACATGCGGTGCGCGGCGATGCCGCCGACATCGCCTTTTGTGTTCATGTTGGTGATGATGATTGGTCTGAAGCCGGGGAAGTTTGCGGCGTCGAGTTCGATGGACTGGATGTTGTTGGGCCAGGTATTGGGGGAGGTGTTTCCCTTTCCGATCTGGAGGAGCAGGAGCTGGCCGGTTGCGGTGTTGTCGCAGATGATGCGGCCGAGTGATTCGTTGTTGGTGCACCAGATGGTTGCGAAGCCGAAGGAGGCGCTGGAGGTGTGCTCGATGATGAAGGAGTTTGCGGGGTAGCCCTGGGCGAAGCCGACGGGGGTGATGGAGACGGGGGTGCCGTTTGCAGAGTGCTGCACGGCGGCGCTGGTGGAGGGTGCGGCGCAGCACACGGCGAGCGCGGTGAGTATTGCTTTGAACATAGTGTGCCGACTCCGTCGGGGTTCCTGCTGTTGGCGCGCGGGGTGCGCGCGGGTCTGCAGGGTTGGGATCGAGCGGGGCGGGGGATGGATGGACCGGGAGTGGCGGGGGGGCGGGGAAGTGGTCTGGTTGTGCGGGGTGGATGGGGGGCGCGGGTCCGGGAAGGGGATGGGCGGTAGGATGCGCGGATGAGCACGATGAGCGGCGCGAGACGGAGCAGCGGGGTGTTGATCACCGGGGCGGGTGGCGAGGTGGGGCACGGGCTGATCCGCGCGCTGCACGAGCACGGGCGAACAGACATCATCGCGGTGGATCTGCGGGAGATGGACGACGAGATCAAGGGGATGTGCGCACAGACGTTTGTCGGGGATATCTGCGACAAGGCGCTGCTTGCGCGGTTGCTCTCGATGTTTGAGATAGAGCGGATCTTTCATCTCGCGGCGCTGCTCAGCACGCGGAGTGAGTATGCGCCGGAGCGGGCGCACGAGGTGAATGTTGTGGGGACACTCAACCTGCTGCAGCTTGCGGCGGAGCAGGCACGCTCGCACGGGGGGAGTGTGGTGTTTGTGTATCCGAGTTCGATCGCGGCGTACGGGATCGGGGATCCGGGGACGAAGGCGGGGGCGGGCGCGGTGGTTGAGGATGCGTATCTCGAGCCGACGACTATGTATGGGTGCAACAAGCTCGCTTGCGAGCACCTCGGTCGGTACTACGCTCGGCATTACCGCCAGCTTGCGCAGGATCGGGTCGAGGGGCTGATTGATTTTCGGTGTCTGCGGTATCCGGGGTTGATTAGTGCGGACACGGTGCCGGCGGGTGGGACGAGTGACTACGGGCCCGAGATGGTGCATGCGGCGGCGCGGGGCGAGGCGTATGCGTGCTTTGTGCGCGAGGATTCGCGGATTCCGTTCATGACGATGGGCGAGGCGGTGGAGGCGACGCTGTTGCTCGCGGGCGCAGAGCGGGAGAAGCTGACACGGTGTGTGTACAACGTGGCGGGGTTCAGCGCGAGCGCGGGGGAGCTTGCTGCGGAGGTGCGCAGGCATTTTCCGGATGCGCAGATTACGTATGAGGTGGACCAGCAGCGGCAGGCGATTATTGATTCGTGGCCCGCAGATATGGATTGCGGCTCGGCGGCGCGGGACTGGGGGTTTGCGCCAAGGTTCGGGATGGCGGAGGCGTTCAGCGAGGTGCTGGTGCCCGGTGTGAAGAAGAGGTATGGGGTTTAGGTGTCGGTGGGTGCGGGTTTGGGTGGCTTGCATGCTTCGGCGGTGCGCTGGACGGCGAAGTAGAGCACGGGGACGAAGAGCAGGGAGATGACGGTGCCGACGAGCATGCCGCCGAAGACGGTTGCGCCGATGGCCTGGCGGGACATTGCGCCTGCGCCGGATGCGACGAGGAGGGGGAGGACGCCCAGGATGAAGCTGAATGCGGTCATGAGGATTGCGCGGAAGCGGAGTCGCGCGGCGTTTTCTGCTGCTTGCGCGGGGGAGTCACCCTGTTCGCGGCGTTCCTTTGCGAACTCGACGATGAGGATGGAACTCTTTGCGCTGAGCCCGATGAGGAGGACGATGCCGATCTGGGTGTACAGGTTTGAATCGAGGTGGAGGAGGAACAGCGCGACGGTTGCGCCGAGGAGGGCGGTTGGGATGGCGACGATGACGGAGACAGGGAGGGACCAGCTTTCGTACTGCGCGGCGAGGACGAGGTAGACGAGGATGATCGCGAGGATGAAGACAGCGATTGGTGAACCGGATTGCTGCGCCTGGTAGGCGATGTCTGTCCATTCGATCTCGAAGCCGGGCGGGAGTGTTTCGCGGGCGGTGTTTTCGACGAGCGCCATGCCATCGCCCATGGAGACTCCTGGCGCGGGGATGAACATAATTTTGGCTGCGGGGTAGACGTTGTAGCGGGTGACGACGGAGGGCGCGACGCGGTCCTCGATCTTCGCGACGGCGCCGAGTGGGACCATCGCGCCGGACTGGGATCGGACTTCCAGTCGGGTGATATCTTCTGGGGTTGCGCGGTAGCGCGCATCGGCCTGGACACGCACCTGGAAGATGCGTCCGGCGAGTGTGATGTCGTTGACGTAGGCGGAGCCGAGCGCCGCGCCGAGTGTGTCGAAGACATCCTGCATCGCGACATCGCGTGATTTGATGGCATCGCGGTCGAAATCGACGAAGAGTTGTGGCGTGTTTGTGCGGAAGGTCGTGAAGGCGGAGGCGAGCCCGGATTGTGAAAAGGCGCCGTCGATGAGTTGTCTTGATGCGCCTGCGAGCGCGGGGAGTCCTGCGCCTGCGCGGTCTTCGAGCTGCGCGGGGAGTCCCGCGTTGTTGCCCATGCCCGGCAGGGAGGGGAGGGGGAATGAGAATGCGGTTCCTTCCTGGATGGAGTACATCGAGCGGTTGAGCGATGCGATGATGGCACCTTGAGAGAGGGCGGGGTCTGCGCGGTCGTCCCATGGATCGAAGATGACGAAGACGGTGCCGGCGTTTGAGGCGATGGCCTGGTCGATGATCGAGAAGCCGGTGATGGCGATGACGTTTGCGATGCCGGGCGTGTCTTGGGCGATGCGCTCGATACGCTGGAGGACATCGTCCGTGCGGTGCTGCGCGGCGCCGTCGGGAAGTTGGACGGCGATCATGGACCAGCCTTCGTCTTCCTGCGGCACGAAGCCGGTCGGGAGCTGTGCGAATCCCCAGAGGGCTGCGGCGATGATGCCCGCGAAGGCGATGCATGTGAGCACGGCGACGCGGATGCCGCGTTTGACGAATGCGACGTAGACGGTGGTGGTTGCGTCGAGTGATTTATTGAAGATGCGGAATGGGAGGGCGGGTTTCTTTGGCGTGGGGCGGAGGAGGATCGCGGCGAGGGCGGGTGCGAGTGTGAGGGCGTTGATCGAACTGAAGACGGTTGCGATGGCGATGGTGAGCGCGAATTGTTTGAAGAGCTGGCCCTGGATGCCGGGGAGGAAGGCGGTCGGGACGAAAACGGCGAGGAGGACAAGGGTGGTCGCGACGATCGGCCCTGTGACCTCTTCCATTGATTTGAGGGCGGCCTGCTTTGGTGACATGCCTGATTCGTCGAGGTGGCGGGTGCAGTTTTCGACGACGACGATGGCGTCGTCCACGACGATGCCGATGGCGAGGACGAGGCCGAAGAGGGTGAGGAGGTTGATGGAGAAGCCCATGACGAGCATGACCGCGAAGGTGCCGATCAGGGAGACGGGGATTGTTGCTGCGGGGATGAGTGTTGCGCGGAAACTCTGGAGGAAGACGTAGACGGTGAGGATGACGAGGAGGATGGCGATGGCGAGGGTGATGACGACTTCTTTGATGGATGCCTGGATTACATCGGTGGATTCGTATGAGATGTCGTGCGCGACGCCGGGCGGAAAATTCTGCGCGAGGCGGTCCATTGTTTCGTTGACGCCGTTGACGACATCGATGGCGTTGGATCCGGGGAGCTGGTAGATGGCGAGGATGGCCGCGGGGTTGGAGTTGAAGCGGGAGATCTGGGAATAGTCTTTCGCGCCGAGTTCGACGGTTGCGACGTCGACGAGTTTGACGATGCGGCCTTCGTTGTCGGACTTGATGACGATCTGTTCGAATTCGGCGGGGTCTGTGAGCCTGCCTTTGACGTTGACAACGAACTCTGTTGCGCCGTCGCCCGGTGCTGGTGGGGCGTTGATCCTGCCGGCGGCGACCTGGACGTTCTGCTCGCGGATGGCCGCGAGGACATCGTTTGTGGTGAGGTCGCGCGCTCGGAGCAGATCGGGGTCTATCCAGACGCGCATGCCGTAGTCGCCCGCGCCGAAGAGAGTGACATTTCCTACACCGTTGACGCGTGCGATCTGGTCTGTGAGTTGGAGGGAGGCGTAGTTGGAGAGGAAGAGGTCGTTGTAGGTAGAATCCGGGGAGTAGAGCGAGATCAGAAGTGTAATCTCTGCGGATTGTTTTTTGACCGTGATACCCTGGCGTTTGACCTCTTCGGGGAGTTTGGGTTCGGCAACGGCGACGCGGTTCTGCACGAGCACCTGCGCCATGTCGAGGTCTGTACCGACCTCGAAGGTAACGGTGATGGTGACCGCGCCGTTGGAGGAGGAGACGGAGGACATGAAGAGCATGCCTTCGACGCCGTTGATTTCCTGTTCGAGCGGGGTGGAGACGGTTTCGGCGACGGTCTGGGCGTCGGCGCCGGGGTAGATGGCGTTGACGGTGATGGTTGGCGGGGCGATCTCGGGGTACCGCGAGATCGGCAGCGCGTTCATCGAGACGAGCCCGGCGATCACGATGACGATCGAGATAACGGAAGCAAAGATCGGGCGGTTGATGAAGAGCTTGCTCATTGTGCTGGCTCCTCAGTTTGCCTGGGCGGGTTTGGGTGTGACTTTGGCGCCGACTCTGGCTCGCTGGGTGCCGACGACGATCACGCTCGCGTCGGGCGAGAGCCCCGAGAGGCAGGCCCGCATGCCGTCGAAGACCTGCCCGATTTCGACGGGTGTTCTGTTGACGGTGTTGTCTGCGGCGACGGTGAGGAGGAACGCGCCGGAGAGGTCTCGCTGGATCGCGGCGTCGGGGACGAGGAGGGCATCGATGGGTTTTTCTGCGAACTCGACGCGGACGAACATGCCGGGGAAGAGTTTGGTGTCGCTGTTTGGGACTGTTGCGCGGACCTGGACGGTGCCGGTGTGGCGGTCTACCTCGGGATCGATGTAGTTGATGGTTGCTCGGTTGAGATAGGTTGCGCCATCCGCGAGGACGAGGGCGACGGTGAACTTGCCACGCTTTGAGTTGTCTCGCTGGGTGTCGGTTTTGTCGAGGTGTTCGAGGAGCGTGATTTCGGGGATCTCGAAGAATGCGTGGATGACGGTGTCGTCGATGACTTTGGCGAGGAGTGTGGAATCGCCCGAGCCGACGAGGTTGCCGAGGTCTACGAATGCTTCGGTGATGCGGCCGTCGATAGGCGAGCGGATCTCGGTGTACTGGAGGTCGAGCTTTGCGGTGTCGAGCGCGGCGTCGGCTTCGAGGACGACGGCTTTGGCTTGTTCGAGTTCGGCTTCGCGGGTGCGGAGTTCGAGAGCGCTTGTGCCTCCCAGATCGAACGCTTCTTTGTTGCGCTCGTAGACGATTTGGGCGAGGCTTGCTGCTGCCTGGGCCTGGCTGAGCCGCGCCTCGGCGGCGTTGACATCGGCGCGGAAGGAATCCTGTTCGATGAGGAAGAGGATCTGGTCTTTCTTGATGAGATCGCCCGGTTCGAAACGGCGCTCACGGAGGAAGCCCTTGACGCGTGCACGGATCTCGACTGTTTCGACTGCTTCGAGTCGGCCCGTAAATCGGACGGTCGGCGCGACTTGTTGTGCGACAGGTGCGGCGACGGTGACCGGCGGGGGCGGGGGGGCGGCGTATTCGTTGCTCTTGGAGCAGGCGGTGAGTGCGAACGCGGTGAGGCAGAGCCCCACGAGAGTTTTGCGGCACAGCATGTTGAACCTCACGGGTGTTATCTGATCGGTGAACATGCTAACACTTCGGGCGCGGCTCTTGCAGATTCTTCGAGATCTGCTCTGATATTAAGTTGGGCTTACTCAATTAAGGAGATCAGCGATGGGTGAAGAAAGTTGCAGCATGCCGGACTTTGCGGAGATGTCAAAGCCGGCGCCGGAGCACGAGCATCTGAAGCAGTTCGAGGGGACGTGGCGGGCGGAGGTGAGTATGTGGATGGGTCCGGGGGAGGCGATGGTGGTGACGGGGACGATGGTGAATGAACTGGAGTTGGGCGGGAAGTTTTTGAAACAGACATACACGGGCGATCCGTGCGAGGGGCCGTTCCCGGAGTTCGCGGGGCGCGGTTGGTTCGGGTTCAACAAGGCAAGCGGGAAGTACGAGGGGATGTGGATCGATAACGCGGCGACAATGATGCATCTGGATCAGGGGACGGTTGACGCGGGTGGGAAGAAATGGGTGATGCACCGGGTGAGCGAGAGCCCGTGTGGTGATGGTTCGAGTGGGCGCTCGGAGGTGACGATCGAGGACGCGGATCATCACACGATGACTTCGTTCACGGTGAAGGGTGGGCAGGAAGATATGAAGCACATGGAGATCAAGTACACGCGGGCGTAAGGGATAGCGCTGGTGTTTGAATGATCGAACCGAGCTCGAGAGGGCTCGGTTTTTTTGTTAGGCATCGGGCACCAGGGATCAGGCATCAGGTAGATAAAGAAGAGGGAGAACACTGACCCGAAGACGGGTCGGTGGCACGGGAGAAGACCCCCTCACCCGCGCGAATCCCGGCGCGCCGGAACTCGCTTGCCCTCTCCCCCGGTGGGGAGAGGGGGCAGATGTCGAACGTGAACTACCGGATGCAACCGCACTGACTCGGGCGGGATTGTGGAGGGGTGATCGGGGGGGTATCGTGGCTCTCCCTATCTATAGATAGAAGGAGCAGGGACGATGGCAGTCGAGATTGATGCGGGCAAGAAGTCGATGGACGAGATTATGTCGCTGTGCAAGCGGCGGGGGTTCATCTA
>JAJDDG010000036.1 GCA_029260435.1 Phycisphaerales bacterium | reverse complement strand
TAGCGCCGTGAGAGGGCACCTCACGCGCGACATGATCTTTCGCCCCGTCGGTCGGCCACCGGCGGGGCGTTTCTGTTTTTGGCGCGTGGAGAAATGAGAAGACCCCTCACCCGGTCTCGCTTCGCTCGACCACCCTCTCCCTAGAAGCAACAAATTGCATCAAGCGGCGGATGCGGCGTGGAGGATGGCGAGTTTGGCCATGATCCAACGCCTCACTCGTGGTAGCGTCCGCACCCACGGCGGCAGGTGCCCGCCGCCCAGACCCGTCAGCCACCCGAACACCCGCTCGACGCACGTCCGCAGACGCGATACCTGACGCCTCTTGCCCGCGTCGCCCTCGAGCAACGCCATCGAACGCAGCCGCCCCTCGTGCTGCGGGCGATGTGCGGCGGCGCGCTGGCGAGCTGGCGAGCTGGATGACTGCTTGTGTGGCGGGGATTGTGGTTGGGTAGGGTGCGGGGCAAGGACATGTTTTTTAAATATTTCGGTGGGCGCGTGGGTTTGGGCGGCCACTTCATCATGACGGGGATCTGTTTTTAGCACTGTTGCGTATACAGAAGCAGGTCACGCTGTCGTGGGTTTGGAGTACTGATCGATGACGAATCAAACAAACCGGCTAATGGTTGCTGCAGTCTTTTCCGTTGGGATGGTTGCGGGCGCGGTGCGGGGGCAGAGTGAGGATTGTTCACCCCTTGAACCGATCGGATCATTTGTGCCTTGGGATGATTTGTCGACAAATTTTGTATTTATCGCGGTGCGGGACGGGCTGTTGTATTCATCAAGATTTTCGGAACCGCTAGGCACCACCGATTTTCGTGTTCATGACGTAAGCGACCCGGGCTCTCCGGTTCTGGTGGCGTCTGTACCTAATCCCCTAGTGGGTGGTGGAGGAGACATCATTCTCTTGGGTGATGTTGGTGTGTTGCAGTTTGCTGGATTAAACATCTTCCAAACGATCGATCTCGGTGATCCGAGATCTCCTGAATTCGTCGAGTTTTATTACGATGGTGGACGTCCCGATTTCGCGGCTCTTGCGGCACATGGCGATCGCTTGGCGATGGGTGGACTCGAGCGGATCGAGCTATTCGATATCGGCGATCCGTCTTCACCGACTCTGCTCGGCACATATAACTTTCCGATACCTTCGGACTCGATTGCGCAAGCGGGATATATCGTGTCCGATGGGCGGTATGTGTATGACGCTGGGAGCCACGGCTTTGGGTTACGGATAGTCGACTTCGGGGATCCTACGTCGCCGAAAGAGGTCGGTTCTGTTGCGTCTGAGGGGAGCGTGGAATGGTGGTGGAGTCCAGTTTTGGTGGATGGAAGGCTTTATGTGCTCGTGGAAGACCTTGACCAGGAATTCGAATTGTTGTGTATTGATGTTCATGATCCGAGTTTGCCCTCAATCATTGCGAGATTAGATATGCCTGGGGGTGGGTGCTTCAAGATGGTGGTTCACGATCATCTCGCTTACGTTAAATGTGGGACAATGATGCAGGTTGTCGATATCCGCGATCCGGGATCGATGGAGATCATCGCGACGCAGAGTGTTAACGTGTCGAGGCGGATGGTGATCGATGGATCCGTGTTGTATGGCCATGCAAATATCGAAAGTATGATAAAGATATTCTCGTTGGTTGGTTGCCCGGAGTGCGAGGGTGATGTCAATGGTGACGGCGCTGTCGATGTAAACGACATCAGTTACGTGCTGCTGCGGCTCGGAGATGAGGGTGGGAACGGCGACGCGAATGGGGACGGCGCGGTTGATGTGAACGACATCAGCTCGGTGCTGTTCCGCTTGGGTGACGACTGCCCGCCGATTACGTAGCCTGAGGGTGCGTTCATAAATTGATATCGAACGGGCGCTCTCGGATGAGGGTGCCCGTTTTTGTTTGGTTGGGAGGCACGGGCTAGGCTCTGTTTGACGGATCAAGAACTCGCAGGCACCGCTGGATCATCGCCAGCTTGACCATCGCCAGATAATGCGTCGCCAGCTTCTCGTACCGCGTCGCGATCCGGCGGCATTCCTTCAACCAACCGATGCAACGCTCCACTACGTTCCGGCGTCGATACATCGCGCGGTCCAGCTTCACCGCCCGCTGGTTCGATCGCGCCGGGATCACCGCCTTGATCCCACGCTCGGCCAGCCACGTCCGGATCCGCAGGTAGCTGTACCCCTTGTCACCCGCTACCGCTTCCGGGCGGCGCCGACGGCCGATCTTCACCGTGTCCATCAGCGCCTCGAAGGACTTCGACTCGTGCGCCTGCCCCGCCGTCACCAGCGCACCCAGCGGTACGCCTTGCCCATCGGTCACAAGATGAAGCTTCGTGCCAAAGCCTCCGCGGGATCGCCCCAGGGCGAAGTCGGCGGGCTCGTTGGCCCTGTTTTTTTCGAAGATCCCGAGCCGCCTGCGGCGCACCGGTGCGCGCGGATGTTCGTGCCATCGACATCGAAGACGCTCCAGTCGATACGGCCGTACTCGTCGAGCGAGACGTGCAACCGCGCCAGGATCCGGTCGAACAACCCCTCTCGCGTCCACCTCCTGTAGCGCCCGTAAACGGTCTCCCACTTGCCGTAGCGTTCGGGCATGTCACGCCACTGCGCGCCGGCGTTGAGCACCCAGAACATGCCGTTGAGAACGGTGCGATGCTCGGCCCACCCGCCGCCGCGTCGTTGGGTTGGGAGCAATGGTTCGATGCGATCCCAACCATCATCGGCAAGTTCGTATCGCCTGCCGGGCTTGCCATCGACGCCGCGACCGGTGCGGGTCTTCTTCGTGTTCTTTTTCGCCATCGTCAGCCTCCTTGCTGACGACGAGGATTACGGATCTCGGGGCATGGCGCAACCCGGCCATGCGCCGAACATTCGATCCGTCAAACAGAGCCTAGTCAAATACATCGGATACAACCATGCCAGCCGCCAACACTGTGAGAACGACCGCTAAAGCGAGCACGCCAGCCGACCACATTGCTAGTGTTTGGGATTCGGACCAATCGGCTGCGAAGCCTAACCCAACTGCGACTACCGAAAGAAAGAACCCAAGAAACGCAATGCCCAGCCGCGCCTTGAATCGGCCCCGGACATGCTTTTGCTGCTCGGCACCGTAACTATCAAAAGAGGCAACATTAATGCCGAGAAAGACCAAAACAAGTCCAGCAAACGCTGCACCCACGCTGATTACATGGCCCGCGATGGCATCGGCTCCGCCCATTCTTCCAAACAGGCTACCGGCAAATGACGACACCAGTCAAAACCCGCCCAACTAGGGTATGAACCGCATTCAGCCCGGTTTGCGGTAAGTACATACTTCCAATAAAAAAAGCGGACACCAGCCGGTGTCCGCTTTGGGGGAGTTGGTTTGAGATACGGGTTACGCGTTCTCGGATTCGAATTTCTTCATAAACTCGACGAGTGCGCGGGCACCTTCGATGGGCATGGCGTTGTACATCGAGGCGCGCATGCCGCCGATGGAGCGGTGCCCGGAGAGTGTTGAAAGGTTGATCTGCGCTGCTTCGGCGATGAATTTCTTGTCGAGGTCCGGCGCGGTGGTTTTGAAGGGGATGTTCATGGTGGAGCGTTCGTCGGGGTTGTTGACGTGCGCCGAGTAGAAGGGTGAGTTGTCGAGCATGTCGTAGAGGAGCGCGGCCTTTTCGATGTTGTATTTTTCGACTGCTGCCAGGGAGCCGAACTCGCTCTTGATCCACTTGACGACCTGCCCCATGAGGTAGATGGCGAAGGTGTTTGGCGTGTTGTAGCGCGACTGCTTCTTCTGCGCGATTTTGTAGTCCATGAGTTTGGGGAGGGTGTCGTCCGGCGCGGTCTGGAGGAAGTCATCACGGATCATGATGCACGCCTGCCCGGATGGGCCGAGGTTTTTCTGGAGGCTCGCGTAGACCATCGCGTATTTGTTCCACTCGATGGGGCGGCAGTAGATGTCCGAGGACATGTCGCAGACGAGCGGGGCTTTGGTGTTGGGGAAGCGGTTGTACTGGGTGCCGTAGATGGTGTTGTTGGAGACGAAGAAGCAGTAGGCGGCGTCATTGGAGTAGTTTGATTCTGCTTCGGTGGGGAGTCGGCAGTAGTTCTCGTCGCGGGTGATGCCGGCGATGTTCATGGAGCCGAACTTGGATGCTTCGGCTGCGGCGTCGTGGGACCATTTTCCGGTGTCGAAGTAGTCGGCGGTTTTGCCGGCGGGGAGGAAGCTCATGGGGATCATGGAGGTCTGGAGTGTTGCGCCGCCCTGCATGAAGAGGATGTGGTAGTTGTCGGGGATGTTGCCGATCTCGCGGGTGTCGGCGAGGCATTCTTCGAGGATGCGGTCGTACTCCGGGCCTCGGTGGGAGAGTTCGCAGACGCCCATGCCCGAGCCGAAGACGTTCCAGAGGTCTTTTTTCGCCTGCTGGATCACGGGTTCGGGGAGGACGGCGGGGCCGGCGGAGAAGTTGAATGCGCGGTCGGTCGCGGTTTGTGTGGGGGCGGTGGTCATGGGTGAACTCCTGGGAGCCGGGGTGTGGGGGTCCTGGTGGCGCGGTGATTCCATATTGTCTATTCGATGACGGTGAGGTCAACGCTTAATACGTGCTTGGAAGAATCGTTGATCTGCTGCATGATTGATTGGGAGGGTGCCGAGTCGAGTTGGATCCGGGCGCAGGCCGCTTCACCGCCCTGGTAGATGACGTTTTCCATCTGTTCGATGTTGATGTCCGCGGCGCCGACGGCTCCGATGACATGCGCGAGCACACCCGGTTTGTTCTGGTGGCGGATGGTGAGGAGGCGGGTGGCGGTGGTTTTCTGGACGAGGTTGACGACGTTTGGTGCGTGGCCCTCGATTTTGTAGTTGCGGATGATGCGGACCGCCTCGGCGGCGATGGCTTCCTGGGACTGGTCGGTGGAGGCGCCGCAGTGGTGGGTGCCGTAGACACCGGGTTTGTGCGTGATGGGGATGTCCGATGCTTTGTCGCTGGGTGCGGGCTGGTTCTCGTAGACATCGAGCCCGGCGCGGATGCCCTTGGCGTCGATCGCGGCGGCGAGGGCCTGCTCGTCGATGACTTTGCCACGGGAGGTGTTGACGAATATTGCGCCGGGTTTCATGGCGTCGAAGAAGGCGACGGAGCAGAGGTGGGTGGTGTCGGGGGTGAGGGCGACGTTGACCGAGACGACGTCTGCGGCTCGGGCGACCTCGATCGGTGAGTCGACGCGGACGATGCCCATCTGTTCTGCGCGGTCGTCGGTGAGGGAGCGGGACCATGCGACGACTGGCATGCCGAACGCGCGGGCGCGGTCGATGACATGACCACCGATGTTGCCGATGCCGACGACGCCGAGTGTGCGCCCGAACAGCCCGCGGGATTTGGCGTAGGACTTCTTGGCCCACTTGCCGTCGCGGAGGTCGATGGTCTGGTCGGGGATGCGCCGGTCGCAGGAGATGATGAGCCCCCAGGCGAGTTCGGCGACGGCGATGGCGTTTTTGCCGGGACAGTTGGCGACCATGATGCCCTTGGCGGAGGCGGCGGCGACATCGATGTTGTCGTAGCCCGCGCCGGCGCGGACGATGATGGAGAGCTTGCTCGCGGCGTCGAGGCAGGGCTTGGGGACTTTGGTGGAGCGGACGATGAGGACGTCTGGCTCGTGCTCCTTGATCGCGGCGGGGAGTGAGTCCGGGGTGAGCTCGGGGTCGGAGACGACGGCGCACCCGGTGTTGTTGAGTGCGTCGATACCGGATTGGTTGAACTTGTCTGCGATCAGGACTTTCATAGCGCACCTCCCGCCCCGCACCCCTGCATCATGAGTTTTCGAAACTCCCCGCCTTGCCCGTGCCAACCCCGCGTGGCACTGGAAATATTGTACCGCGCGGCGCGGTGTTTGGTTGGAATGGTAGGGGTGGTGGGGGTTAGTCGAGGGTGTGGACGAAGAGCCCGGAGCGGAGCTTGGGCTCGAACCAGGTGGACTTGGGGGGCATGATCTGGTCGGCGTCGGCGACGGCGATGAGCTGCTCGATGGTGGTCGGATGCAGCGCGAATGATACGGTGGCGTTCCCGGAATCGACGCGTTTTTCGAGTTCCCCGGTGCCCCGGATGCCGCCGACGAAATCGATGCGTTTGTCGGTGCGGATGTCCTTGATCCCGAGGATAGGGTCGAGGATGCGCTCGGTGAGGAGGACATAATCGAGGGAGGCGATGGGGTCGGTGCGATCGATGGAGCCTTGAGGGAAGGTGCAGGTGCGCCAGCCGATGGCGCTGCCGAGATAGACGCCGATCGAGGCGGGTGAGGCGGGCTGGGGATCGGTGGTTTCGGTGACGGTTCCGATCTCGGCGAGTTTCTCGAGGAACGCTTCGGGGGCGAGCCCGTTGAGATCCGAGACGGTGCGGTGGTAGGGGAGGATGGTCAGCTCGGAGGCGGGGAAGAGGACGGTGAGGAACCAGTTGTATTCCTCGTTGCCGGAGTGGCTCGGGTTGGATTTGGAGAGTTCTGCGCCGGCGCGGGCTGCGGAGGCGGTGCGGTGGTGCCCGTCGGCGACGTAGGCGGCGGGGAGTTTGGCGAACGCGGTTTCGTAGGCGCTGGCGTCGGGCGCGGGGTAGAGTCGGTGGCGGACGCCGTCGGGCGCGGTGAAGTCGTACTCGGGATCGCCAGCGGTATCGGCGGCGATGCGGTCGTTGATGGAGGGTGTGTCTTTGTAGAGGAAGAAGACGGGCTCGGCGTTTGCATTGAGATCGAGCACCATGCGGGTGCGCTCGTTTTCTTTATCGGGTCGGGTGTTCTCGTGTTTCTTGATGATGCCCGAGTTGTAGTCATCGCTGTGGCAGCAGCAGACGAGACCTGTCTGAGAGACGGGTTCGCCCAGCAGGGTGGTGTCGAGGCGGTAGAGGTACATGCGGGGTTCGGCGTCGCGCTGGAGCCAGTTGCTGGCGACGAAGTGGTTGAGGTTTTCTGCGCCCTTGGCGTAGATGCCTTCTTTATCCGAGGCGGGGAGGTCGATATCCGGGCGGACCACATGGAGGAACGATTTGTCGTTGCCCTTTGCGAGTTCGATGGCTTCGTCACGCGAGACGACGTCGTAGGGTACGGACGCGACCTGCTCGACGAGGTTCGCGGGCGGGCGGAGGGCGGCGAAGGGTTTTACTCTGAGCATCTGGCGGTCTCCTGGATCGGGAGGGGAGTGTATCCACAGAGGGGGGGATGGAACCGGGGTCGGTTTGCGGGGTATCCTGCGGTGGGGATTGTCCGAGGAGATATCGAGCGATGAGCAAGTTGACGTGGTGGAATGTTGCGGCGGTCGGGTGCGGGGTGGTGGCGGTTGGTGCGGTGGGTATCGCGCAGGTCGCGCCTTGGGATGCGGGAAGGATGCAGGCAAAGGAGAAGGTGGTCCCGGGCGCGGACGAGGACTGGAGTCTCGGGCGGTTCCTGCCCGAGCGGCGCGAGGGACAGCTTGTGTACGAAGACCGGATTGTTGCACTGGTTGACGCGGAGCGGCTCAAGGGGTTCCACGAGCTGGTGTCGTCTGAGCCGCACCTTGCGGGGAGCGCCGGTGATCTGCGGAACATCGAGCGGATCGCTTCTGCGATGCGCGGGTTCGGGCTGGATGTCGAGGTGCAGTGGATCGACGTGCTGCTGGCGCGCCCGGTGTCTGCGGAGCTGGAGATTGTGTCGCCCGGCAAGCTGTCATTAACGGTGGACGAGCCGGCGGTGGACGGCGATGGATTCATGGATCAGCACGAGCTGACGCTCGGGTGGAACGGGTATTCGGGGTCGGGGGATGTGACGGGGGAGGTGGTGTACGCGAACAGGGGGACGATGCAGGACTTCGAGAAGCTGGACGAACTGGGGATTGATGTCGCGGGGAAGATCGTGATCGCGCGGTACGGCGGGAACTACCGCGGGCACAAGGCGGAGTTCGCGGAAGCGCGCGGCGCGGCGGGGCTGGTGATCTATTCGGATCCGCGGGACGTGGGGTATATGAAAGGGTTGGCGTACCCGGAGGGGGCGTGGGCGACGGCGGACTACATCCAGCGCGGGTGCATCTCGACTGTGCACTACGAGGGTGATCCGCTGACACCGGGCGTTGCGGCGGTCGCGGATACCGAGATCGAGCGGCTCGACATGCACGAGGTGGGGCTGCCGACGATTCCCGTGCAGCCGGTGTCGTGGAACACGGCGCGGGAGATTCTGTCTCGGATGCAGGGTGATCCGGTGCCGGGCGAGCACTGGCAGGGGGGGTTGCCGTTTGTGTACCGGGTGACGGGCGGGGAGGAGATGACGTTGCGGTTGAGGGTGGAACAGGAGTGGAAGGTGATGCGGACGGCGAATGTCGTCGGCACGCTGACGGGCGAGCGGTACCCGGAGCAGATGGTGATTCTGGGGTGCCATCATGATGCGTGGGGGCACGGGGCGAGCGATCCGAACGCGGGGCAGATGGTGCTGCTGGAGTGCGCACGGGTGTTCGGTGAGTTGGCGACAGGCGATGAGGCGGTGCGTCCGCTCCGGACGATCAAGTTCGCGGCGTGGGGTGCGGAGGAGTTTGGGATTATTGGATCGACGGAGTGGTGCGAGGCGCACCAGCCCGAGTTGTCGAAGCACGCGATGGCGTACATCAACCTGGACATGGCGGCGATGGGATCGAATTTCCGCGCGAGCTGCGACCCGATGCTTGCGCAGGTGATTTTCGATTCGAGCAAGCGCGTGGCGCATTGCGAGGAAGAGGATGCGACGGTGTACGAGTCGTGGGTGGCGCGCTCGGGCAGGCGGGCGACGGAGCCGAGTGTGGGGACGCTCGGCGGCGGGTCCGACCACGTGGCGTTCTACTGCAACCTTGGGATCCCGAGCGCGGGGCTCGGTGCGGGCGGTGCGCGGGGGACGGCGTACCACTCGAACGCGGACACGCTCGCGTGGTACCGCAAGGCGGTTGGGGAGACGTACGAGCCGGCGGCGATGGTTGCGCGGGTGACATCGATCGTTGCGAGCAGGCTCGCGGGGGCGGACGTGGTGCCGATGGATGTGACACGGATCGGGAAGGAACTGAAGGCGCACTTTATCGCGGCGTTGGCGGGGCTCGATGGTCATATCGACGGCTACCCGACGTCGGCTTTCGAGGCGACCGCGGATCTGTACAAGGTGCGCGGTGAGGCGATCGAGGCGCTGGTCGCGGAGGCGATGGCGGCGGGGGAGGAGGCGGAACCGGCGCGGAATCTGTATTCACGGATGATCGGGAAGGTGGGGCGGTTGTGGGTTGCGAAGCCCGGTCCCGAGGGGATCGAGTGGTTCCGCAACGCGTACGCGATCTCGGATCCGCACTCGGGGTACGCGAGCTGGGGTGCGCCGGTGCTGCGGATGGCGGTGGAGAAGACGATCGAGACGGGCGACAAAACGACGATCCATATCGAGCACGCGCTGAACCGGTACGCGGATTCGGCGAAGCGGCTTCGGTTGCTCGTGCAGTACACGGATCGGTTTGCGCGCGAATACCTGCCCGAGAAGGAGCGCGGGGAACAGATCGGCGAGTGAGCGGTTTGTGGGTTAGTCGAGCGAGCCGGGCGTGGGCACGCCTTCGAGCTGCTTCTCGAAGATAACAAGGTTGGTGAGCCGGTCGATATCCCAGCGGATGCCGGTGATGTCGTAGTCGTTGGCGATGCCGAATTGGAGGAAGGGTCGGATGCGGTTGTCGCACTCGAAGCGGATGGTGTGGTAGCCCTCGGTGCGGGTCCAGTCTTCGGCGGCGAACATGAGCTGGGTCGCGACGCCGGTGCGCCGGAGGTCGGGGACAACGCCGACGAGCCACGCGAAGTGCGTGATTGGTTTGAGCTCGAAGCCGATGTAGAACCCGACGGCGTCGTTGTCTACGCGGGCGACCTGGATGAGCGGGTTGAAGCGCCCCTTGATCCGGCGCGAGATCCAGTCTTCCTCGCGCTCCGGTCGAAACATGACGTTGTAGAGGTGCGTAACCAGGTCCAGGTCTGTCGGGTCGATTCGATCGATGATGGCGTCGGGCATGGTGCGTTTCCCCGGATGGTCTTCTCTACGGTATCGGGCGAAGACCCCTTGGAGTCTATGGCGATAACCGTTTCACGGACGCTCGTCACCTGTTGAACGCGGTGCGCGGCGGGATCATTCCTTCGAACGGGACATATAGGAGCCGTCGGCGGTGGAGATGCGGACGGTTTCCCCGATTTCGATGAATGGGGGCACGCGGGTCTTGAGCCCGGTCTCGAGGACGGCTTCCTTGAGCTGGTTGGTGACTGTTGCGCCCTTGATGCCGGGCTGGCACTCTGCGACTTGGAGGTCTACGGCGCTGGGCAGTTCGATGAGCAGTGCGTTGCCGTCGTGGAAGACGATTTCGGTGACGGTGTTTGGTCGGAGGAAGGGCATGGCAGCGCCCGCGATGTCGTCTTGGAGGGTGAACTGGTCGAAATCATCAGTGTCCATGAAGACGTAGCCGTCGGCGTCCTGGTAGAGGTATTCGGCTTTGCGTCGGTCGAGGTGTGTGCCTTCGATGGTGTCGGAGGAGCCGACGCGTTTTTCGATGTACCCACCGCCCTTGGGGTCTTTGAGCTTGGCCTGGACATACGCGGGGCCCTTGCCGGGTTTGACGTGCTCGGTTTTGATGACGACGTAGAGCTTGCCGTCGAAGATGCAGGCGACGCCCGGCTTGAGTTCATTGGCCTTCACGGATGCGTTCCTTGGTCTGGTGTTCGGGGGACTGGAATAAAGGAGGGGGGAGGGACCCTCGCACTCTATCGGGTGTATTGGAGGGGTAGGATACACGGAGCATAAGGAGGCTACAGATGGAGATGACTCGGCGAGAGTTTGCGGGGCTTGCGGCGATGGCGTTGGCGGCGGGCTCGATCCCGGGGGCGGCTTGGGCGAGGCAGGGGGCGCCGGGCACGATGACAACGGTGCTGGATTGGGATCGGGTGGTGGATGGCGCGTATGTAGCGGTGGGAGGTGGCGGGAACTCGCTGGTTATGCAGAGCGGGCGCACGGCGCTGCTGATTGATACGAAGCTGTGCGGGTACGGCGCGGTGCTGGGGCGGGAGATCGGGATGCTGGGCACGGCTCCGGAGCTTGTGATCAACACGCACCACCACGGGGATCACACAGGTGGCAACTCGGCGTTCACCGGATCGGTGCGGGTTGTTGCGCACGAGAAGGCGAAGGCGCGGGTGCTGGGGCAGCGCGAGCGGTACCGCGGCGCAGTGCGATCAACGCTGAACGATCTGGCGAAGTCTGACGCGGATTCGGCGGCGGGCGCGATCGAGACAGTGGAGAACATGGTAGTTGGGTGGGACGAGATCGAGACAAGCTCGTTTGCACCGACGGAGACGGTGAGCGGGGACGCATCGTTTACGGTTGGGGAACAAGAGGTGCTGGTGCGTCATGTGGGCGCGGGGCACACGGACAATGATGTGTTTGTTTATCTGCCGGGGTTGAACATCCTGCATACGGGGGATCTGTTGTTCCACGAGATCAACGCGTACTGCGATACGAGCGCGGGCGTGGATATCGATGGGTGGATCCGTTCGTGCGAGGCGCTGCTCAAGGTGTGCGACGAGAAGACGGTGGTGGTGCCCGGGCATGGCAGCGTGACGGATCGAACCGGGATCCAGAAGCAGATCGATTACTTCGGGCTGCTGCGCCGGACTGTGGAGCATGCGCGCGACAAGGAAGGCAAGAGCAAGGAAGAGGTGCAGAAGATCGTGCCGAGCGGGGTCAGCGAGTACGGGTACACGCAGCTGCTTGAGATGAACCTCGGTCTGATGTACGACAACGAGGTGTGACGGGCGTTAGTCGGAAGCGCTAGCGGTGAGCTGGACGGGTGTTTCGGTTGCGCTTGGCTTGGATTCGATGTGCAGCTTTTTGATTCGGTGCTCGGACCAGTCGGTGACGCGCAGGTCCGGTGAGTCCGGCGCGGTGTGGACATCCAGGATGTCGTAGTAGGAATCGCGCTGGGCGGGGGTGAAGCCCGAGCCGCGGATGAGGTGGCAGAGGAATGCTTCGTCGAGGCAGTAGGTGGTGCCGGCTGCGGAGACGACGTTTTCTTCCATCATGACCGAGCCCATGTCGTTGGCACCGTAGTAGAGCCCGAGTTGCCCGATGTGCGGGCCCATCGTGACCCAGGATGAGCCGATGGAGTAGATGTTGTCGAGCATGAGGCGCGAGAGGGCCTGCGTGCGGAGGTATGCGCTCGCGCCGGCGAGGCGGATGCGGCGCCCGAACTCCTTGTGCGCACGGGGGTCGCCATCACCGGACAGGTTGGCGACGGCGTCGCCCGGGAAGGGCGCGTCGAGCGCATCGCCCTCGCCCGTGCCCCATTCCTTTGCGCGCCCGAGGGGGGTGTTGTCGGGCTGGAATGGCCAGGAAATAAAGGCTTTGTAGTGTCCCCATGGGTCGTCGGATTCGTC
This sequence comes from Phycisphaerales bacterium, assembly GCA_029260435.1. Classification (GTDB taxonomy): domain Bacteria; phylum Planctomycetota; class Phycisphaerae; order Phycisphaerales; family UBA1924; genus OFTM74. The sequence goes on along the minus strand of JAJDDG010000036.1, from coordinate 5,590 downwards.
TGCTGTTGAGAGGGCGCGGTCCTGCCAGCGCCGGACGAGGTCCATGTGGTGCACGCGGTCGGCGATGCCCTCGATGTGCCCGAACATCATGGTTGCGCTGGTGAACATGCCGAGCGAGTGCGCGACGTACATGCAGGTGAGCCATGCTTCGGCGTCCGCCTTGCCCAGCCCGATTTTTCTGCGCACGGGGTTGGCAAAGATCTCGCCGCCGCCGCCTGGGATGGATTTGAGCCCGGCGTTTTTCAGGCGCGTCATGACGTAGCGGAGTTTGTCTTCGAGTGTGTCGCCCGGCGGGTCGAAGAAATCGATGAACTCGATGAATTCGGGGGGAGAGAAGGCGTGCACGTGCACCGTTGGGAAGCGGTCGCTGATGGTGTTGAGGAGGTTCTCGTACCACTCGAGCGGGAGTGCGGGGTTCATGCCACCCTGCATGAGGATCTGCGTGCCGCCGATGGAGACGAGTTGTTCGATTTTTTCGAGGATTGTTTCGACGTCGAGGGTGTAGGCGTCGTGGTCGGTTGCGTCGCGCCGGAATGCGCAGAAGGTGCAGCGGACGGTGCAGATGTTGGTGTAGTTGATGTTGCGGTCGATGATGTAGGTGCGGAGGTTGTCGCCGTGGAGCGAGCGGCAGCGCATGTCGGCGAATCTGCCGAGCGTGTGGAGCGGCGCGCGGTTGTAGAGATCGAGCGCCTGCTCGGGTGTGAGGCGCGCGGCACCGTTGGCGACATCGGCGAGCAGCCCCTCGTCGAGCGCGTCGGCGTTGGGGATGGTGCGGGGGGCGGAGTTGGGGACGGGGAGTCTGACCATGCGGGAGGGGGATCCGGGGGGTTAACTTTCAATCTTCAGTGAAAGTATACGACGGGGGGGTGCTCGAAGCGATCCGGGAGGGGGCGGGCGGATGGACGGGATATACGGGTCGTGCGGGGGTCTGGTCTGGATGGGGGCGAGGGTCGGCGGGGGGGCGTGCAGCAGGGCGGGGGGCGTGCCGATAGCGGGTCGAGGTCGCTATCTGTTTAGGAGTCATCTTTGGTCCACATGCCCCGCCCACACACTTCGGCAGCGTTCCAGCATCTGCGCATATGGATCACCGCGTTTGCGGGTGTGCTCGCGCTCGCGCTGCTCTCGCAGGTGCTCGTCTGGTCGTTCGTGCATTTCACGGATGTTCGGGTGACGCAGCTCGGGCCCGGCACCGGGACATCGGCCCCGGTGGTTGTTGAATCGGCGCTGGAAGAGACGGCGGGTGGGTCGTGGGCGGGTGCCGCGGATCCGAACACGGTGGGCTCGGCGGGTGGTGTCCGGCTGCGGCGGACCGCGGCGCTGGTGCAGACGGTGGGTGTGGTGTCCGTATTGATCCTGATGGTGTTGATGTTGCAGGGGGTGAGTGTCGCGGGCGGGTCGAATGTGCCGGGTGTGGAGATGGCGGTCTCGGCGTGCACATGGACACTCGTGGTCGGTGCGTTGGCGCTGCCGCTGGGCGGGTTGCTGCCCGAGGTGGCGTTCCCGGGTGTGTTTGTGTCGTACGAGACGCTGGTGCGCACATCGATGGACATGCGCGGCTCGGGGACGGGCGCGTTTGTGTTTTATGGGCAGCACCTGGTGCTGCCGCTGCTGATGATCGGCGGGCTCGCGGCTGCGGTGATCCGGTTCAGGGTCGGGGTCGAGCACGGGGTGATCGTGACGAGCATCTCGCAGCTAGACGAGAAGGTCGAGAACGAGATTCGATCTATGAAGATGGGGCAGCTTTCTTCGCCCCGCTCGGTCGGCGCGCTGCATAGCGCGATCGGCGAGAGCGATGGCAGCGCGAGCCAGGCGATGAGCGCGCCCGAGGCGCCGAGCGGTCGCCCGATCTGAGCACGGCAGTATGCTCAGGCGCGGGGGTGGTACTTCTGGTGGATGTCTTTGAGGCGCGGCTGATCGACGCGGGTGTAGACCTGCGTGGTGGTGATGTTCGAGTGCCCGAGCAGCTCCTGGACCACGCGGAGGTCCGCGCCGCCCGAGAGCAGGTGCGTCGCGAAGGAGTGGCGGAGCACATGCGGGTGCACGCCCTTGAGCCCGGCGGCTTTGGCGTGGCGCGTGACGATCTGCCAGACGGCGACGCGTTCCAGCGGGCGACCGGTGCGAGAGAGGAAGATGCGTTCGGCGTCGCGGGCGTCGGGCTTGAGCAGGCGCGGGCGGACTTCGTCGGTGTACGCATGGAGGGCGGCTTCGGCGGGTTTGCCGTAGGGGACAAGACGCTGCTTGTCGCCTTTGCCGGTGACGCGGACGACGCCGAGCGTGGGCAGGTGGTCGCGGAGTTCGAGGGTGGAGATCTCCGAGGCGCGCAAGCCGCAGGCGTACATGAGTTCGAGCAGGGCGCGGTCGCGTTTGAAGAGCGGGATGGTGTCGCGGGAGGCGTTCGGCGCGGCGCGGGGGGCTTCGAGCAATGCTTTGATCTTCTCGGCGCTGAGCACATTCGGCACGCGCGACCAGATCGTGGGGCGTTCGAGCCACCCGGTGCAGTTTTCGTCGACGACGCCCTCGGAGGCGAGCCACTTGTAGAGCATGCGGATGGTGGCGAGGTGGCGGGCGACGGAGGAGGCGCTGAGCCCTCGCTCGCGGCGCAGACGCGCCAGGTGCTCGGCGAGCTGGCGCGGGCTGGCTTTGTCTACACCTTCGATGTTGTTCGCGAGGAGATCGTTGTTGAGGTCGCGCAGGTCGCGTCTGTACGCCTGGAGGGTGTTTTCGGAGAGCCCACACTCGACACGGATGAACGTGAGGAAGCGGTGGATGTGCGGGTCGGAGAGGGGATCGGTGTGTGGGGTGATCATCGCCCCGTTGCATCGGGCGTGGGGGCGCGGCGGGAGTATGTGCGCAGAAGATGCGCCGGATGTAGGTCAGATAAACCACAACGCGCACGCCTTGCCGGGTACATGCTCTTCAACAGGGGTGGGGGGGTGGCACGGGGTTTGTGGAATGGAACACGCGGGCAAAGGAGTGCCGACATGCGTGAAGCCGGGATGGCGACAACTCGACTCCCCGAGATCGGGGAGCGGACAGGCGGGCGAGAGCGGGCGATGGACCTGGATGTGGTCGCGTCGCGCGTTGTCGCGCTCGCGCACCTCGCGGCGGCGATGCACATGCACGGCGCCTGCGCTGCGGGCAGCGAAACCGATACCCCCGCAAGCGGGGAGGGTGAATCGTGAATTACGGGATGTACATCTCGGCGTCGGCGATGCTGACGAACATGGCGCGGCTTGATGTGGCGTCGAACAACCTCGCGAACGTGACGACGGACGGGTTCAAGCCCGACATGATCGCGGTGCGTCAGCGGCTGGTGGTGCGCGAGGAGGACGGGCTCTACCACATGGATTCCAACGCGCTGCTCGAACGCCTCGGCGCGGGGGTGATGCCGACCCAGACGACGGTGAACATGAAGCAGGCGGCGCTCAAGACCACGGGTAATCCGCTGGATATCGCGATCGAGGGTAAGGGGATGATCCAGGTGGCATCGAGCGCGGGGGACGATTCGCCGAGGTTCACGCGGGATGGTCGCCTGTCGATCAACTCGGAGGGCGAGCTGGTGCTCGCGGTGAACGGGCGGGCGGTCTTGCGGGATGGTGGGAGCGGGACGATCAAGGTGGACCCGAGCCGAGCGGTGGAGATCCGGGGCGATGGGTCTGTGGTGCAGGGCGGGAAATCGATCGGGCGGATCAGCTTTGTCGATGTGCTGGGGGGCGTGGTGAAGGAGGGGGACAATCTATTGAAGGCGGCGGGGGAGGCGAACATCGATGACGCGTCCGGGCGGATCGTGCAGGGCGCGATCGAGCAGTCCGGGGTGAACGCGATCGACGCGATGATGAGTGTGGCGGGCGCGGGCAAGGCTGCACAAGGGAACGCAAAGATCATCAGCTACTTCGACGAGTTAATGAATCGAGCGATCAATTCGCTCGGTCGTGTGAGCTAACAGGGCAGGAATTAGGCAAGGAAACGAATCATGGCAGTGACCGCATTGAACGCCGCCGCCTCCGGGCTGAGCGCCCTGACAACACGGCTCGAAGTGATCTCGAACAACATCGCGAACGTGAATACGCCGGGGTTCAAGGCGTCGCGGGCGTCGTTTGCGGATCTGCTCTATCAGGAGAAGGCGCTGCCCGGCACGGAAAACTCGAATGGGGACAGGAACCCGACGGGGCTGTACGTGGGGCTGGGGGTGCGCGTGACGGGGACGCAGCTGGACTTCGCGCAGGGGTCGTTGCGCAATACCGGGCGGGAGCTGGACATCGCGATCGAGGGGCGCGGGTTTTTCAAGGTGCAGGTGGAGGACGAGCGAGGCGCGAACGGGGCGGCGTACACACGCGCGGGGACGTTCGCTATCAACGAGGACGGCGAGCTGGTTTTGGCGTTCGGCGATGGGCGCATACTCGACCCACCCGTCACAATCCCTGATGAAGCAACAGGCATATCGATCTCTTCGACCGGTGAAGTCTTTGCCCAGATCCCGGGCAGCGAGGAGCCGCAGTCCCAGGGGACGATCCAGATCGCCAACTTCATCAACCCGCAGGGGCTCAGGCAGATCGGTGAGAATCTCTATGCACAGTCGGCGGCGTCGGGTGACGAGATCGTGGGCGATCCGGGTCAGGATGGGCTGGGCAATCTTGTGCAGGGGCACGTTGAGACGAGCAATGTGGATCCGACGATCGAGTTGATCGAGCTGATCCGCACGCAGCGGGCGTACGAGATGAACTCGCAGACCATCCGAGCCGCGGACGAGACGCTGCAGGCGATCTCCCAGCTGAGGCGGTAAACAGATAGGCGGTCGGTGATGCGGATTGTGACTTTGATCATTCTGGCGGCGGTGCTCGCGGGAGCTGCACACGCGGATACGCTCAAGCTCCGCGCTTCGGCGCGGGTGGAGGGCGCGGGAGCGCTCACGATCGCGGATGTCTGCAACCTGGATGGCGCGGATGCGCTCGCGGTGGGGGACGTAGTGCTCGTCGAGGATCTCGGTGCGCTGCTCGAACGCGAGAAGTGGCCCGAGTTTACGGTGGCGGATATCCGGCGTGCGATAGAGAAAGCCGGGCGATCCGCGAGCCGCGTTGAGCTGAGCGGGTCGCGGTGCCTGATCCGGGCGGTGCGGGCACACGTTCCGGTTGAAAAGAAGGTAGTTGAGCCAAAGCGTGTGGTACACGAGGCGGTCGGGGTTGGGGCGGCGGATGGAGCGGTGATAAGTGTGAAATCGCGGGTCGCTGGAGTGATCGCGTCGGGGCTCGGAGCCGCGATGGCGGATCTGCGGTTCCGGTTCCAGGACAAGGATCGGGAACTGCTCGCGATGACGGCGGAAGATGGGCGGCTTATCGTGAACCCGGTTTCGACGAGCGGCTCGCGTCAGATGGTGCGGGTGCGCGTGATGCGGGGCGGGCAGGTGGTGGTGGATAAGAAAATCAGGGTTGAGGTGGTGGTGCGCAGGGATGTGGTTGTGGTGACGCGGGATATCCGGCGCGGCGAGATGATCGACCGCTCGGCGCTGCTCGCGGAGGAGCGGTGGGTGGATCCCTCGATATCCAGGCTGATCCCGTTTATGGAACAGGCGGCGGGGTGGGTGGCAGCACGG
>JAJDDG010000035.1 GCA_029260435.1 Phycisphaerales bacterium | reverse complement strand
AAAACAAGCGGGCGCTGATGAGCGCCCGCTGCGAGGAGGAAGAGTCGCGACTGCGACTTGGTTCTTCTGTGTCAGACGTCGCCGCCTTCGAGAATGACTTCGGCTGTGCCGTTGCGCGAGGGTGCGCGGATCTCGAACCTGGTGAGCTGGGAGAAGTCAACAGAATGGATCTCGATCCCGGTGGTGTCCTTGGTGACCTTGAAGGGTGCAACGACCGGATCGCCCGATTTCTTGTGGAGGACGAAAGAGTATTCGGTCGGGGCGATGGGGAGATCCGAGCATACGAGCAGCATGCTCTTGGTCGAATCCTTGTAGAACAGTCGCGCCTTGGCTTTGGTGTTGGCACCGTCGGCATTGAGGGCTGCGGCCGGGTGGAAAGAGACGAATTTGGTTTCCGAGGCGTAGAGGTACTGGTCGAGACGCCCGTCGGAATCGCGGAGGTCGGCGATGACTTCGGCGTCGAGCGCTTCCTGGGCGATGATCTTGTTCTGCTCGGCGACGGTGTAGACGAAGCCGGCGAGGACGACGGTCGCGGTCGCGAAACCGATGCACGCGGCGCGCCAGAATGCGGTGGTGCTAGCGGCGGAGCGGGCGGCGGGCCCGATCGAGGCGATTGGCTCGGTGTTGAGCAGTTCCGCCTTGCCCAGCACGGCCGCGATGACGCGGGCGCGCAGGGAGGCCGGGGGCTTGACATCGGGCAGGTACTCGGTGGACTGCGCCTCGCGCAGCTGCTCGCGCCGGATCTCTGCCTGGACGTGCGCCGGTGCGGCGCGGAACGCGTTCTCGAACGCCTGTCGTTCGTCGTCGTCGAGCAAACCGAGCGCATCCATCGAAGCTAATTCGTACAACTCACGGGTGGTCATGCCACCGCCTCCTCACTGCCGCCCCGTTCACGCAGGCGCACGAGCGCCCGGCTCAGGGCCGATTTTACTGTTCCCAAAGGCACCCCCAGCTCTGTCCCGATCTGCTTGAGTGTCTGCCCGTGCAGGTACGCACGCTTGACGACTGTCTGCTGCAGTTCGGGGAGCTGTTCGACTATCTGCATGAGCGCACCGAAGCGCTCTTCGAGTTCTGCGTTTTCGTTCGGCGCGTTGATCCCGGATGGTGGTGACCACGCCTCGTCGAGGGTCGCGGGCTTGACGCGGGCGCGCGCTCTACGGAGGCGATCCACAATGTGTCGTCTTGAAATGAGCATTACCCAGGTCACTAACGCTGCCCTCTTGGGGTCATATCGGTCTGCGGTCTTCCAGAGCCTGACGAACACTTCCTGAACGGCGTCCTCGGCATCGGCCCTGGTGGGCATCGCCTGATACGCCATGCGGTAGACCAGGGACCCGAAACGGTCGTAGAGCAGCCCGATAGCCTCTTCGTCGTCCGCAGCGATCCGCTGCATGAGGTCATAATCTTGCTCTGGTCCACCAGATTGCACGTCCAGCACCTTTCCGCCCTGCTGTGTCTTAGAGCTATACGCCCCTGACACCCATCAGGATGCCCGATTCGGCGATCTCTGTCTTCTTTTTCCCCTCCGGAACCCCCCATTTTCGTCCAAATCGTGAAAATATGACTTTCAATGTGAAAAAACAAGGCTTGGCCCCAGACGTGCCGACCCATATAGTGAGGTGGTTGATTGAACGAACACGCCCATGGAGGTGGACACCCATGGCCTGCAGAGCGAACAACCAAGCTGCTCCCAAGTGGGGGATCGCGCGCGCCGGGTTCACGATGATGGACCTGATGGTGTCGATTGCGGTGATCGCGATCCTGATCGCGATCCTACTGCCCGCGCTTAGCACGGCGATGGAGAGCGCGCGTCGGGTGAAGTGCCAGTCGCAGCTCCGAGAGATCGGCTTCGCGATCAACGACTACGTTACCGACCACATCGAGCAGTTGCCGGACAGTGTGCATGCGCGTGCAACGACCTACAACGGCGTGCGGTACCCGCGCTTCGAGCAATCAATCTTTGTTCGGATGGAAAAAACTTCCAACGCCCTTGTCCGCACCGATGGATGGGATGGGCTTGGTCTGTTGTTCCACGCCCCGGACGGCGCGGAGTACATGGACACCCCGGAGATCATGTACTGCCCGAGTCACAGCGGCGATCACAATTTCCGGACGCAATCCGCCGGGTGGATTGCCCAAGACGCGCAGGTCGCGGGCAACTACCAGTACCGCCTGCCGATCTATGCGTCCCGCATCCATCAGCTCGACCAGGCGCTGGCGCTCGTGAGCGACGGACTGCGTGAACAATCCGATTACAACCACCGCGTCGGGAACAACCTGCTCAAGGCAGACCTGCATGTTTCGTGGTTCAACGACGCGACCGGCAAGGTCTATGGCGAACTCGTGACCGATGGCGACAGCGCCGATGCAAGGTTCGCTGTCGCACAAGCCTGGGGGTACCTAGACCTCGACCCCAAGCGCCCCGTTGCGAACCCGCCGCAGCCGCGTGATCGAGACAACGAGGGCATCTTCGCCTCGATCGGCAGCCCGACGATCCGCGATTGACTCTCGGCTACCACCTTTTTTATGAAGCTTGGAACCGCTCACAGGATCGGTGCGCGATTCGTTTGATGCGCTGCTGGCGGGTATCGTTCTGGCGAGATGACACTGTTTTCGTTTCCCTCATACCGATCCGTCACACCCCCGGGGATGCTCGCGGCACTCTTCGTCCTGGTGATTACGAGCGCCGGACACGCCCAGCTCGGTGCCGAGCGTCTGTACTGCACGATCGGGCGTTCGATCCCGTGCCATGTGTCGATGCCCCGCGAGTCCCGCGCGATCCCGGAGATCGCGCTGATCGACCCGGTGACTCTCGAAGAGATCGAGCGTGCCCCTGCTGCGGAGGGACGGGTTGATCTCGCGACGCTCTTCCCTGTCCTGTGGACCACCCGTGAGCCGCGCGTATTGAAGGCGCAGCTGTACGTGCAGAACGAGGCGGTCGGCCCCGGGCTCGTGCTGCAGCCGATGCTCGCGCCAACGCGCTCCCGCGACGGGCTGACCACCGATGCGCTTGATGCACTCGACACCGCCGACCCATCGGACGACCAAAGGCTGGCGGATCTGCCCGACGATCAGCGCCGAGCGTTGGAGAATACAGTGCGGACAACACCGCACGCCGACCCGCACTATTCGGGGCTGCGGGTCTACCGAGACGCGCTCGTGCGTCTGCACACGACGGCGGGCAAGATGACCTTCCGCCTGCGCCCGGACAAGGCGCCGAACACGGCGTTCCATTTCCGCTCGCTCGTGGTCGGCGGGTTCTACGACCGGACCTCGGTGCACCGGATCATCCCCGCGCAGGCGGGGCGCGAGGCGTTCATCGTGCAGGCGGGCGATCCAATCGGCACCGGGTACGGCGGGCCGGGTTTCTCGGTGGACTTCGAAGCCTCGACGCTCGAACACACATTCGGTGTGATCTCGATGGCGCGGATCCCGACAGACCCGAACTCGGGGGGTTCGCAGTTTTTCATCTGCCTGTCGCGGCGTACCTGCGCGGGGCTCGACGGGGTGTACACATCTTTCGCCGAACTTATAGATGGCGGCGATACGCTCGCGACGTTCGCCTCGGTGCCCGTCACGCACCGGAACCCGGACGATCCCAACTCGGCGAAGGACCGCCCGCTCGAACCACCTGTGATTCTTGAGGCGACACTGATCGACGCGCCGCCTGCGAACGAGGTAGTACACGTGATCCGCGAGATGCCCGAGATCCAGATCGAGCGCTAGCGCCCCATTGCGCGCCACTTGCGCACCGCCTCCGGCTCGCGCGGGTAGACCACCGCCAGTTCCATCGGATCGACCGCTTCCAACGCGACGCTCGCGCGCGCGACCGCGATCGGATCGAACCGCGAGGGGAGGGTTTGCAGATCGGTGAGGCGCTCGCGGAGTTGGTCGTCGCAGACGAGCACGCCGAACGCCTCGTCCGCGATCGACTCGATCGCCACGGTCCGTCCGGGGGGGGCGTCGGCGGGGCACGAGCCTGACGCGAAGGTGCGCACCCAGACTTCGTCGCGCTTCCACGCAAGGCAGACGGTGACCACTCCGCTCGGAGAAGGTTCCAATGCTGCGAGCACACCGAGCTCTGTTGGGACCGGCACCGCCCGGGCGCCGGTGAAGCGGCAGATTATTTTCGCGGTCGTTACGGCGATGCGCGTCGAGGTGTACCCGCCCGGGCCGACGGAGACCGCGACGCGTTCCAGATCGCCCGGCGAGCATCCGGCGTCGCGCACGATCCGGTCGATCTCGGGCATGAGCGCGTCGTCGTGACGGTTTTCGCTCCGGATGATCCCGCTCGCGAGCACCTCGAAAGACGATCCGCCCGCGCGGACCAGCGCGACCCCCGCTGCGCCGTCGTGTGCGGTGGGGTTGGAGGTCTCGATCGCGAGTGTCAGCGGTGCGTTGCCCATTCGGGACGGCAATCTACCCCCCCGCCCTGCATCCTGCCCCCCCGAGAATGCTCTGCACAAGGAGATCGAGAGATTTCCGAATAAGGAATGTACGCTGCACGCATACAAGGACCACCCGACCCATGGATACACCCGATCCGACCCCAACTCCCCCCCCCCACCACACGCCCCCCCCCACCCCCCCCGATAGCACCGCGGATGCGCCCGAATCACCTCCTGTTGAGTCTCCGCCCGCGCGGGATGAATCGCACGAGGATCAGCGGGCTCGCGAGGCCGGGCTCCCGCTGGACTCCGGGTCCGAAGAGACGGTGGTGAAGATCCGACGTTGCCTGTGGCGGGCGCGCCCGTTGGTGACGCTGGCGATGGCGCTATTGCCCATCGGGGTGCTCGTGTTCACACACTGGATCACGGACCCGACATTCGGGCTGGCGGCGAAGATCTTCGGCGTCTCGGCATTGCTCTCGTGGGGTGGGTACGCGGTTTGGTGGGTTGCCACGACATTTACCGCACAGCTCGAGATCACAAACAAGCGGACCATCGAACGGCGCGGGCTGTTCTCCCGTTCGAGCAACGAGGTGCTGCACGACCATGTTCGGAATATCCGTGTGACGCAGACGCTCGCCGAGCGGATGCTTCGCATCGGGAGCGTCGGGATATCGAGCTCGGGGCAGGACGGGATCGAGATCGAGATGCGCGACCTGCCCAACCCAGACAAGGTGCGCAAGGTGATCGACGTCTACCGCCCGCTCTAGCCCTTGCGCATCGGCGGCGTGTACCAGTAGCTCAGCGCACGCCAGACCCATTCGGCGGGTCCGAACCGGAATGCGCCGAGCCATGTGTGCGAGAAGATGATCTGTGCGGTCCAGACCGCGAGCATCACGCCGACGAGCCCGACGCGATCCAGCTCGCCCCAGAGCCCGAAGCCGTACCCATAGAACAAAGCCGCCGCGATGACGGACTGCCCGAGGTAGTTCGTCAGCGCCATGCGCCCGTACGGCGCGAGCACACGAGCGAGCACCGTTCGCACAGCAGACTTGAGCAGGAGCATCACTACCGCGGCGTGGGCGATCGCGACGGGCACCGAACCCAGATAGTTGAAATGCCCGTTGACGATGAACGTATCGATAAAGTCGTACCCGCTCGACTGGATGCGGGCTATACCCAGCGCGATGACGGGCAGCCCCACCGCGTACCCGATCAGCGCGGTGGTCGCGTACCGACGCACGCTCAGCGCGCCGGTCAGGAAGCCCCATTTGTACAGCGCCATCCCGATGAGCATCATCCCGGCGGCGCGCCAGAGCGTCCAGGTCAGAAACACATACGTCTGCATGAACACCACGCTCATGAAGCGAGCCTCGAACCGATCTGTGTATGAACCGGTGAATGACGCCGTGGTTTTTTCAAGCTGTTCTGCGTCGGGCTGGAAATCGCTCATCAAGTTGTTCCAGGACATGAGCGTTTTTTTATCGCCCTCAGCGAGAGTTTCTCCCGCTTCCTGCAGGAGTTGGATCGACGTGACGTTGTCCCGCTGGGAGGCGAACCAGAGTCCCTGCGATGTGCCCAGTGGTATGGCTATAGCGACAGTGATCGCGCCGAGGATCGCGAGTGTCCGCGCCGAAAGTTTGCGGAGCGGGAAGATGAGCGCGCCGCACAGCGCGTAGGCGACGAGGATATCGCCCTCCCAGATGAGATAGGCGTGGAGCATGCCGATCAGAAAAAGCCACCCCATGCGGCGCATGTGCAGACGCAGCGGCTTGTCGCCCTTTGATTGAGCGCGGCTTGTCATCAGCAGCACACCCGCGCCGAAGAGCATGGAGAAGATCGCCATCATCTTCTGCTCGAAGAGCATGTGCGAGACGATCCAGACGATGCGGTCGGCACCCCAGAAGGTGCCCGAGTAGTTGGGGTTGAAGAACACCGCGGGCGGGAACACAAAGCTCGGCAGGTTGATCACGAAGATGCCCAGCAGCGCGACAGCCCGCAGCACGTCCAGCGAGACAATCCGCTGGGCGGCGGTGACCGGTGAGGCGTGCGGAGATTGATCGCTCAAGAATCAGTTCCTCGATATAGCGCCCGCGAAGATCCACTCGGCGAGCATCGCGGTATCCGACAGATCATCCACCACCAGGTCCGCCCTTGTCGAATCCAGCACGCCCCGGGTGTACATACCCGTCGCGGTCGCGATACACCGGCACCCGTGCGCCATCGCGCAATCCACGTCGTGCGGCGTGTCCCCGATGATGACGACCTCGCTGCCTTGCAGTACGCGCCCCGTCGCCTCGGCGTAACGAGACATCGCGACGCCGGGCAGGTCGTTGCGCGTCGGCGGCGTGCTGTGCGAATCCGAGCCCCACGCGTTGATCTTGAACCGCTCCGGATCGATGCCCGCTGCGCTGATCTTGGTGAACCCTGTCTCGGGATAGTTACCCGTGACCAACCCGAGCACGCCGTGTTGCTGTCGATCGACCTCGTCGATCAGTTCGACCACGCCCGGGAGCGCGCGCGTGATCCCCGGTTCTTTGACGAACAACTCGAGATGACGCCCGTACCCTTCGCGGAAACGCTCGCGGTGTTCGGCGCACCCGCGCTTGCCCCACGGTTCGAGCAGGTCGTCGATGATCATCGGATCCAGCCGCCCGGCGAACTCGATGTCCTGCACCGTGAAGGACCCGTCGAAGATCTCGCGCCCCGCGCACTCCATCGCCTTGATGCCCACGCGGCTCGTGGTCAGCATGGTCCCGTCAATATCAAACAGCACAAGCATGTGATTCCCCTGCGCACCCTGCGGGCGGTGGATTAGTTGCGGATCTCGAAGCAGTCGTACCCACCGCGCTCGGGCTTATCGGTGATGCGCTCGGAGGTGAAGAAGTGCTTGAGGCGCTCGCGGTGGGCGGCGAGGAACCGCTCGAGCTCGTCCTTCTCGCCCTCGGCGACGAGCATCACGGTGCCGTCCGCCTCGTTTCGGACCCACCCGACGATCTCGTACCGGTGGGCGGTATCGAGGGTGGCGGCCCGGAAGCCCACGCCCTGGACACGTCCCATGAAGATGATCTCGATTCGAGTCATGTGGACAAGATACCTACTCGCGGCCCGGGGATCGTGGATGAGAGGTAAGAAATGGGGATACGGTGTGAAAATGGGGGAAACCCGGCATGTAGGGGGGAGCCGCCCGAGGATTTCATTTCGGGTGGAGTTTGACGATCGTCCGGATGGTGCTAGCGTTAGTACAGGAGCACCCGGACAGTCTCACCAACGAGCCCGATTGATCGAGCCCCATTGAGGGCCGCACGGGCAGGCTTTTCGCCCCGCACGAGACACCCCGGAAGCAACCTGTATGTGTCGTGTGTCAACGCCGCTTCGAGCCGGCGTGGGGTGTCACGTTCTCGACCGAGATCGTCCCACGTCAATCACTCGAACCCGGCGCGAAAGATGGGATCCGCTTGTGCACCCGTGCGCAGCGATGGATAGGTGTGTCACCTTTGGCGAGTTCGTTCCCCGAGAACAACGATCGGCAGCGCGTGCTGGATCAGACGGATATTGTCCGCCTGGTCGGCGAGCATCTGCGTCTGCACCCCAAGGGGCGCGAGTACGTCGGGCTCTGCCCGTTCCACGACGACCACAAACCATCTATGTGCGTCGTGCCCACGAAACAGATATTCCACTGCTTCTCCTGCGGTTCGGGCGGCAACGCCTACGACTTCATCATGCGGTTCCACGGCATGGAGTTCCGCGAGGCGCTGCAGTTCCTCGCCGACCGCGCGGGTGTCGAGCTGACACCCTTCAAGCCCGGCTCGGGCGCCGCACCGAGCCAACCCCAGAACACCACCGGGTACTCCAGGGACGAACTGATCCGCGCCGCGGGCATCGCCAACGAGTTCTTCGGCGCGATCTACAAGCATAGCGAGCATGGCAAAGCGGCACGCGGGATCGTCGCCAACCGTTCTATCGCGGATGAGATGGTTGAGTCGTTCGGCATCTGCGCCGCGCCGAACCGGTGGGACGGGCTCGTTTCGCTGATCCAATCGAAGAATATGGACCCCGGGCCCTTTGTCGCTGCGGGGCTGCTCAAGCAGCGAGAAACGGGCGGGCACTACGACACCTTCCGCAACCGACTGATCTTCCCGATCCACGACCGCATCGGACGCCCCATCGCGTTCGGCGGACGCAAGATCAACGAAGAGGACGATCCGAAATACCTGAACTCCCCCGAGTCGCCGATCTTCGATAAGTCCGCGACGCCCTTCGCGCTCAAGCAGGCGATCCCCGAGATCAAACGCACCCGCACCGCAATCATCACCGAGGGGTACACCGACGCGATCGCCCTGCACCAGACGGGCATCACCAACGCCATCGCCACGCTCGGCACCGCGTTCACCACCAAGCACGCCCGGACGCTCCGCGGCTTGTGCGACACCGTGGTGCTCGTGTTCGACGCGGACGAAGCCGGGCTGCGTGCCGCGGATCGCGCTCTGGAAGTGCTGTTCGCCGAGACGCTGGATGTGCGGATCGCGGTTGTTCCCGAGGGCAAAGACCCCGACGACATGCTCAAGCAAGAAGGCGGCGCTCAAGCGTTCCGCTCGATGATCGAATCCGCACCCGAGGCGCTGGACTTCCGGTTCGCGCGCCTCGCCAAGCACCTATCCGGCGCGGGCGAGGCGGCCCGTGTGCGGGTTGTCGAGGACCAGATCCGAACATTCGTGGACCTCGGTCTCAACCGCGTGGAGCCGATCCGCAAGCAGCTCATCGCCAAGCGATTGGCGCGTCTGGTGGGCGTGGAAGAAAAGACAGTCCGCGAGGCGATCGCCAACGCGAGACCTTCCCGCGCCCCCACCAATCGAGCCCACGAAGAAGATGCCGCCCACCAGAACCGGGTATTCGAGGCAAACACCGCCACCGAACTGGCCCTGAGCGAGGCGGTCGGGTGCATGCTCGCCGATCCCGCGATCGTTGAGGTGTATCCGAAAGACGCGCGAGACATCGCGGGGCGGGCGGCGTATGCTCTCGCCCCCGATTCGCCGCTTCTGGTGCTCGCGCAAGCTGTGGGAAGCAGGATCGAAGCGGGGCACGAGCCCGAACTGAACACCATCCTTCTTGAACTGAACAACCCAGAAGCCGCCTCGCTCGCGACGCGACTTTCCTTGCAAGCCGACCACGCCTCGGAAGGCGACACCGAACGGACCAGACGCCACTTCACTGAATGCATGAAGAGCATCCGCCGGACCGCCTCCCGCGCGACCCAATCGGAACCCAAGCCGACCCAGGACCAGGACATCATCGAGCGGATCGCCAAGCGTGCGAAGCTCATGGAAGAAGTCGGCGGCGACCCGCTGGCGGTACCCAAGACGAACTAGAACGAAGCGGGGCGTCCTGCACAGACTCCCCACCGGATTGATCAACCCTCGGAGCACGAACCCGTGAAATGTGAACTCCATCCTGCACTGAAAGACCTCCTCGAGATCGGGCGCAACCGCGGCTGGATCGCCTACGACGAGCTCAACAACATCCTGCCCGACGACCTCGTGGACACCGAGCGCATCGATGATGTGCTCGTCCGCGCCGACGAGATCGGGCTCGAGTTCCTCGACCTCCGCGAGTACCGCGCCCGGCGCTGGCGCGAGACGCGCAAGCGGGGCTTCGACCCCCACAACATCACCCCGCTCCCCGCCGCGACCTCTGAAGAGGACGACGTGGACGGCGACGGTGATCCGATCGACGGCAAACTCACCAAACAGCAGGTCGAGGAAGCGATCCAGCAGGCCGAGTCCTCGGGCAAACGCATCGACGACCCCGTCCGTATGTACCTCACGCAGATGGGCACGATCCCCCTGCTCACACGCGACGAAGAGATCCGCCTCGCCAAGAAGATCGAGACGACCCGCATGATCTTCCGCCGGCGCTGTCTGGAGTCCGACTCCGCGGTCGCGCAGGGCGTCGAGACCCTCCAGCAGGTACACAAGTCCGAGCTGCCCTTCGACCGCACGATGAAGATCTCCACGGCCGAGGAAAACGCCAAGGAAAAGATCGCCAAGCGCATCCCCTACAACCTGAACACCATCAACCAGCTGCTCGATGCCAACCGCATCGGCTGGGGCGATCTGTGCGCCGCGGTCGAGAACGGCGACACAGACCTCACCGACACCATCATGTCGCAGCTCAACAACCGGCGTCGCAAGATGGCGACGCTCATGGAAGAGTGCTCGCTGCGGACGTCGCGGATCGTGCCGCTGCACCGGCGACTGCGCTCCATCGCGGCGAAGATCAAGGAACTGCAGGGCGAACTCAAGAAGGCCGATCGGTACCCCAACCGGTTCGACCCCGAAGATGTCGCGGTCATGGAAGACGAGATCCTCGGGCTGCGCGACCTCGTGCTGGAAGAGCCCGATGATCTGTTCCGTCGCGTGACGAAGCTGGACAACGTGTACTGGGAGTACGAGCAGGCGAAACGTGACCTGAGCGCGGGCAACCTGCGTCTGGTTGTCTCGATCGCCAAGAAGTACCGCAACCGGGGCTTGCCGTTCCTGGACATCATCCAGGAGGGCAACACCGGGCTGATGCGCGCCGTCGATAAATATGAGTACAAGCGCGGGTACAAGTTCTCCACCTACGCGACGTGGTGGATCCGCCAGGCGATCACCCGCGCCATCGCGGACCACGCGCGAACCATCCGCATCCCGGTCCACATGATCGAGACCATGAGCAAGCTGCGCAATATCCAGAAGCAGCTACTCCAGAAACTCGGGCACGAGCCCACCATCGAGGAGCTCGCCGAGGAGGCGGGCATGAACGTCGCCGAGACACGGCGCGTCATGAAGATCTCCCGCCACCCCATCTCGCTCGACCGACCCGTCGGCGAGAGCGAGGATTCCTACTTCGGCGACTTCATCGAGGACGAGCGCCAGGAAGCCCCGGCTTCCGTCGCCGCGAGCGACATGCTCCGCAAGCGGATCGACGACGTGCTCAAGACCCTCACCTACCGCGAACGCGAGATCATCAAACTCCGCTACGGCATCGGCGACGGGTACACCTACACCCTCGAAGAGGTCGGGCGTATCTTCAAGGTGACACGCGAACGGGTCCGTCAGGTCGAGGCGAAAGCCATCCGCAAGCTGCAGCACCCCGTCCGCTCGCGCAAGCTCTCGCCCTTCATGGACGGCGCGGACGAGAACGCCGACGACTAGCCCTTTTCCCCCGCTACTTCCCCTTTCCAGAACCCTACACATCTTCAACTTCAACCCTCGCCAACCAACCTTTCACAACCAATAGCGATTGCCCCGAGCCCCGGCCACATCGCCGGGGCTTTCTCCGTATTATTCCGGACAGCAGGCAATCTCAAAGACAGGAACCCTATGCCCCTCCGATTCAAGAAACGACTTCTCGCGCACATGAAGCACGGGAGCTACCGCCCCGTCGATATCGACGCCCTCGCCGAAGACCTCGGCATCGACCCCGAAGAATGGGAAGAGTTCGGCAACGCCGTCTGGGAACTCTCCCAAGACAACCAGGTCGTGTACGGCAACGACAAGGTCGTCCGCCTGCCCCCGATCGGCTCGACCCTCCTCGGCTCCTTCCGGCGCAACCAAAAAGGCTTCGGGTTCATCATCCCGGACAACATCAACGAGCACGGCGACCTCTTCGTCCCCGCGCACGACACCCTCGACGCACAGACCGGCGACCGCGTCCGCGCCGATGTCATCCGGCGCAGGGGCAAGCAGCGCCCGGGCGACGACCGCTCGCCCTTCGTCGGCAAGGTCACCGAGATCCTCGAACGCAAACAGACCACGTTCTCCGGCACCCTCATCCAGCACGGCGGGCAGTGGCTCATCGAGCCGGACGGCAAAAACCTCCGCGACGCGGTGGTCGTCCGCGACCCCGGCGCGAAGAACGCGCACGAGGGCGACAAGGTCACCTTCCAGATCCTCCGCTACCCCGAGGGGTACGAGCTGGGCGAGGGTGTGATCACCAAAGTCCTCGGCGAAGCGGGGCTGCCAAAGGTCGAGACGCAGGCGGTGATCGAGGCGTACGACCTGCCGGGCGAGTTCCCGGAAGCGGTGATGGGCGAAGCCGTAGATATCAACAAGCGCTTCGAAAAGGAGATCGAGGAGATGCTCGAAGCGGGGCTCGACCCGCACGAACGACTCGACCTCCGCGACACATTTATCTGCACCATCGACCCGCCGGACGCGAAGGACTTCGACGACGCACTCTCCATCGAGCGCGTGGACAACGTGCCCGGCGGCGGACCCGGCTGGCGACTGGGTGTGCATATCGCGGACGTGAGCACGTTCGTCACACCCGGCTCTGCGCTGGACACAGAAGGCGCCGATCGTGGCAACTCCTGCTACCTGCCGCGCCTCGTGATCCCCATGCTCCCCGAGGTGCTCTCCAACGGCATCTGTTCGCTGCAGGAAGGCGTCCCCCGCTTCTGCAAAACCGCGTTTATCGAGTACGACGAGAAGGGCGCAGTCCGCGGCACCGGCTTCGCCTCCACGCTCATCCAATCCGCCAAGCGCATGACCTACCTCGAAGCGCAGGCGCTCATCGACGGCGACCAGGAAGAAGCGAAGAAGCACGCCCGGACCGACACCGCCTACACCCCGCAGCTCCTCGAAGCGCTGCAGATGATGAACACTCTGAGCCGGCGCATCCGCGAGCGACGCAAGAAGCAGGGCATGATCCACCTCGACCTGCCGGATGTCGAGCTGGTGTTCGACAAGGACGGGCGCGTGACAGACGCGGTCCCCGAGGACAACGCGTACACGCACACACTCATCGAGATGTTCATGGTCGAGGCGAACGAGGCAACCGCCCGTCTCTTCGAAGATATGGGCGTGCCGGTCATGCGGCGCGTACACCCGGAGCCCGTGCCCGGCGCGATGGACACCCTGCGCGACTTCGTGAAAGTCGCCGGGTACCGCATCCCCAAAAGCCCCTCTCGCGAGGAGCTGCAGGGGCTGCTCGAAGCCACCGCCGGCACGCCCGCCGCGCCCGCCGTCCACTTCGCCGTCCTGCGCACACTCACCAAAGCCGAATACTCCCCCGCGCTCGTCGGGCACTTCGCGCTCGCGAGCAGCGCCTACTCGCACTTCACCTCGCCCATCCGACGCTACCCCGATCTCACCACACACCGCGCACTCTCGCAGTACCTCTCGCTCACCAAGAACGGGCACGACCGCCCGCGCTCCGACCAAGAGAAAACAAAGCTCGGCAAGGCACTCAAGGAAGTAGACGGCTTCCTCGACGAACAGGCGCTCGTCCAGATCGGCTCGCGCTGCAACGCCACCGAGGACCGCGCCGAGGGCGCCGAACGCGAGCTCCGCCAGTTCCTCGTGCTCCAGCTCCTCGAAGGGCACATCGGCGGCACGTTCCCCGGGCTCGTCACGGGTGTCTCGAACGCGGGGATCTTCGTCCAGCTCGAAAAATATCTCGCCGAGGGCATGGTCAAATCCGCCGACCTGCCCTCCGGCTCCGATGACCCGCGCAAGACCGCGATGTGGCGTCTCGACCAGAAAACCGGCGCGCTCGTCGAGAAGAACTCCGGACGATCGTTCAATGTCGGCGACCGGGTGAAAGTCACCATCGCCGAGATCGACCTGGCGCGCCGACAGATGGAACTCGTTATCGCGGACGCCAAGTCGCGCAACGTCGGCAAAGCCAAACGCCCCGCGGGCGGGCTCAACATAGGCGGCGATGGCGGCGGCACCGGTGAAGCAGAGGGCGCCGGGTTCGGCGGGCAACAACGTACCGGCAAGCAGAAACGAGCCCAACGCTCCAAATCGCGCGACAAACGCAAGAGCGACCACCGCTCAGACAAAAAGGACAAGGGCAAACGCCAGTAGAAGTTTCCGACTTCACCCGCAGCGACCGGCAATCCGCCCCCTCTCCCCGCCGGGGGAGAGGGTGGTCGAGCGAAGCGAGATCGGGTGAGGGGGTCTTCATTTTCTCATCCACTACTCTGCGCCGATCGGTATCTGCGGCGTAACAACCTGGTAATGCCGCGCCCGCAGCGCGATGAACTGCGTACCTACCTCGCCATAGCGCCCGAAATTATCGTCGCTCGCTAGCAATACGAAGAACCCGCCGCCCTCGATGCTAAGCTCCTCCATCGCCGGCCCGCACTCGATCGCCTCGAAATTGCCGGGCAGCAGCACGCCCAGATCCTTGAGCGAGCCGATGGGCAGTTTGGTCAGCGTCGCGGGTTCTTCGTCGCCCGCATCGAGCCCGCCCGTCACGAGGAACAACCGGATCCCGTGCAGCATCGGCATCACAAACGAGCGCTCCAGCGCAACCACCCGCTGATCCGGCATCGCGCAGAATTCACTCAGCGAGTTGATCGCGAAGCCGCCGATGTTCTTGGGCACCGGCTCTGTCTCGTAGATCGCCTGGACCTGCAACTCATAGGTAATCGGGTCGTACACCAACACGCGGCAGCGCGAGCCATGCTCGGTGGTTGCAATCTCGCCGTCTGCCTCGACCGCTTCTTCCGTTGCGATCCAGAGCTCGTCGCCCATGTCCGTCGCGCGGAACGTGCAGCTCTCGAACGATTTGTTCTTCCGCGTACCCGTGCGCACTTCCTCTGGCACGTCGAGCGCGATCATTTTATTCGCATCTGCATCAAAGCGGTACGCACTGGTATTCGATTCGTACACAACAAACAGCTCGCCGTCGTCCGGCGCGATCGCGATCCCCTCCCCGTCGCGCGAGCCGGTCTCGATCCCCCACCGGCGCACGGGCTCGACCGACAACCGCAACGCGCCCCGGTCATCCTCTTCGAGCGAGACATCCAGATCGATCAGCGCCTCGTGTGTCTTCGAGTCATCGGAGATCGCGACCCACACCCCGCGCGCCGGGTCGTACGCCAACCCGGAGATCCCGCCGAAGCGCATCCCCCCCACCTCCGTCGTGCCGGGAACCTGCGCCATCGCGAGCAGCTCGAACGTCACGCCGAGCGACGGGTGCCCGATCACCTTGCCCGGCTCCGCCCGCGAACACGCACACACCACCAGCACTAGAAATATGCTCACCCTCATTGCTTGATCTCCCACTGGTTCCACGCCCCACCCGCACGCACCGTATCCAAATCTTCCACGTCGTTATCACAACCGCCGGGCGCGTTGACCAATTCCCTGCGCAATTCCTGCACCTTCCCCATATCGAGGCGGTACAGACTCTCGCCGGTGCAGCTCGAATCGCGCACGCGTTCGTCCACGCCGGTGCTCGTCTCGATCGGCGCACTTTGCGCCGAACATGCGAGCACATCCGTCACCTCTTCCGGGTGGGTATACACACGCGAGCGGCATGTTGTGCGCTCGCGCGCACCGACCCGCCTGAGGATCTCCGTCGCAACATGCTGGAGGCTCGCCGCACACATGAACGGATCATAGAAACCCCGATCGATATCCGATGAACACGCCCCCCGGTGGTCGATGACAGACCAGCCCCGCGCCATCGTCGCGCAGTACATCCCAAGCGCAGGAAGGCTCAACCGTGCCCACCACACAAACCACTCTCAAAGCAACAATCCCGCACCTCGCCCTCATCGGTGCCGCGGCACTCGTCTTCGCGGCGGGTTCGACGATCGCCACCGCGGACGAGCCCCCCTCGCACATCCTCGTCCAGAAGTCCACCAAGCCCTCGGACGACCCCGAGCGCACCCTGACCGAGGATCCAACAAATGCGACAAGGAAAAGTCTGAACCGTCGCGAGCAGAAACTCGAAGAACTGCGCCTCCAGCGTGAAGCCGAAGCCGCAGCAGCCGGTGCAGAAATCCCGGAACTCCAAGCGCAAGGCACCGACCCGCTCATC
>JAJDDG010000034.1 GCA_029260435.1 Phycisphaerales bacterium | reverse complement strand
CCACCCCTTCCGCCATCTCGATCTGCTCCGGGCGATGCTCGTACACATCCCCCATCGCACCCGCGACGCGCCCACCCTCACCCAGGATCTCATGAACAAACCCGCTCACAGCGGGGTCCGCTTCGGCTCACCCGCACGCCTTGGATACGTCTTCGGTGTCCGCCCCATCTTCTCAAACACAACCAACTTCCCGGTCGCCGTGTCCACCGTCGCCACATGCTCAACGCACAACACATGCATCGCGTGCTTCGCGTCCGCCAGCTCTTCCTCCGCCTTCTGCCCCTTGATCAGCGCCACCTTCCCGCCAACCCGTACCGCCGCCGAAGTTAGCTCCAGCGCCACCCGTGTCACCCCGAGCGCTCGCGCCACCACCAGATCCGCACCATGCCGCAGCCGCCCATCCCAACCCATCGCCAACTCCGCGCGCTCCCGCACCACCTTCACATTCCCGAGCCCCAACTCCCCGATCGCGTGCTCAAGAAACGCAGCCTTCTTCCCCGTCGATTCAACAAGCCGGAAATCCACCGCCGGGTTCACGATCGCCAACGGAATACCGGGAAGCCCCCCGCCCGCGCCAACATCAACCACCCGATTGCAGCTTTCCATCTCGCTGATGATCGCCATAAGCGTCAGCGAATCGAAGATATGCCGCTCCCACGCCTCCGCCGTGTCCTTGATCGCCGTCAGGTTCACAAGCTCGTTCGCAGCGAACAGCAGCGCGAGATACCGCCCGAGTTGTTCGATCTCTCCCCCATCAAACGATAGACCATACCCCCGCGTAACCTCCAGAAACCGCGCCGTTGGTTCGACCGCCGCCAAGCCCTTCGGGAACTCCAGCGCGTCGCGCTCCTCACCTTTGTGTTCAGCCATCTTTGACATGCGCCCTATCGTACTCAAACGACGGCTGCCACAAGTACGGCGCCCGCCGCATCCCGATATTCATCAGCACCCCCACCATCACATACCCCATCACCAAAGACGATCCCCCGTAGGAAACAAAAGGCAGCGTCATCCCCGTGATCGGGAGCAACCCCACCGTCATCCCGATGCTCACCGTCATCTGCGTGAACACAATCGCTGCAAACCCCACGCACACCAACCGCCCGAACGGATCCTTGCACCGCCCCGCCACAACCAGCGCCCCGCCGATCCACGCCATAAACAGCCCCACCATCGCGAATAACCCCAAAAGCCCGAACCGATTCCCGATCACAGCGCTGATCATGTCGTTATGCGGCTCGGGCACCCGCGAATAGTGAATCAGCGCCCGGGACTGATCCGCCGAATGCCCGAACCACCCACCCGCACCGACCAGCGTCTGCGCCTGCTTGCCCTGAAAACCCCGGTCGTGATCAAACCGCGTATCCCCCGTCGCCCGATCCACCACCGCCTGGATCCGCTCCACCTGGTGCGGCCGCAAGAGCGGATAGCTCGGGGACGCCCCGCCCGCCGCTCCCAGACTCACCAACACAATCGCCGCCGCACTCACCACGCCGAGCGAGCCCGTCGCGATCAGATGGCTCAGCTTCGCCCCCGCCGCGACAAGCATCGCAACCAACGCGGGGATAAACACCATCGATGTCCCGAGGTCGGGCTCGACCAGAATCAGAGACATCGGCACCAATGCGATCAACGCGGGCGGGATCAGCCCCGTGAGCCTCCGGTGGTTGCTCCGATACCGCAGGTACCCCGCGAGCACCAGCACATACACCACCTTCGCAACCTCAGAAGGCTGAAAATCCGTGAACCCCAGATTGATCCACCGCCGCGCTCCGTACCGCGGAGCAACAATCGAACTCGGCACAAACGGCACCAGCACAAACACCAGCAGCGCAACCGTCCCCGCCGCGATAAACGGCGTAAACATCGGCGTCTTCCGATAGCTCGGCACCGCAACTATTGCCGCCGCGATCAAACCAATAAACACAAACACGAGCTGCCGCAGCGCGAGCCCCTGAAAAATGCTCCCATCGAGCCCCGTCGTCAGGCTGATCCCGTGCACCCCAAGCAGGCTCAACCCGAGTGACGCCCCAACCACCACCCACGCAGGATTCCTCACCGCGATCGCAGACTCCCGGATGCTCACCACACGCGCAGTCAGCGTCCGCCGCTTCAACCGCTCTCGCACCTCACCCCGCTGCCGCTGTGGTGCATCCGTGCCGATCACCCGCCTCCCCCCTGACCAACCAGATACCCCTCTTCAACCAGCGCGTGCAGAATCTGATTCGCGATCGGACCCGACACCCGCCCACCCGACCCGCCGTACTCCACGATCACCGACACCGCATATTTCGGATACCCCTCGTCACCCGCCAGCACCACGAACCACGAGTGGTCTCCTTCCCGCAAAACGATCCGCTCATTTTCAACCTCGCCTGTCACCGGGTTCCTGCCCTCCTCGTACACCCATTCCCCTTCTGCATCGCGCGCATAAATAGTCGGCGCAGCCGCAGTCCCCGTCTTGCCCCACACCTCGACCCCCGGCGCGTTGAAAATCTCTTCGCGAGCGCCGGTCTCCGGATCAATCAACCACCGCCCTCCCCCCGCAGCACCGTTAATCACACCCTTGAGCCCCCGCTTCGCCATCTCGATCGCCGACGAATCCCAGTGCAGATCGCTGTGCCTCGGCATCACACCACCCACAACCCGAGGCCAGATCCGCACGCCACCCCGCGCAAGCGTCGCGTACGCATCCGCCGCGTGCAACGGTGTCCAGTTCACCGGCCCCTGTCCGATCCCCATGAATGTCGCCAGCGTCACGATCGGCGTCTGTGTGTCCTCACCCCGCCCCGCATACCCGCCGTACTCCCCGCCGATCCCGAGCGAATACCCCTCGCCCACGCCCATCTTCTTGTACCACTCCACCATCCCATCAAACCCCAGCCGCCTGCCGAGCGTGTAGAAGAAGATATTGCAGCTCACCTCGATCGCCGTGGCCCCGAACAACGCATCACCGTAATCGTCCGCGTGCGTGCGCCCGAACTGCTTGTAGATCCAACACCGCAGGCTGTCCGACGCACGCACCGGGTACAGCGCGCCCGTGCACTCGATCCCCTCGTCGAGCCCCAGCTTGTTGTCCGTCACCGCCCATGTCAGCACCAGCGGCTTCACGACCGAGCCCGGCGGGTAAGGCTTGCCCACCGCCTTGTTCACCAGCGGCGCATCCACCTCGTTCCGCGCCATCTCCACCGAGTGCTCCTCATACGTCTCGCGCGTGAAGCTCGGCGTGCTCACCATCGCGAGTACCTCCCCGCTCTCGATCTCAATCACCACCGCCGCGCCATTCAGCGACCTGCCCATATTGTCGTAGAACTTCTGATCCGCCTGCGCTGTCGCGTGCCAGGGCTGCACCTTCGCAAGCCCGACATCGGGCGTCATCAGCGCCTGGATCCGTGCATGCAGCGCGATATCAAGCGTGAGCCGAACGTCCCGCCCCGCGCCCGCCACAAAAACTTCCGCCGCGCCCGAATCATGGTGCTCGACCACCCGCCCGCGCACCCCGCGCAGCACATCCTCCGCACCCTCCTCGATCCCTCCAGCACCAACCCGATCGCCCTCGATGTACCTCCCCCGATCGGGCCCCTCCTCTTGCATGTCCATCCCCGCCCGCCGCTCGAAATCCTCCTTCTGCGCACCGCGCATCCGCCCCAGCACGTGCGTGCCCACTCCCGCCACCCGCACCGAAACCGCCCCCTCCATCTTCGATTCGAGCCGCGAAGGCATCCCGCGCCCATCAAGCACCACCTCCATCGTCTCAAGCGGGTACACCCTCCTCCCGCTCGGGCGCACCACAACCCCCGCCATCGCGTCCTCGCCGCTCGCGAGCCGGCGCACATCTGCCGCCACCTCGCTCTCAACACCCCGCACAATGACATGCGCCGCACGCTCCTCCGCGATCGGCCGCGCAACATCTCGAAGCGTCACCGGAATCGCCACCCGCCTGTCGCGATTCAATTCCTGCTCCCGCGCCGTCCGCTGCTGCTCGCGCACATACGCCGCCATGTGGTGTACGCGCCCAACGACCTCCACCCGCGCATCTTCTAACGCCCCGCGCTCAATGCCCAGTGCTCCCGCGAGCCTGCCCCAGTCCCGCTCAAGCCGATCCTGATACTCCGGGATCGCCCGCTCGATCAGTGCCCGCCGCCCGACCTCATCGAGCATGTCCCACCGATCGCGCTGCTCCCGAAGCACCGCCTCCCGCGCCCGCATCACCGCCCACTCCCCAGTGATCACCCGGTAGTCCACGAGCACATCAAAGCTCGCCTCGTCCTGCGCCAGCACCCTCCCCTTTCGATCCAGAATCCGACCCCGCACCGTCTCCGTCCACCGCTCGGTGACAAGCCGCGATGCCGCACGCGCCAGATGCTTGTCCCCCTGCCGGACCGTCAGGTTCCCCGCCTGCGCCATCAACACCACACACACACCAACCGCGCTCCCCATCAGGAGGATCAACCGTCGATGAAACATGCTCGGGACCAGTGCCCTGAATGACGCCACAGCGCGTGCCTCGCTCCGCCCGCCTTCCATGACGGGCAATCTCGATCGCCCCACGCGCTCATTCTATCGTCACGACCACCCCTCCCACCGCCATAGATCCCATCAACCCCGCTTATCCCGCGTGATCTGGGCGTACGCATTGTGCGAATGGATCGATTCGAAGTTCTCCGAATTGATCGAGTACCACGCCACCCGACCGTCGTCCTCGAGCCGCAGCGCAAGATCCCGAACGATGTCCTCGACAAACTTCGGGTTGTCGAACGCCTCCTCCGTCACGAACTTCTCGTCGGGCCGCTTCAGCACCGCGTACACCTGGGTCGATGCCGATGCCTCAAGATGCTCCACCACATCCTCGATCCACATCTCCCCATCGAACCGGACCCCCGCCTCGATCTCACAACGCTGGTTGTGCGCGCCATACGCGCTGATCTCTTTCGAGCAAGGACACAGGCTCGTCGCCGGTGCCCGCACCGTCATCACAAAGTCATCAGCGTGATTCGAAGACGCATCGAACCGTACATTGTAATCCATCAACCCGGGCGACCCTGTCACCGGCGCCTTCTTCTCTATGAAGTACGGGAACTCCAACTCCAGATGCGCCTGCTCAGCATTGAGCCGTTCCGTGATCTCCCGCGTGATCTTCTTGATGCATCCCGGTGTCAGCGGCTTCGCGTAGTCGTTCAGCACCTCCAGGAAACGCGACATATGCGTCCCCTTCTGATGATGAGGCAGTGACACATACATATTCACCCGCGCCACCGTCGTCTGCTCACCGCCCCCCCTCGTGCGCAGCGTGATCGGGTAGCGGACGTTCTTCACGCCAACCTTGTCGATCGCCACACGCCGTGCATCGGCCTTCGCTTGTACGTCCGGGATCGGAGACATGCTCTGCGTCATAACGCATCCTCATCAATTCGAATCATCAAAAAACGAGCAACGTTCATCGTGAACGTTCCCCGCCAACCAATTCTCTCGGGCCCGTGATTCTAGCCCTCTGCCCCCGCCGCACCCACAACCACTCCCACCGGCTGCCGATCCACCATCGAAGCCGCCCACGACGCCCCCATCGGCACCCCAATCAAGCTCCCCGCCAGCCAATCCAGGGGCATCGGCCGGGCCACCGCCAGATAATGTCCTAAAAACAGATCCCGCACCCCACCGCTCCCCTCGACCTCCGCCGCGATCACAGGCAGCATAACCGCCAGCACGACGCACCCCCCAAAGCACGCCACCAGCGGCACACGAGGGAACTTCAACCGTGCAACGAGCGTCCCCGCGATCCCCGCCATGATTGTCGCCGCCAGACACTGCCCGAAGACTTCCGTCCGCGCGACCACGCCGCTCACAACCAATCCAACCACCACAACAATCAGCAACCCCAAAGCCCAAGCCACCCGTTCGCTCTTCCCCTCTTGCTCCACTCCATCCGCTCGGCCCATTCGATCAAAAACCACCCCCGCGCCAACCAGAACCGCACCAGCAATCAGCGCCTCAATCGCGAGCCCCGTGTAAGGCATCTCGTAATGCCGCAGCAGATCCCCGATCCGACCCCCGTCAAACGCAGCCCACACCAAGGCAAACCCCGCGCACCGGTACCCCGCACGCACCCCACAGAGTTTCGCACACACCACCCCGATCAACCCCGCAACCACCACCGCACCCAACAATCCAGCAACCCCCATCATCACCGGCTCAGCGAACATCGCGTTCATGCCCGCCCCGCCCGTGCCCGAACTGCCAACGCCATAGACCGCCGACACAACCGGCCCGCCAACGAAAAACGCCGTCCCCATCGCCACCCAACTGATCACCGCATGCTTCATCCCCCAAGTCTACCCGATACCGATCCCCCGACACCCCGCTCCAATTGCACCTCCCGCCGAGCAAAGCGACACTCTCTCTCTCCCACACGCCAAGCCACGGAGCGACCCGAAGCATGCCCACCATCGAACTCACCGCCGCCCCGCTCACCATCGACCAGGTCGAAGCCGTCGCCCGTGACAACACTACCGTCACGCTCGCCCCCACCGCGAAACAGCGCATCCAAAACTGCAACGCCGCCCTCCTCGCCGCCATCGCAGAAGGCGACCCGATCTACGGCGTCAACACCGGCTTCGGCTCCTTCGCACGCAAACGCATCGCCGACGCGGACATCGCCACCGTCCAGCACAACATCCTCCGCTCGCACGCCGCAGGCGTCGGCGACCCTCTCCCGGAAAAAACCGTCCGAGCGATGATGCTCATCCTCGCCGCCTCCCTCGCACGCGGGCACTCGGGCGTCCGTCCGATCATCGTCGAGCAGATCATCCATCTGCTGAACGCAGGCATCTCCCCCGTCGTCCCCGCAGTCGGCTCCGTCGGCGCATCGGGCGACCTCGCGCCGCTCTCCCATATCGCGCTCGTGCTCATCGGTGAAGGCGAAGCAACTCTCAACAGCGCAACCCTCCCCGGCGCGGACGCCCTCGCCCAGGCAAAAATCACCCCAATCAAACTCGGCCCCAAAGAAGGCCTCGCCCTCATCAACGGCACCCACCTCATGGCAGCCCAGGGCGTGCTCGCACTCGCCGACGCCCAGCGCCTCTCTTGCGCCGCCCTCTGCGCCGCCGCAATGTCCATCGACGCCTGCCGCGCCTCCGATGCCTACCTCGATCCCCGCGTCCACGATATCCGCCATCAACCCGGGCCAGCGCGCGTCGCCGAGCAGGTCCGCACTCTCCTTGCAGGCTCGCAGATCCTCCCGAGCCACAAGACCGACGACCCCCGCGTGCAGGACCCCTATTCCCTCCGGTGCATCCCCCAGGTCATCGGCGCAGCTCAAGACGCCATCGCCTATGTGCGCACCGCAATCGAAAACGAACTCGGTGCCGTCACCGACAACCCCCTCGTCTTCCCCGCCCCCGACTCCACCGACATCATCTCCGCCGGCGCGTTCCACGGCATGCCCCTCGCCCTCCCGCTGGACACACTCACCATCGCAATCGCCCACCTCGCCGGCATCGCCGAGCGCCGCGTGTACTACATCCTCGCCGCATCCGATTCAGAAAACCCGATCAACCCCCACCTCTCTCCCGTCCCCGGGCTCCACTCCGGGCTCATGATCGTCCAATACACCGCCGCCGCCTGCTGCAACGAAATCATCACCCTCTCCTCCCCCGCATCCGTCGCCAACCTCTCCACCAGCGCGGGCATGGAAGACTACAACTCCTTCGGCCCGCGAGCCGCCGCCAAAGCCCGCCGCGCCACCGAGCTCGCAACGCATGTCATCGCCATCGAGTTGCTCTGCTCCGCCGAAGCGCTCGAATACCAGCGCCCACTCAAATCCGGCGCGGGCGTCGAACGCGCCCACGACCTCGTCCGCTCCGTCGTCCCACGCCTCACCGCCGACCGCCCACCCTCGCCCGATATCGCAGTGATCTGCCAACTCATCCGCGAGGGATGTTTCTCAAACTGACAAGATCACGCCGCCAGTGGAATAACAATCCCCTCCCGCATGATCACACCAGACACCATTCCCAACCGGAGACGCCCCATGCTGAAAATAGCCCTCGTCGCAATCGCTCTCGCCGCACCCGCCCTCCTGCTCACCGCTTGCTCCTCCTCCTCGTATGCCACCGCCGAACAAATGGACGACGCCGTCCCCGGTATCCCCGTCGGCGCGAAAGTCCGCAACGCTTCGCTCGAAACCGTCGAAGGCAAGCGAACCAATCTCAATAAGGTGCTCGACAACAATCTCACCGTCGTCACCTTCTACCGCGGCGGATGGTGCCCATACTGCGTCAAAGCCCTCGCCGACTGGAACGCAAACATCCCCGAAATCGAATCCCACGGCGCACGCTTCGTCGCCATCACCACCGAAAAACCCGCCGACGCCTACCGCACCGCAAACAAGAACAGCCTGGCATTTGATGTCCTCGTGGATAGCGACCTCGCCGCCTCCCGCGCATTCAACATCCTCTTCGATGTCGATCCCGACACAAAAACAAAGTACGGGCAGTTCGGGATCGATGTCGCCGCGTCAAACGCCTCGGGCACGTGGCAACTCCCCCACCCGGCCACCTTCATCATCGATGCCAAAGGCGTCATCCGTTACGCCCATGTCAATCCCGACTACGCCACGGGCCGTGCCAACCCCCAGGACGTGATCGCCGCCCTGAGCGAACTCGACTGATCCGACCCAAATCCCAACGCCCCCCACCACCACGAGCACCCCCGCTCGTGCTGTTTCTTTTTGGTCTCCCGACCCCTCCCCCCGGTATCATGCTCCTACAGGAGCAAAGCAAGATGTCCACCCTCACCGACCAGCCGTCGCGCACCATCCGCGCCCCACGTGGTACCGAAAAAACCTGCAAAACATGGCAGGCCGAAGCCGCAATGCGCATGCTCATGAACAACCTCGACCCCGACGTCGCCGAGCGACCCGAAGACCTCGTCGTCTACGGCGGACGCGGGCAAGCCGCGCGCAACTGGGCCTGCTACGACGCCATCATCGCCTCCCTCAAACGACTCGAGCCCGACGAAACCCTATTGGTCCAGTCCGGCAAACCAGTCGGCATCACCCGCACACACGAAGAAGCCCCCCGCGTCCTCATTGCCAACTCCAACCTCGTCCCACACTGGGCAACCCAAAAGCACTTCGACGACCTCGCCGCCAAAGGCCTCATCATGTACGGCCAAATGACCGCAGGCTCGTGGATCTACATCGGTACCCAGGGCATCCTCCAGGGCACCTTCGAAACATTCGCCGAAGCCGGCGCGAAGCATTTCCCCGACCTCTCCGACGACCCGCGAGGCCCACTCACCGGAACACTCACCGTCACCGCAGGGTGCGGCGGCATGGGCGGCGCGCAGCCCCTCGCCGTCACCCTCAACGGCGGCACCTGCCTCATCGCAGACGTAGACCGCTCCCGACTCGACCGGCGCTGCCACGACCGCTACCTCGATGAAGTCCTCCCCTCCATCGATCAGGCGATCGATGCCGCCCTCGACTACAAATCCAGACACCAACCCGTCTCCATCGGCGTCGAGGCAAACGCCGTCGACCTCCTCGAACGCATGATCGAACGCGACATCACCCCGGACCTCCTCACCGATCAGACCTCCGCGCACGATGTCCTCACCGGCTACATCCCCACCGGGCTGTCCCTCACCGAAGCCGCCGCCCTCCGCCAAGCCAATCCAACCGACTACTGCAAGCAATCAATGGACTCCATGGAGCGCCACGTCCGCGCAATGGTCCATCTCCAAACCAAAGGCTCCGTCACCTTCGACTACGGCAATAACCTCCGCCAGCGCGCACTAGACAACGGCTTCGCCGACGCATTCGCCTTCCCGGGCTTCGTCCCCGCCTACATCCGCGAGCAGTTCTGCCGCGGGCGAGGCCCCTTCCGCTGGGTCGCCCTATCGGGGGATCCCGAAGACATCTACACAACCGATGCCGCAATCATGGACCTCTTCCCGCAGGACCACCGACTCCACCGCTGGCTCAAGAGCCTGCGCGACGCCGATGGCACCCCCCGCTTCGCCTTCCAGGGACTCCCCTCACGCATCTGCTGGCTCGGGCTGGGCGAGCGTGACAAAGCCGGGCTCCTCTTCAACGACCTCGTCCGCACAGGCGAAGTCTCCGCCCCGATCGTCATCGGCAGGGACCACCTCGACTGCGGCTCCGTCGCCTCGCCAAACCGCGAAACCGAAGACATGCTCGACGGCTCCGACGCCATCTCCGACTGGCCCATCATCAATGCAATGCTCAACGTCGCCTCCGGCGCATCATGGGTCTCCTTCCACCACGGCGGCGGCGTCGGCATCGGCTTCTCCCAGCACGCCGGGCAGGTCACCGTCGCCGACGGCACCCCAGAAGCGCACGAACGCCTCGCCCGCGTCCTCGCCAACGATCCCATGATGGGCATCTTCCGCCACGCCGACGCCGGGTACGACACCGCTAAAAACTGCGCCGAAGAGCACGAAGTCGATATGCCGATGGATTGAGCAGAATTTGATTACACACCAATAAGGAATCAAATCAAATGAAGAAGGCAATATACGGGTTACAAGTCCTCTGCTTGCTGATTTCCGGGTGCGATGGAGTCGAATCGACAACTGTCGAATCTTCAAGCAGCCGCAATCAATCCTCTCGTGAATCTGAACAATCCAAGGCAACTCAAGCTCAAAAACCGGCCTTCACCACCGAGCAAGTCGCCGCCGGTCGCAAACTCCATCGCGAAATTCTCTCAAATTACCCATTACTCGACGACTACTATTCCAACCCCTCGATACATGGAGCACTAACAAATCGCCCGCTTGCAACTATTTGTGTACCAAGCTCCGATTGGAACTCACTAACCGAGACACAAAGAAAATCGCTAAAAGCATTCGCATCGAGCCAGATAGCGGTGGTAAAAGAGCGCCCGCTGCACTATGCACGAATCCCGGCATCCGCTCCGGCAGCTTCAACCGTGCGATCAAATGCCAACAAAATGAGCTCTAATTCTTGGGGCATCATCATTGGCTCCATGTCAGATGATAATCGCGACATAATGCTCGATGACGTTGTTAATGCGAATAGCTCGTAGAATGAGCGGTCGATAAAGCTGTTCCAACTGTTTTATGCGGGACGCACCGCTTCTCCCGCAGCCCGACACACGACGAAGCACCGCCACCCTTCACACGAAGTGTGAAGTCCCCTCTCCCCTTCCTTTGAAAAACGTGACGCGCCTGTGGGGGAGCGTCACATAAAGACAACCCTCCCCAGAGGGGGTGCGGGGGATCCTTCCCCCGCAGTGCAACTCATCAATGGGTGTAATCGGGGGACACCTCCCCCGCAGCACGCATAAAAAAACACCCCGCCCAAACCGGACGGGGTGCGTTCATTTCCTATTGCCTGGTGCCTGATGCCCAGTGCCTTCTTCTCAGCAAGGATTACCCAAGCGGAACAGCACGTAGCTGATGTCGTTCACATCAACCGTGCCGTCACCATTGGCGTCACCGTCGCACCCGGGAGCGCCGCAGGGATCACCCAGGCGGAACAGCACAAAGCTGATGTCGTTCACGTCGATGATGTTGTCACCGTTCGCATCGCCATCGCACACGCCCGCAATAACCTCGCCGATCACCGTGAGTGTCAGGTCCGCCCCTGCCTGCGCGCCGTGCACACCGATCTGATCGTCAAACGTGTTATACGTGTACGTCGCGCTGAACACACCGATCGTCGCATCGCTCATCGTCGCCGTAAATCCTTGCGATCCGCCCTCAGCAAGTGCCGCGATCGTCGCAAAGTCCGTTGTCAGTGCACCGGTATCACCACTGCCCGAAGCAAACTCCACATCAAGCCCCGCGGTAAACCCGGGTGTCGTCGAGATGTTGTGGATCGTGAACCCGCCCGTTGCATCACCTGTGCCCTGATCAATCGTGCCGAGATCGACCAGAACGGAGTTCTGATCGCTTCCCGAGGCAAACGATCCCTCCGACGAATCCAGAACCGTCACACTGAACGAAACCACGTCGTTCCCGTCGTTGGCACCGACGCCCGCCCCCCCGCCAGTTGTGATGTCTAGGTTGTCGATCGTCACCGTGCCCGTCGCGGTGTCGCCGATAGACGCGACTGCAGCCGGATCGATACCAATCGTGAACGTCGAGAAATCCCCGTTCGAACCGATCTCAAAGGCGTTCATCCGCCCCTCGACCGTGCTCGTCGCGTCGCCCGCCGGAAGCACCTCGTAGTACGTCCCGTCGTCGCCAATCTTGTTGATCGCGACGACATCGCTCTGCGCCGAAGCGCCGAGCAACATGTCCTGGAACACCGCAACCGCTGAACTCCCGTCCGCCGCCGGTGCGCCGCCAACATTGAGCTGGCTGTCGTTGAGCTGATCAACATAGACCGACCACACAAACTCCGGATGATCGACATACGCACTCCGATTGTCCGTGTGAAACGCCGGATTCAAACCAATGTCATAGATCGCGTGATTCCGTCGCCGCTCAAACGTATCCGGCGGGTCCAGGTAGTGCCACGCAACCTGCGACGCCAACTCACCCATCTGGTTCCCCGATGGGAACGGATCAACAAGCGAGAGCCCTAGGCTCGTCCACCGCGTGTCCGAGTAAAACAACTGCCGCGCGATATCACCCTTGTCGTCGTCGCCCGGGAAGTAATACGACCCCAGACTCCCAAACCCGCCAAACGTCGTCCCAAACCCGAACGGCTTGTTGCTCCTCGAACTGTTGATGCTCGGATTCGCTGGCCGCAGCGCGTGCGGATCACCGAGGTTCCCAGTCGATGAGTTGTTCACACTGCCCGGCTGCCGCGATTGGGGCCAAACATGCTCGCGGTTCCATGTCGCTCCGCTGTCCCAGTTGCCGCTCACCGAAACCCGGTTGTACACCAGCAGGATGTTCCCCGGCACATCCGGATCCGCGTCAATAATCACCGACATGTTCCGGTAGTTACCGTATTGCCGCTGGATGTGCCCCGCGCTCATCGCCGCAGTGAGCTGCGTCTTGAGTGTCGCGCCCGTCCCCGTCGCGCCCGCGTAATACCCCACCGGCGGATCCCACGCATCCGCGAATGCAACCGAACTTGCAACACTTACAGCAACCACGCCCAGCGCGCAAACAATCCATTGTTTCTTCATAGCTCTCAACCTTTGCGGCTCTCCCGCTCATCAGACCAGCCCGCCCGGACACGATGTACTCATCGGCGGGACATGTAGACCAGTCAATAGCGTAAACCCCACAAACCCTCCGGGCCACAGGATTCGCCAGCAATCGCGAATACTCGCCAAAAACACCCACAAATTAACGCCCGGATACCCACACCCACACCAAACATCATCCCGCCATTCGGCTGTTATCGGCCAACCGACCACCCCGCCACATGCCTGTACACCATCGCGATCCATCTTGAATAGAACGCGAACCCCGGATCATCATTATTGATCTTCATCCCAGGAATACGAAACCGCCCGATCTGCGCCGGCGCCTTGAATTGCGAGAACAACCGATCGCTCACCGCGTTGCCGCACACATGTTCCAACAGTTCGAGCGTCCGATCCATATTCGTCACATCCCCCTGCGCCTTCATGTCCCCCAGCACCAAGTACCCAAATTTATCCCCGTCCAACTGATACACCGCACCATCGCGTGTATGAATGTCCAGCTTCGCCGATACGCCAACGATCTTTTTCGACCGAGCCTGTTGTGCATCGTTCAACGCCCGCGTCACCGCACCCTCCGCCGTGTATAGCGCATCCAACCCGGTCCCGATCGAGCCGCGCACTGCGCTCTGGTGAACCATCGTCCGTACATCCCCCCGCACCAACACCTGCACATCCCCCAGCGCGATCCCCACCGCCCCACCTCGCCACAACTCCCCAACCAGATACCCCGGCTCAACCTCGAAGTGCTTGATCTTCCGCGTCCCGCCATGCCCCACCACCTCCGCCAACCCCGGACACATCGCATCCCCACCCGCGCGCACGATCCCCTCAACACCAAGCCGACCGATCTCCTCCGTGCAAAGCCCGACAAGACAGGGCGGCGACCGCAACGACCTCCCCCGCGCCGCCTCCGCGCTCACCGCCCCCACCTCCACCAGCAACCCCATCACCTGCTCAAGCGACCACCCTCCCGGTGCCTCAATCAACGTCAGAAAATGGGCCATCGCTCCAGACATACCAACGATCCTCCCCCCATCCATCCCCTCCCACAAGTCCCGGGAAGCAATTTCCAAGACACCCCCCACCGCACCCTCAACGCAGCACACCTGTACGCTCCATCAGGGGGCCTACCCGATCCCTCGATCCCGGAGCCGCAAAATGATCCGTCTCACCACCCTCCTGACCGCCATCACATGGGCCGCGATATCCTCTTCCGCACCCGCCATGAACGACAAATCCATAGAAGTCACCCGCGTGTTCGATGCCCCCATCGCCGATGCCTGGAACACATGGACAACCGCCGAAGGCTTCACCGCCGCGATGGGTGCAGACTGCACCATCGAGCTCAAACCGGGCGGCAAATTCGAAATCATCTGGGTTCCCGAACAACCAGAGGGCGAGCGCGGCTCAGAGGGCTGCACCGTCCTCAGCTTCATCCCCCTCCGCATGTTCTCCTTCACATGGAACGCCCCGCCACAATTCGCCGACGCCCGAGGCAAACACACATTCGTCGTCGTCGAGTTCTCCCCACTCGGAGCAAACCAAACCAAGGTCACACTCCGCCACCTCGGCTGGCCCGACGACATGGACGAAAACATGCAGGGCACCCTTGAGTACTTCACCGCCGCGTGGCCTAAAGTCCTCGACATCATGGCATCACACCACAACCCCGCCGCCGCCGAGCAGGTATCTTCTCCCGAGCAGCGCACCGAGCAGGCACTCCACACCGGCCACTGCTACCTCTTTGTCGAATTCTCCCGCCCCGACCTCTTCGAAACAATAACCCCCGAAGAATCCCAGGCACTCTCCAACCACTTCAACTACCTCAAAGCCCTCACCGAGCAAGGCACCGTCATCTTCGCAGGCCCATGCACCGACATGATCGGCCCAGGCATCGTCCTCCTCCAGGAACCAGACGAAGCAGCCGCACGCCAGATCATGCAAAACGACCCCGCCGTCAAAGCCGGGCTCTTTAAAACAGAGTTCCACCCGCTCGAACTCTCGCTCCTCCGCGAACACGACGCCTGATCCCCCACCCCCACTACCGCAGCGCCGTCCACAGCGCAGTCAGCTCGTCGATCATCCCCTGGATCATCTCGCGCGAGACGCCAAACTCACCCCGCAGGTAATCCCGCGCGTAATCGAGCCCCTCGTACATATCCATCAACCGCAACGCGATCCGCCGCAGCGAACTCACCTCCCGCCGCGCACCGCTCTGGCTCAACTCCCCACGCTCCGCCTTCTTCTGCATCCGGATCAGATTCTTCGAGACCTGATCCATCCGCTTGCGCAGCCCACCGATATTCTTACTCTGAATCCCCACCACTACCCGCGCCGCTTTCTTTCCATCCATCGCGATGTAATCTTCGCGCATAATCTCGACACGCCCGGCAATATCCAGAACCCGACCCACCACCCCGTCCACCGCGCCCATCGATTGCGCCTCGCCCCCAGTCATCGTCAACACGCTCGTCCTCGAATCGACCTGATGCAATTCCTCCCCGCCACCACCCTCGCGCCGCCCCGGGTACAACGTCCAGGGCGTCGTAGACCGATCCGCCCACACCTCCGCTTCCTGCCGGATCAACGCATCAATCACCACACTCGGCCGCCCCCGCCGCTCCGCCTGACGCCTCCACTTTGCAGCCTCCGCGCTCGCGAACTTCGCATCCACAGCCGTCGGCTCGCCATCCGCGCCGCTCTGCCAGATCACCGCCGCACCAAACGTCGCATCTTCACCAACATAAAAATGCTGGCTGCTCATGCAAAGCAGCGCCGCCGCACTAAAGCAATCCCCGTTCGTATAAAACGCGATCTGGATGTCATCCTCGAACTCGTCCAGCGTCTCTCGGATGTCCCACAGAATGTGCAGATACCCGCCAGGCGACGTCAGCTCATACACAATCAACCCCGCACCGGACCGCACCGCACGCTCGCACGTCTCCTCGAAGAAAAACGTCGTCAGTTCAACCCCGATCGCCCCCTCCGCTGGCACAACCACATACCCACCCCGCTCCTTCACCTTCCCCTCCTCCAGATCTTCATCCGTCTTCTTCACACGCCAGTCGTCGCCCCGCCTCCGCCCATCTTCATCCAGCGCCCCCTCACGCTCGATCTCCACCACGTCTCGCGCCGCAAACCGCATCTCCGTCGTGATCCCCGCAAGGTGACAGTTGATCTTGATACCGTCCGGCGTTTCTTCCAGCACCTCACCCGACAACACCCGCCCATCCTTCAGATGTAGCGTCACCCAGTCTCCCACCTCGCCGAAACATATACCGCCCAGCAAGCCAATCCAGACCAGCACAATCCAAAGCAAGTACCGACGTATCATGTACCGATCTCCTAGGTGCAGCCCCACGAGCAAGGATCCATACCCTACCACCCAACCATCCGATGGCACACCCTTTAGTGATTAACGCCTCGTAACTGATCACACCTGTAAACTGCCTACATGCCACCGACCATCAAGATCCCCCACACCAAACTCGCGCAATCCCTTGCCCCATCGCAAGACCGCTTCGCCGCATCCATCCACCAATATTCAAACTCCGAACCCATCCCAGTCGCCGCCCGCATCGCACTGCTCGGCTTGCCCGACGACCTGGGCGTCCGACTCAATAAAGGCAGACCCGGCGCCGCCGAAGGTCCCGCCGCTTTCCGAAAAGCCCTCGCTCCCT
Source organism: Phycisphaerales bacterium (assembly GCA_029260435.1). Taxonomy (GTDB): domain Bacteria; phylum Planctomycetota; class Phycisphaerae; order Phycisphaerales; family UBA1924; genus OFTM74. Next base: position 86 of record JAJDDG010000034.1, on the reverse strand, counting down.
ACGCCTGCCCCTTCGACGCCCTCTCGCGCAAACCAATCCCTCCAATCGTCATCGACTGCGGCGACATCATCCCCGCCGAGGGCAAC
>JAJDDG010000033.1 GCA_029260435.1 Phycisphaerales bacterium | reverse complement strand
AGATTCACCATGATCACCCGAGCGCCCGCGCGCCTCGCGCCGAACGCCGCTGGCGCCGCGACGAACCCACCCATCGCGATCACCACCGCGCGCCTGGGCCCGCCGGCTTCATCGATCAATTCACTCGTCTGCTTCGCGGTCGCCCGCGCACCGGAGAGCATCTTCACCAGGTGTGCCGGGCGGAGACTCACCGGAACCGCCGCGCTGGCTGTGAACTCGACACCGGCGCCGCTCAGGATCTTCGCGTCGATCGCCCGGTTAGAGCAGAGGTACACGATCCGCGCATCGGGTAGTTGTTCGCGGATGCGCTCGCCGACCGCGAGCCCCGGGTACAGATGACCGCCGCTACCGCCGCCCGCGAATATAAAAGTGCTCGGAGTGCCCGACATGTCAGACAGTATCCCGAGATTCAACGCGGCATAAAGAAGTATGGAGGGGTGGGGGGGTCATGCCGCCGAACCTACAGACTCAGCATCATTCTGTGATGGTGCGGGCTCGTGATGAGCCGAAACAAGCGGCGGGGTGGGGGAGTAGCCGGGCAGCCTGATGGGGCGCACATGGACCTCCAAAGCCGGTGCTTTTGCTTGTTTTTGGCTGGTTTCTGCGTCTGCGTTGCTCGCCGCGATCGCGGGCAAATGCTGGCACCTGTCTATCGCCATGAGCAGCCCGATCGCCGCGGCAGTCGCGATCCACCCGGTGCCGCCCGAACTCACGAGCGGCAGCGCGATCCCCTTGGTCGGTGCGAGCCCGGTCACGACCAGCAGGTTCATGCACGCTTGCAAGCCGACCGTCGCGATCACGCCGATCCCCGCGAGCTTCAAGAGGTGGTTCTGTTCGCGCCGCACGACGCCCATCCCCGTCCACACCAGCACCGCGAACAACCCCATCACCGCCGCTGCGCCCGCGAGACCGAGTTCTTCGATGATTACCGGGAACAGGAAATCGTTCGTGTCTTCCGGCAGGTAGTCAAACTTCTGCAGCCCGAACCCGAGCCCACGCCCGAACGCGCCGGCGCCCGAGATCGTCGCGAGCGACTGGATCATGTGGAATCCTGCGCCCTCTGGATCGGCGAACGGATCGCGGAAACTGACAAGCCGCTCCATGCGGTACGGGCTCGTGACGACAAACGCCGCGATCATTGCGAGCCCCGCCGGCGCGACACATGCCAGCTGCCAGATCCGAACGCCGCCCGCGATCAATACGATCGTGCCCACGCCGATGATGAGCACTCCCGTCCCGAAGTCTTCTTTCGCGACGACCGCGCCAACCAAACCGAGCAGCGCGAGCCCCGGGAGCAAGCCGCGGCGGATTGTCTTGATCGAGTTGATGCGCCGCGCGCAGAACCACGCGAGCACGATCACCATGCCCCACTTGGCGAACTCGCTGGGCTGCATGGTCAAGCCTGGGATGAAGAAGTTCACCCACCGGCGTGAGCCGTTCAGCTCCACGCCGATCACCGGCATGTACACCGCCAGCTGCAGCGCGATGATCAGTGGCACGAGCATCGGCGTCCATCGGCTGAGCGATCTCGGCATCGCCAAACGGTGAACGGGCAGGTAGTAGATCGCCAGCATGGCGCTGAGGGCGAGCACGAGGTAGGCGGCGTGGCGGGAGATGAAGATGGTTTTGAGGGTGACGGCGTCCTCGGGGGCGAGGGTCAGCCCCGCGCTATGCACCATGACCAGACCCACGCCGAGCAGTGACAAGGCGCACAGGAACAGGATCTCGGCGGGGCGGGGCATGGGTGAGATATCGGAGCCGAGCGCACAGATGCTGCAACAGAGCGAAAATGGGGTCGATTCTGGTCGGTTTTTATGAGCCCGGGGGGGCTAAAATGGACCCTAAGTGCTGGTACAGGCTGGATTTTGGGGCATTCTTAGATATCGATGAACGAAACCGGGCCCGTGCGCACTTCTATAAGAGGTGGTGCCAGTAATAGGGCCACCCGAATCGTGGGGGTTTCTCATTCGGAGACTCGCGGAGACAGGGCCAACCACCGGAGACATCTCATGAAACGAAGAACAATGACACAACACACGGTGACACGATCGGCCCTGGGGCTGGTGGCTTTGGGGGTGATGGCCGCGGTCCTCGCGGTGCCAACCCCGGCACTGGCGGGTGCGGCGGATGTCCCCGGTCTTAATGCTGCGCAGGCCGCCGCGGGCAAGAACAAGAACAGGGGTGCCAACAAAGGCAACAACCGTTCCAATCGCGGCGCGAAGAAGAACAACCGCAGCAACAACAACCGCGGCGCAAAGAAGAACAACCGCTCCAACCGCAGTGGCAACAAGGGCGCCAAGCGGAACAACAACAACAATCGATCCGGGCGCAGCCGCTCGAACACCTCCGGGCAGACGCGGACGCTGCCCACGCCCAGGTTCACCAACAACCCGGACGGCAACAACACGCACTATCAGGCGATGGGGCGCGACCACGCCGACTACGGGAAGAACAACCGCGGATCACGCGGGCACAGTAAAAATAGCCGTGGGCACAGCAACAACCGCGGGCACAATTCCCGCAACAACCACAACTCCCACAACAACCATAAGAACAGCCACGGTCACAATAGCCGCAAAAACAAGCACGTTACGAAGAACTACTACGGCTCTTCGCACGGCTCCCACTACGGGCACTACGACCACGGGTATTACAAGCCCCGCGTCGGGATCAGCGTGCATATCGGTTCGGGTGGCGTCTACGCCGGTCACAATTCGCACTACGGGCACGGCTCGCGCTACGGTGATAACACATATTGCCGCACGTCGACCTACACCAGCTACGGGTACAACGGCACGACGACATACAGGCACACCACCTGCTCGACCGACGCCTACGGCGGGTACGCGCAGCGCCCGGTGTATGTGAACAAGACTTATGTCTACGGGAACACCGACTACGACAACTACCGCGACTACCAGAACAACACCTACGCGAACACGACCGCGTCATCGAGTGATTACACACAAGTGGTCGATACCCCAGCGCCTGAACCCGCGCTTGAGCGCGTCGGGCTGGTCGGACCATGGGCGGATCTGGTGAACGCCAAGCCCGAGCAGGCGCAGGATATTTTCGACCAGATCGCCAAGGACTATGGCGATGATGGGCTGCCCCAGCTCGGGTTCGCGATTGCTTCGGCGCAGCGCGGGCAGTATCAATCTGCGGCGGCGGCGGTGGAGCGGGCGCTGGAGATCGATCCGGCGAGCGTGGATCGGATGCCGGACTCGGTGGCGCTCCGCAATGAGATCCGCGGGCTCGCCGACGAGCTGCGCCGGACAACCAACTCGGGCATCGCCCGGGGTTCGTTCTGGCTGACTGTTGCGGCCTTTGATTATCTGAGCGGCGACTCGAACCGGGCGAGAGCCGGGCTCGATCAGGCTGCCCAGAACGGTGCCGATTCGGCGGGTGTTCGGGGTCTTCGAGACCGGATCGAACGCTGAGTCATTGATAGACGTACTACACGAGGCACCGGCAAGACGCTGGGCCTTGTCCGGGGGCCGCGGGCTCTGATCTTCGGGTCGGAGCCCGCGGTGTTTTTGTAGCTACAGGCTAGTTCTGCTGGCTTTGGGGTTGTTGATCTGTGACTGGATTCGGTGGGTTCAGAATCATGTGAAACGTGAACGTTTGGATTGCAAGAATTTCCTCATCGCCCTTCCGTCGTATTTGAGATTCGAGTCGTATAAACCCAGATTGAAGGGGCAAGAACGACGGACTGTCTGAAGCCTGAATTACTCGCTGTAGCCACGCGCCTTCATTGAATCGAAAATCAATCCAGCCCGACTCCATGAAGACATTTCCATTCGGTGCAAAACCACGAATGTTAGTTTCGAAATCTTGATCTTCATCATCTGGGTCTTTCCGCCACACGACAAGTGTTGAAAAGTACGATTGGACGAAAAGAGCGTCTCCCCAATCACCATTCGGATTTGAAACGGTCTTTTCTTCGAGGATACCAATGGCAGTAGGGATGTTGGTGTCTTTGTCAATGAGGAACTTGTCTGCACAAAGCATGTAATGCGGTTTAGGCATGCATTACTCCTGTGCCAGTTGAGGAGGTGCTGGTTACAGAACACTCTCTAGTCGGGGACTTGAGTACAGAATCACTCGGGGCTTTCATCTGTACTAGAACTGTTGAAGTCTTAGGCGCGACTGAGGCTGTCTCAGCCAGTGATGGAAGCTTCATCTGGTCAAATTTATCACTAAAACTAAGATGAATACTTCGACCAAGCGCCAAGTAGACGTCTGCGAGTGTTTCAAGTGTGAAGTTGTGAGTGCCTTCAAGAATTTTTGTCACAAATGCTCGGCTGCATCCCAGTTGTTTCGCCAACCAAGAGCGGGAGCGACCTTGTTCCTCCATCAGCGCATACACCCCGTGCGTCGCTTCTTCTAAGAAGCGATATCGATTTTCGTAGAGGAGTCTTTCGTCAAGCTTTGTTTTATTTTTCTTTCGCCCGAGTTTCATTGTGCTGCGTCCTAACTTCCTTCGCCCGCTTGATCCACGAGTTCAATCTGCGTTTCTTTGGTTTCTTGATCACATGGGTTATGAAATATTCTCTATCGCTCGGCCCGCCTTCTGAAAAACACAAAACTCGAAGCGCGGGCTTTCCAAGCTTGACCTCATAAATTCCTTCACCGAGGTCGCGGAATTTCTCTTTGGGCAGAGGCTGGGCAGCGGTACATACGAGCCTGAACCGCTGGCGAATCCGGGCCTGGTCATCAACAGCGAGTTCCTCAAATTGATCATGCGCGCCGCCAGCGCTAGTGAACCACGCTTTGCGGCCTTCATTCTCTGTTAGTAGGACATGAACAGGATTTTCGGCCACATTTCACCTTTAGGTTAACACTCTTCGCCGCGATTTCCACTTCGAGAAAAGGTATTGGGTCAAGTTATGGCTTTGTTTGGAAGAAGGTACACCTGATAACCGCACACGTCTAGCACTTTGCAGGCGGGCGGGGGGATCTGTACACTTCTCGGCCCGGCTCTCCGCAGAGGAAGGCTGGCAATATCAACCGTTCGGACCACTGCGTCGGCTTGCGGCTTCTACAGCGGCTGCGGCGATGGGCACTCGGCGTGCCTCGGCAATGTGGGAGGTGGAGCATTATGGCTGGAAAAGAAATCACTACCGTCTTTAAGGTGATGGCCCCGGGTGGCAGCGCGACCCCTGGCCCGCCCCTCGGCCCTGCGCTGGGTGGCAACGGCGTGAACCCCGGTCAGTTCATCCAGCAGTTCAACGCCGCGACCGCGGACAAGAACGGCAAGCTGGTTGGTTGCGTGATCACGGTGTACGCCGACCGCACGTTCAGCTTCGAGATCAAGTCTTCTCCCGCGTCGGCTCTGTTGAAGAGTGCGGCGGGCGTGGAGAAGGGTTCGGGCAGGCCGCAGGATAAGGATGGCGGCACCGTGACCCGGGCGCAGGTCGAAGAGATCGCGAAAGAGAAGATGGCGGACCTGAACGCCGGGACGATTGAGTCTGCTGCTCTGATGATCGAAGGCACGGCCCGCTCCATGGGCATCGTGGTGGAGGGCTAACAGTCATGGCGAAGAAAGAAACAGGCGAGTTTGCCAAGTTGCCCAAGCGGCACCGCGAGAACATGAAGATGCGCACCGAGGAGCATATGACTCCCGGCGACGCGGTCACCAAGCTCAAGAAGTACAAGCCCGCGAAGTTCGACCAGACGGTCGAGGTGGTCTTGAACCTCGGGATCGATCCCAAGCAGGCGGACCAGGCGGTCCGCGGCTCGGTGGCGCTACCCGCGGGTATCGGCAAGCAGAAGAAGGTCGTGGCGTTCTGCACGGCGGATCTTGAGAAGGACGCGATCGCGGCGGGCGCCATCAAGGCGGGCTCCGTGGAGTTGGTCCGCGAGATCGAGGGCGGGTGGATGGACTTCGATGTCGCGGTCGCGACACCCGACATGATGCGTGTGATCTCCAAGCTTGGTCGCGTGCTCGGTCCCAAGGGGCTGATGCCGAGTCCCAAGAGCGGGAGTGTGGCGAAGGATGTCATCGCGGCGGTGAAAGAGTTCGCGGCGGGCAAGGTCGAGTACCGCAACGACAAGAGCGGGAACATCCACGCCCCGATCGGGAAGATGAGCTTCAAGGACGATGATCTGAAATCGAACCTCGAGGCGTTCATCGGTGTGATCGAGAAGGCGCGTCCTTCGGCGGTCAAGGGCACGTACATCAAGAAGATCGCGATCTCCGGGACGATGACGCCGAGCGTGCTCGTCGAAACCCCCGCAGAAATCCACGACTAAAAGGAGCTGGATCATGAGCAAGCCTGTAAAGAACATGCTGATCCGCGACTACCAGGCACTCCTGGAGGGCGTGGAGGATGCGCTGCTCGTTTCGATCCGCGGGATCGAGGCGAACGACAACAACCGGATGCGTCAGGGCCTTGCCGAGAAGCAGATCAAGGTGACGGTAATCCGCAATAACCTCGCCAAGCACGCCCTGAAGGATTCCGGGCTTGAGAGCCTGGAGCCGCTGTTTAGCGGGCCGAGCGCGCTGGCGTACGGTGCCGAGTCCGTGGTGGACGTGGCGCGAGAGCTGGTGAAATGGGCGAAGGATGTCCAGAAGCTGGAGCTGAAGGGTGCCGTGCTCGACGGGCTGGTGTTCGAGGGTGACGCGGGCGTTCGGCGCCTGAGCAACTTCCCGACGCGGGAAGAGGCGATCGCCCAGAATGTCACGCTTGTGCTCACCCCCGGGCAGAAGCTTGTGGGTGCCGCGATGGGCCCCGGTTCGGCGCTGTCGAGCTGCCTGAAAGCGATCGAAGAGAAACTGGAACAGGGCGAGGCGATCGCCAAGCTCTGAAAAGTGTGTGAACGAACTGACTCATTGACTCATCTGCCCCCGACTGGCCCTTGCGGGTTAAAGGCTGGGACGTCCCAGCCCCTCTCGGGGAGGATTGCTCGAACAAGAGTGTTCGGGCTAGATAACGAAGAGGTAGAACGATGTCTGACGAAGAAACCAAGACCTTTGAAGCGAAGATCACCAAGCTCGGCGACGAGATGGCCGGGCTCACCCTCAAGGAGGCCGTGGACCTCGGGGATTACCTGAAGGACACCTACGGCATCGAGCCGGCGGCTGGCGGTGGTGTGATGATGGCGGCTCCGGCGGATGGCGGCGGCGGCGGTGCGGAGGAGAAAACATCCTTCGACGTGGTCCTCATGAGCCACGGCGACAAGAAAATCGGCGTGATCAAGGTCGTCCGCGAGGTGACCGGGCTGGGCCTCAAGGAAGCCAAGGGGCTTGTGGATGAGGCGCCCAAGGCGATCAAGGAAGGCGTCTCCAAGGACGAAGCCGATGATCTCAGGGCCAAGCTCGAAGAGGCTGGCGCTTCGGTTGAGATCAAGTAAGCCGGTATTGATCTGTTCGGAAAAGAATTCGGGGTTGGCGACGCGTCTGCTTGTCGGGCACGGCGCCGACCCCACGTTTGTTCGGTGTGTATTTGGTAGGTGATGGACAGTGTGGTGGTATCGGTGCTCCCGCTCGGGTTGAATTGCCCGGGGCGGGTTGCGGTTAGAATCCCGATGCGCTACACTGCATGGCTAGACGCGACCCGGTGCAACCCATTTTATAAAGCCTTGCGGCCACATAACCAACAACTGTGATACCAGCGACGCTGCTCGCATAGCGGGACGGCGTTGTGTCTTGACATCGAGAGGTGATCGATGGCGGCGACGACTGTGCGCAATTTCTCGAAGCGCGGTGACGCGATTCCGGTGCCTGATCTGACGAGGGTGCAAACCGCGGCATACGAGCGGTATTTGCAGCTTGAAAAGACCAAGGACACCCGCGAACCGAATATGGGTCTGGAGTCGCTGCTGCGCGAGATCTTCCCGATCGAGTCGTACGACGGCACGATGGCGCTCGAGTACCAGTACTACACGCTCGAAGAGGCGCGGTACACGCCGCTGGAGTGTCAGGAGCTGCGCCTGACGTACGGCATGCCGTTCCGCGTGTGCCTGAACCTCAAGCGGCAGAACCATCCGGACATTCCCGAGGAAGAGATTTATCTCGGCGAGATCCCGATCATGATGGGCGGCGGCGAGTTCATCGTGAACGGTGCGGAGCGGGTGATTGTCAACCAGCTGCATCGCTCGCCCGGCGTGGACTTCTCGATCGTTTCTGACGAGGCCGACCGCCCGCTGCACTCGGCTCGGATTATCCCCGAGCGTGGGTCGTGGATCGAGATCGAGGTGACGAAGAAGGACGTGATGTCGATGCGGATCGACCAGTCGACCAAGCTGTCGGCGACCACGTTCCTGCGTTGTCTCGATGAGTCGATCAGCTCGACGGCGGCGGTGCTGAGCCTGTTCTACGAGATCACCGAGGTGAAGAACGCCGATCTCAAGGAGGAGTACTGGACCGCCGAGCCGATCGTGGACACCGAGACGGGCGAGGAGCTCGTGGGCGTGGGGCGTCAGATCGGTGAGCACATCGAGGCGATCCAAGCCTCGGCGCTCAAGTCGGTGCGCGTGATCCAGAACCCGTCGGACCCGCTGATCCTCAACTCCGTCGCGGAGGAGAACCTCGATCAGTTCGGCGAGGTCGCCGCGAACGAGTACGAGGCCGCGCTGCTCAAGATCTACACCCGCCTGCGTCCGGGCAACCCGCCGCAGGTCGATAAGGCGAAGCAGTTGTTCGCCGAGAAGTTCTTCGATGAGAACCGCTACCGCCTGGGCAAGGTGGGTCGCTTCCGGATCAACCGGAAGTTCGATCTGAAGGTCGCCGAGGAGGAGATGTTCATCCGGGCGGAGGACTTCCTGCGTGTGATCCAGTACCTGCTGGACCTGCGTTCGAAGCGCCCCGACCCCAAGACCGGTCGCCCGATCGCGCAGATCGACGACATCGACCATCTCGGCAACCGACGTCTGCGGACGCTGGACGAGTTGGCGGTCGAGGAGATGCGCAAGGGCTTCTTGAAGCTGCGCCGGACGGTGCAGGAGCGGATGAGCGTGAAGGATCCGGACGAGCTCGCCAAGATCTCGGATCTGGTGAACTCCAAGTCCATCTCCAGCGCGATCGATTTCTTCTTCGGTCGCTCGGAGCTCTCGCAGGTTGTTGACCAGACGAACCCGCTGAGTTCGCTCGTGCACGAGCGTCGCTTGAGCGCGCTCGGCCCGGGCGGTCTGAACCGCAAGCGTGCGGGCTTCGAGGTGCGCGACGTGCACATCTCGCACTACGGGCGCGTTTGTCCGATCGAGACGCCCGAGGGCACGAACATCGGGCTGATCGTCTCGCTGGGGATCTACTCCGCTATCGACGAGTACGGCTTCCTGCTCACGCCCTACCGCGAGGTGACAGATGGCAAGCTGACCGGCGGCGTGAAGCAGCTGCGTGCCGATGAAGAGATGAAAGCGGTCTTTGCGCCGTGCGAGGCGCTGGACGCCGAGGGCAACCTCGCTTCCGGTGCGGTGCTCGCGCGTGTTGACGGCGAGCTGTCCGAGGTTGATTCGGGCGAGGTGAACTACGTCGATATCGCGCCAAAGCAGATCGTGGGTGTGTCGGCGGCGCTGATCCCGTTCCTCGAGCACGACGACGCCAACCGCGCGCTGATGGGCTCGAACATGCAGCGTCAGGCGGTGCCGCTGATCAAGGTGGACCCGCCTTGTATCGCGACGGGCATGGAACAATCGGTCGGCATGAACTCGGGCATGGTGGTCAAGGCGAAGCGTGGCGGGACGGTGACGTTCGCTGATTCTGAGCGCGTGATCATCGACAACTCCGACGAGTACGAGCTCCGGAAGTATGTCGGGCTCAACGAGCGGACATGCCTGAACCAGAAGGTGCTTGTAAAGCCGGGCGATATCGTCGAGGCGGGTGCTGTGATCGCGGACGGTGCGTCCACGAAGCTGGGCGAGCTGGCGATCGGCAAGAATGTGCTCGTCGCGTTCAACACGTTCGACGGGTACAACTTCGAGGACGCGATCGTGATCTCGGAGCGTCTTGTGAAGGACGACGCGTTCACGAGCATCCATATCGATCACTTCGACGTGGAGATCCGCGAGACCAAGCTGGGTCGCGAGGAGTTCACCCGCGATATCCCGAACGTCTCGGAGAAGATGCTCCGCAACCTCGACGACCACGGCGTGATCCGCGTCGGTGCCCGGGTCCACCCGAGCGACATCCTCGTCGGCAAGGTGAGCCCCAAGAGCAAGAGCGAGCTGACCCCGGAAGAGAAACTGCTGCACGCGATCTTCGGTCGCGCGGGCGAGGACGTGAAGAACGATTCGCTCGAATTGCCCTCGGGCAAGGAGGGCATCGTCATCAGCACCAAGCGTTTCTCGCGCCGGGTGCACATGAACGAGGACCAGAAGAAGCAGCTCAAAGTCGATATGGACGTCTACTCCGCGGAGATGGACGAGAAAGCGATTTCGATCTTCCGCCAGATGGTGGACGCGGTGAACGAGGCGTCCGGCTCGGAGATGGTTGACCCGATGACCCGCCAGAAGGTGGGCGCGTCGGATATCGCCGAGGTCATCCTCGAACAGGTCCAGAACTTCAACCTCAAGTGGGTGAAGGGCTCGAAGGAATCCAAGGAAGCCGGCGAGACGATCTACTCCCAGTTCTGGCCTCGCATCGAGGCGATCCAGAAAGAGAAGCAGCGCAAGCTGGCGCACATGAAGCGCGGCGACGAGCTGCCCTCGGGTGTGCTGGAGATGGTGAAGGTCTACATCGCGACGAAGCGGACGCTGTCGGTCGGCGACAAGATGGCCGGTCGCCACGGCAACAAGGGTGTGATCGCGAGGATCGTGCCCGAGGCGGATCTGCCGTTCCTCGAGGACGGGACGCCGGTCGATGTGCTGCTGAACCCGCTGGGCGTGCCGAGTCGTATGAACGTCGGGCAGATTCTGGAGACGCACCTCGGGTGGGCGGCGCAGGTGCTGGGCTTCCAGGCGGTGACGCCTGTGTTCGATGGTGCGACCGAGGACGAGGTCCACGGCGCGATCGAGGAGGCGAACCAGTTCGTCGTGAAGACTCTGGCGGATATGGAAACCAGCAAGGTGCCGCACGGGGACCGGGCGCTGATGGCGCACATGCCCCGCGGCGGCAAGGTCCAGCTGTACGACGGGCGCACCGGTGAACCGTTCAACCAGCGGACGACGGTCGGCTTCATGTACCTGCTGAAGCTGCACCACCTCGTTGACGACAAGATCCACGCCCGCGCGACCGGGCCCTACTCGCTCATCACGCAGCAGCCCCTGGGCGGCAAGGCGCGGACCGGCGGTCAGCGCTTCGGCGAGATGGAAGTCTGGGGTCTCGAGGCGTACGGCGCCGCGTACATCCTGCAGGAACTGCTCACGGTGAAGTCCGACGACGTCGAGGGCAGGACCAAGATCTACGAGTCCATGGTGAAGGGCACGAACACGCTCGAGGCGGGCATGCCCGTCGCGTTCGACGTGCTGTGCAACGAATTGAAGGGTCTCGGGATGAACGTGACCCTCGAGAAGAACCAATTGGAAGGCGGCTCCCTGCTCTGATGAGCGGGTGGCCTAAGCGACGCAAGATTGACCGAAAGCCGCCGAACAACGGACGGCGTGATCGACACACTGGAGATGGTGCGATGACAAACGAGCTTTGGAAGGGTCTGCTGGTTGGCGTGGTGGCGTTCGGGCTTGCCGCGTGCAAGGGCGAGGACACCGCGAGCGGCACGCAGACAGAGGCCGCTACAACCGCGCAGGACGATCATGGGCATACCCATGGCGATGATGATCATGAGCATGTCACCGACGCGACGATCCTGACCGACGACATCGCCGACGACATCGCCGACGATATCGTCGACGATATCGTCGATGACAATGTTGAAGACAGCGCCGAAGCTGTACCCGCGATGACGCAGGAATCAGCCGAGGGCGTGCTTGCGTTGTTCACAGACGCACTGAAGCAGGGTGATTTCGCTGGCGCGGCGGCGGTTTCTGACCCGTCCTCGATCGGCTACGAGTCGCTCACCCGGTTCGCCGAGAGCCTTGAGCAGGCGGCGTCGAACCCGCAGGCCGAGGGCTTTGTTGAAACGCTGCGTTCGATGTACTCGACACCCTGGGAGGGCGCGAAATCGACCGCGGTGTCGATCCGCGATGAGCGTGCGAAGTACGACGTTACGTTTTCCAACGGGTATTCCCTGAGTCTGGACATCGTGAAGAGCGATGGGCTCTGGCAGATCTTCCTGCCCGAGGGATTCCTCGATGTCGGTGTCGAGAAGAAGAACCCGACGGGCGTGCCGGACGGCCAGGCGGGCAGTTGATCCCGATCCGGATCGGGCGTGATGCGTGGGTGGGGGTGTTGTTAGCGGGTTGGGGTTCGAACGGCTCTTAGAGCGAGGTAGGCAATGGCCGAGTCTATTTATGACCGTGTGAATGATTACGGATCGGTGAAGATCACCCTGGCGAGCCCGAACGATATCCGTTCGTGGTCGTTCGGCGAGGTGAAGAAACCAGAGACCATCAACTACCGCACGTACCGCCCCGAGAAGGACGGTCTGTTCTGTGAGCGGATCTTCGGGCCCGAGCGCGACTACGAGTGCGCGTGCGGCAAGTACAAGGGCACGAAGTACAAGGGCATCATCTGCGATCGATGCGGCGTCAAGGTGACGCACTCGCGCGTGCGGCGCAAGCGCCTGGGGCACATCAACCTCGCGGCACCGATCGTGCATATCTGGTTCTTCAAGGCGATGCCCTCGCGTCTGGGCACATTGCTCGCCATGAAGACGAGCGACCTGGAGAAGGTGATCTACTTCCAGGACTACGTGGTCGTCGAAGCGGGCGACACCGAGCTTGAGTTCATGCAGGTGCTCACCGAGGACGAGTTCCGCGTCGCCGACGAAAAATACGGCAACGCTTTCCGGGCGGTGATGGGTGCCGAAGCGATCCGCGAGCTGATCGAGAAGCTGGACCTCACCGAGATCGCGCTGGACCTGCGTCAGCAGATCCGCGACACACGCTCCAAGCAGAAGCACAAGGATCTGTCCAAGCGCCTGAAGCTTGTCGAGCAGATCCGCGGTTCGGAGAACGACCCGACGTGGCTCGTCATGGATGTCACCCCGGTGATCCCGCCGGATCTGCGTCCGCTCGTGCTGCTGGAGAGCGGCAACTTTGCCACCTCCGATCTGAACGATCTGTACCGGCGCATTATCAACCGCAACAACCGCCTTAAGAAGCTGATGGACCTGAACGCACCCGAGGTCATCATCCGCAACGAGAAGCGCATGCTGCAGCAGGCGGTCGATGCGCTGTTCGATAACGGGCGGTGCCGCCGCCCGGTGCTGGGATCGAGCAACCGACCGCTCAAGTCGCTGACCGACATGGTCAAGGGCAAGCAGGGTCGTTTCCGCGAGAACCTGCTGGGCAAGCGCGTCGATTACTCGGCACGTTCGGTGATTGTGGTGGGCCCGGAACTCAAGCTGCACCAGTGCGGGCTGCCCAAGAAGATCGCGCTGGAGCTGTACCAGCCGTTCATCATCCGCAAGCTCAAAGAGCACGGGCTCGCCGACACGATCAAGAGCGCCAAGCGGATGCTCGAGCGTCGCGATCCCGAGGTCTGGGACATCCTCGAAGAGGTGATCTACCAGCACCCGGTGCTGCTCAACCGCGCACCCACGCTCCACCGCATGGGTATCCAGGCGTTCGAGCCTGTGCTGGTCGAGGGCAACGCGATCAAGGTCCACCCGCTGGTATGCACGGGGTTCAACGCCGACTTCGACGGCGACCAGATGGCGGTCCACCTGCCGCTTTCGGTTGAGGCGCAGGCCGAGGCGCATGTGCTGATGCTCTCGACGCACAACGTGTTCTCGCCAGCCAACGGCATGCCGATTATCTCGCCCTCGCAGGACATCGTGCTGGGCGTGTATTTCCTGACCCTCATCGACCGCGAGGGAGACAAGACCCCGGAGAACCTGCCGCGGTACAAGGATCGTCAGGAGGCGCTGCTCGCCTTCGAGCACAAAAAAATCACGATCCACCAGCCGATCGTCGTCCGCATGGACGGCTTCGAGCATCAGGTCATCGGGCAGAAGGACTCACCGGTCCCCATGCCGGAGAACCGGCGCGTGGTGACGAGCGTCGGGCGTGTGATCTTCGCGGACATCCTGAACGCGGGGATGCCGTTCTACAACTGCGCACTGGGCAAAAAGGGCGCAGCTCGCGTCATCGACGACACATACCTGTACTGTGGTCGCACGAACACGATCGATCTGCTCGACCGCCTCAAGGGCATCGGGTTCAAGTGGTCCACGCTCGCGGGCATCAGCTTCGGCGTGAACGATCTGCGTATCCCCGAGGCGAAGCACGTCCTGCTCGAAGAGGGTCAGGCCAAGGCAGACCGCATCCGTCGCAACTACGAGCGCGGCATCATCACCGAGCGCGAACGCTACCGCCAGCTGCTGGACGTCTGGGCGCACTGCCGCGAGCAGGTGACCAAGAAGCTGATCGCCACGCTCAAGGACGACCGGCGCGACCCGGTCACGGGCGAGTACAAGGACATCCAGAAGGGCGAGGGCTCGCACTACCTCAACCCCGTGTACCTCATGAGCGACTCGGGCGCACGCGGTAATGTCTCTCAGGTGCAGCAGCTCGCGGGCATGCGTGGGCTGATGGCCAAGCCCTCGGGCGAGATCATCGAGACTCCCATCCGCGCGAACTTCCGCGAGGGGCTGAATGTCCTAGAGTACTTCTCCTCGACGCACGGTGCCCGGAAGGGTCTGGCGGATACCGCGCTGAAGACCGCGGACTCCGGGTACCTCACCCGCAAGCTCTGCGACGTCGCCCAGTCGGTGATCGTCGCCGAGCACGACTGCGGCTCCAAGCGTGGCATCGCCAAGCGTGCGCTCTACAAGGGCGAAGAGATCGACGTCCCGCTGCGGGATCAGATCTACGGGCGTGTCTCGCTGCGCAACATCGTGAACCCGATCACCGACGAGCTGATCGTCGCGGAGAACGAGCCGATCACGCAGGAGAAGGCCAAGCAGATCGAAGACCTGGGCATCGAGACCGTCATGGTTCGATCGCCCCTTACCACCGATTCCCCAATGGGTTGCTCGCAGCTCGACTACGGTATCGACCTCTCGACGGGGCAGCTCGTCGAGGAGGGTCTGGCGGTCGGCATCATCGCGGCCCAGTCGATCGGCGAGCCGGGCACGCAGCTCACCATGCGGACGTTCCACACGGGCGGCGTCGCGACGACCAAACTCGTCGAGACAGACCTGCGGGCACTCGCCGCGGGTACCGTCCAGCTGCACGACTGCAACGAGGTCGAGGTCACCAACGACGACGGCGACAAGGTGTTCACGGCGCTGAAGCGCAACGGCGAGCTGATCGTTGTTGACGACAAGGGTCGCGAGCTCGAGAAGTACAAGGTGCCGTACGCCTCGGAGATCCGCGTGAAAGACGGCGATACGATCAAGAAGGGCGACCAGCTCGTGAAGTGGGATCCCCACCGCACGCCGATCCTCGCCGAGAAGGATGGTGTTGTCCGGTTCGTGGATATCGAGCTGAACGAGACGGTCCGCGAGGAAGACGCCGGTCAGGGTGCCAAGGCGATGGTCGTCATCGAGCACAAGGGCGAGAAGCACCCGCAGATCGTGATCGAAGACAAAGACGGCAAGATCCTCGACTTCCACTACCTGCCCGCGAAAGCGCGTATCGAGGTCAAGGACGGCGAGGTGATCAAGGCGGGCATGATGCTCGCGCGTCAGCCCCGCTCGGCTGGCGGCTCGCACGACATCACCGGTGGTCTGCCCCGCGTCACGGAAATCTTCGAGGCTCGCAAGCCGAAGGATCCGGCGATCATGGCCGAGATTTCCGGCTCCGTCGAAATCCTTTCCGATAAGCGCAAGGGCAAGATGACCATCCGCGTGATCTCCGAGGGCGGGCTTGAGAAGGACCACCATGTCCCGCAGGATCGCCACCTGCTTGTCCACTCGGGCGACTCGGTCAACGCGGGCGATCCGCTGATCGACGGCCCGATGGTCCCGCACGATATCCTGCGGATCAAGGGCGAGGAGGAGCTGTACCGCTACATGCTCGACGAGGTACAGAACGTCTACCGCGCTCAGGGCGTGGTGATCAACGACAAGCACATCGAGGTGATCCTCGGCCAGATGCTCCGGAAGGTGCAGGTCGAGAACCACGGCGACACCGACCTGCTGCCGGGCGATGTCGTGGACAAGTTCGCGTTTCGCCGGATGAATGCCGCGGTCGCGGACGCGGGTATTGTCTCCGAGGCTGGCGACACGAGTCTGGTTGTTGACTCGCGCGTCTCGAAGGACGAGATCAAGGAGGCGAACGCGAAGGCCGAAGCGGAGGGCAAGGCGATCGCCAAGGCGAAGCGCTGCCGTCCCGCGACCGGGCGGACCCTGCTGCTGGGCATCACCAAGGCGTCGCTTCAGAGCGAGTCGTTCCTGAGTGGTGCATCCTTCCAGGAGACGACGAAGGTGCTCACCGAGGCATCGCTCGCTGGCAAGATCGACGATCTGGTCGGGCTCAAGGAGAACGTGCTGCTGGGTCACCTGATCCCCGCCGGCACCGGCTTCCGCGGGTACCAGGAACTCCGGGTCGCACGCCTTGCCGAGCCGCCCTCGACCCCCGAGCAGGACGAAGAGACGATGCTCGCCGAGGCTGCGGAAGCCGCCGAAGCGCTCGGCGCAAGCCCGGACGAGCCGACGCTGGCCGTTCAGGTCGGCGAGATCCTCATCGGCGATTCCCAGACCATGCAGGAGAGCGGGCAGAAATAACCCCGTTCGAATGATCTGAATTACTCAAGCGGGTCCAGGTCGGGCCCGCTTTTTTCTGCGCGCTCGGGGCGCACTCGGTACGGTGCTCCCATGCCGCGCAAGCGCCAGCAACCCGCCCGCCCCGGCGCGAGGGGCGCAGATGAACTGCCCCGCCTCGTGGCGCTGCTCCGCGCTGGTCGCGCCGGTGAGGCGGCGGTGCTTGGCGAACGGATCATCGCGCTGCGCCCGCAAGATGCTCGGGCACTCACCTACCTCGGCATGGCTCGCGCCATGATCGGCGACGCGAGCGGCGCGATCGAGTCGCTGGAGCGGGGGGTCCAGATCGATCCGAAGAACGCGCTGGCGATGGTGCAGTTGTCCAACGCCCTGCGGATGGACGAGCGCCTGGGCGAGGCGCTTGAATGGGCGCAGCGGGCGCTGGAAGTAGATCCAACAAACGAACTTGCGCTCGGCGCTTGCGCGGAACTGCTCGTGATGCTCGATCATGCCGACGAAGCATGCGAGCTATTGGAGCCGATCATCAACGCAGATCGGGAGAATGGTGGGAGTGGGGGGGTGGGGGTTGCGTGGGGGAAGGTGATGCGAGCGCTGGGCGAGGCGGAGCGGGCGATCGACGTGGTGCGTGCGGTGTGCGAGGACGATCGGGAGAGCGCCGACGCGCGCTCGGGGGCAGTGTTTGTGCTGGGCGACCTGCTGCTCGCGTCGGGGCGGCACGACGAGTCGTTCGAGACGTTCGCGCGGGCGAACGCGATGCGCGGCGGGGCGCAGGGCGTGGGCGACGCGGTTCGCGCGATGGACGCGATGCGCCAAGGATGGACAAAGGAATCGACGGCCCGCGCACCCCGCGCGGATGATGCCGCCGTGCAGCGGAGCCGGGGGCTCATATTCGTCGTGGGCATGCCCCGATCGGGCACGACGCTCGTGGAACGCGTGCTCGATGCGCACCCCCAAGCGGTGGGCGTCGGCGAGTCACAGTGCGTCGGGCGGGTCGTCGCGGAGATCGCACGGGGGATGGGTGTGGGGTCAGCGAGCGTGATCCAGACGCCGAGCCTGCTGACCTCGCGTGTCCTCACAGAACGCGGCGGGCAGGTGATCGACGCGCTCGGCGCGCGCGCACGGCGCACCGACGGGGGCGGCGCGGGGAGTGGGGGGAGTGGGGGCGGGAGCGGCGGGGTTATTGTCGATAAGCAGCCGCTGAATTTCCTGCACCTCGGCGTGCTCGGGTGCATGCTCCCGGGCGCGAAGGTGATCCACTGTGTGCGTGACCCGCGCGATACTTGCCTGTCGTGTTTCTTCCAGGATTTCGGTGCCGGGCTCGGGTTCTCGCAGGGTCTAGATGCGCTCGGGCGGTACTACAACGCGCAGGGTGCGCTGATGCACCACTGGAAGAGCGTGCTGGATATCGAGATCATGGACGTGGTGTACGAATCATTTGTGCGCGAGCCGGACGAGTGGCAGCGGAAGATCGTCGCGTTTGCGGGGCTGGAATGGGACGAGCGGTGCGCCCGGTTCCACGAGAGCGGGCGCGCCAGTTCCACAGCGAGCAACGAGCAGGTGCGCAGGGAGATCCACACCGGATCGATCGGCAGGTGGAAACGATTCGAGCACCAACTCAAGCCGCTGCTCGAAGCGCTGGGAAAGGTGCACTAGATGGGGCGCTCTGGAAAGAAACAGGAAAAGGGCGCAGCGTACCTGGCGCGTGCGAACGAACTCTTCGAGCAGAACGACATCGCTGGAGCGATCCGTGTCGCCACGGAAGGCCTCGCGTTGCGGAAGAACGACCCGAAACTCCTCGGGCTGATCGGGGTCAGCTATCTCGTCTCGGGGAATATCGAGGCGGCTATCGATTTTCTCGAAAAGATACCGCTCGCTTCTCGGGGAGGAGATTTTTCCCGCACGAACTTGGCTGGCGCGTATTTCATCCAAGGGCGACTCGAAGATGCTCATCGCGAGTTGGACGAGATCTTACGCATGACTCCCGATCACGAATACGCCCTCAGCAAGAAGGGGGCGGTCCTGAATGCTGAAAACAGGCTCGACGAAGCGGAGGAACTCCTCGCACCCTTTGCCGAGGGTCGAGAAAGGGTGTACCCCGGCATCGCAATGACCTGGGCGCAACTCATGCTCAGCAGAGACGAACCGGAGCGTGCGATCGAGATAGTCCGGGTTGCGAGCGAGGAATCAAGCGAGGGCGAACAGGGACGAGTCGGGCCCGCGTTCATGCTCGCTCAGCTGCTCGAGAAAGCCGGGCGGTTCGACGAAGCATTCGATGCATACGAACTGGGAAACCGGCTGAAGAACAAGCGGTTTAGCGTGCAGTCGTACACACGCGATATCAGTGCGATGCTCGGCGCGTGGTCAAGAGAGGTGGTTGAGCGGTTGCCCCGAGCATGCTCCGAATCGGGTTCGAGCGGGATCCCGGTCTTTATCATCGGGATGCCGCGCTCGGGGACGAGCCTTGTTGAACAGATCCTCTCGACTCTCGGTGACGTGTTCGGTGCGGGCGAGTTGGACACGATCCCAAAGGGCGTGCGGGCGGTGATGTCACCACTCGGGATCGGGAGTCCGGACCTGCTGTTGGCACCGCAACTGCTCACACGGGGTATCGTGGATAGACACGCGGAGCATGTGCTGCATGAAATGAGGGCGATCGGGGGGGACGCCGAGCGTATCACGGATAAAACCCCGGGGAACGTCTTCCATCTCGGTTATATCTCGGCGATATTCCCGAACGCCCGAGTGATCCACTGCGTGCGCGATCCCATCGACACCTGCCTCTCGTGCTACTCCCAGAACTTCGACAGCGCGATCTCCTTCGCGTACAACCTCGCCGACATTGGGGCGTTCTATAATGAATACCGGCGGGCGATCGCGCACTGGAAGGATATCCTCGATCTGCCGATCTACGACGTGGTCTACGAGGACCTCGTCGCCGATCCGGAGCCGGAGATGCGCGGGCTCGTCGAGTTTCTCGGGCTCGAGTGGGATCTGCGGTGCCTCGAGTTCCACAAGCAACATCGCACGGTGCATACCGCCAGCAACGACCAGGTCCGGCGTCCGCTCTATACAAGCTCCGTCGCAAAGTGGAAGCGGTACGAAAAGCACCTCACCCCGCTGCTCGACTCGATCGACGACGCCTACCTCGTCTAGCTATCGCTCGCGACAAACGTCCCCCGTGCGCGGTCTTTCTCGACATCCGGGAACGCCAGCACATTCGAGTGGGCGGCGACGTACAACCCCGGCTCGCAGAGAGAGGTCGCGAGCAGCGCCTCGGTGAGGTTCTGCAGCGCGTCGGATTCTTTCATCTCGTACGGGCGCATCGCGCCGGTCAGCACGACCGGCACTCGGCACGGATCGAGGCGCTCGAAGAGCAGCCTGCCCGAATCGCAGAGCGTGTCGGTGCCGTGGAGGATGACGACGCCGTCCACGAGTTCGCCCGTGGCGCGGACGGCCCGAGCGAGCAGTTCCCGGTCCTCATCGGTCATGTCGAGGGAGTCTTTGCTCATGAGCTCGCGGACGTGGACCGATGTGTTCTCCAGGCGGATGCGTCTGAGCATGTGTTGTACGATCGATCCCCGGTTGGATAACTCACCGGAGAACTCGTCGTAGATCTTCTCGATGGTGCCGCCCGTGGTGAGCAGTTCGATTTGGCGCATCCTCGGCTCCTGCGTGCGTGGTTGGGAATGTCCGGTATTCTAGTACAACCGCGGGGCGGGCTCGCGGGAGACGGAGTGAACATTGCGCGGTCAAGGAAGACGAGGCGGCACGAGACGCGGGGGCTCTGGCGTGCACACGCGCAGCGCGGACGCTGTCTCCCGCACGCGGACGCTGTACATGCAGGGGGACGCGCAGGGCGCGATGCGCAGCGCCGAGGAGGGGCTGCGGAGCCGGCGACACGACCCGGACCTCACCTACCTGCTCGGCGCGAGCCAGCTCTACGCCGGACGGGTGGTGCAGGCGATCGCAACCCTGGAACGTGCCGCGACGATGCGCGCCGTCGAGCACGTGGCGCGGGTGCATCTCGCGTCCGCCTACCGGATCGAGGATCGGTTGCCCGAGGCGTACGAACAGCTCGACAAGGTGCTCGCGGCAGAGCCCGGGCACGAGATGGCCGCTTCCGCCAAAGCAGAGATGCTGATCTTGGAAGGGGATTTCGATGCATCCGAATCGCTGCTCGAGCCGTTCGTAGAGCGGGACGATGTCCACCCCACTATCGGCGCAGCGTGGGGGCAGCTCATGCTCTCGCGGCGTGAGCCGGACCGCGCGATCGAGATCGTGCGCACCGCGTCGCTCGATCCAAGGGAGGGTCCGGCCGGGCGCGTGCGCCCTACGTTTCTGCTCGCGGACCTGCTGGACAGAGCGGGGCGGTACGACGACGCGTTCGAGGCGTACGCGCTCGCGAACTCGCTCAAAGGGTTGCCGCACAGTGCCGCCGAGCAGACCCGCGCCTTCGACACGATGATCAACGCGTGGACGCCCGGCATCGTCGAGCGTCTGCCGCGCACAACCGGCGAAGCGGGCGAGACGCAGCAGCCGGTTTTCGTCGTCGGTATGCCGCGATCGGGCACGAGCCTGATCGAGCAGATCCTCTCGTGTCTGGACGGCGTGCACGCGAGCGGCGAGCTGGAATACGTCAACCGGGCGGTCTACAACATGATGTCCCCGCTCGGGCTCGGTACGGTACATATTATCACCCAGCCCCAGCTCATGATGCCCGGCTCCGTGCAGGAGCTGGCGGACACCGTGCTCGGACAGATGCGTGAGCACGGCGGCGACGCGCTGCGCATCATCGACAAAGCGCCGATGAATTTCCGCAACCTCGGGCTGATCTCGGCGCTGTTCCCGAGAGCGCGCGTGATCCACTGCGTCCGCGACCCGCGAGACACCTGCCTGTCGTGCTACTTCCAGAACTTCGGCAGTTCGATATCCTTTGCCTACGACCTAGAGGATCTTGGGCGTTATTACCGGGATTACCAGCGTGTGATGGAACACTGGAAGAGTGTGCTGGACCTCCAGATCCACGACGTGGTGTACGAAGAGCTTGTTGCGGAGCCCGAGCAAGTTATGCGGGGGATGGTCGAGTTCATGGGGCTCGCCTGGGACGAGCGGTGTCTTGAGTTTCACAATGCAGACCGTGTGACACTCACCGCGAGCAACGATCAGGTGCGTCGCCCGTTGTACAAGAGTTCGATCGCGCGGTGGGAGCGGTACAAGGACCACTTGGGCCAGCTCGAGCGTGCGCTGTCGGGAGAGGTGTAGACGATGGCGAAGCGACCGGTCGGCAAACGCACGCTCAAGCGGATGACTATCCCTCAGAAGCTGATGGACGAGGCCCAGCACTTCTACCAGCTCGGCGACTATCTCACCGCCGGGAATCTCGTGCATCAGATGCTCGTCAAGCAGCCGAACAACGCGTTCCTCCTCTACTTTTATGGCTCGTGTCTGCTCCAGACCGAGCACTACGAGGAGGCGATTACAACACTCGAAAAGGCGCTGCTCTTGCCCGGAGTCCGCCCGGACGCGCGCAAGCCGCTTGCTTCTTCGTACCGCATGCTGGGGCAGCTCGAACGCGGGCACGCTATTCTCGATGAGGGACTGCGGGACCACCCGGAGAACGAAGCACTGATCGCGTCCAAGGCGGACATGCTGCTCGCCGAGGGGTACAACGATGAAGCGGACGCCCTGCTCCGCCCCGTGATCGACAAGGGGCAGTTCAAGGATCACAACATCGCGCTGGCGTGGGGCACGCTGTGCAAGCAGGCGGGGCGTCCGGAAGATGCCATCCCCGTGCTCGAACCGTTCTGGAAGGACACATCCCTGCCACTCTCGACGCGCGTCACAGAGATGTTCCTGCTCGCGGCGATGTACGACCGCGTCGGGCGACACGATGAAGCATGGAACGTGGTCACCGAGGCGAACGCACTGCGCAAGGGGCAGCACAACCGGATCGAGCACCGCCAGAGTGTCGATCGCATGATCAGTTCGTTCACCCGCGCAACCTGGGGCCGCCTGACATCACCGTCGCACGACGAGGCCACCGCCCGTCTCCCGATCGTGATTGTCGGCATGCCGAGATCCGGCACCACCCTCACCGAGCAGATCCTCGCCGCGCACTCCGAGGTCGCCGCGGGGGGCGAGCTTTCGACGATCCCGAATCTGATCTGGAAATCGCAGCGCGGTGCCGGGATCGGCTTGCCGGATATCCCGCAGCACCCGGTGATCTTCTCGCCCAGCGTGATCGAGCGCATGAGCGCGGAGTACATCGCCAAGCTGCGCGAGATTGCTCCGGATGCCTCCCGCGTGACCGACAAGATGCCGATGAATATCACGCGCCTGCCCATGATCCGCCTGATGTTCCCCGACGCGCTGATCGTGCGCTGCAAAAGACATATCCTCGACACAGCGATCTCCTGTTGGTTCCAGAACTTCGGCACCGGCGCCGGGTTCGTCTACGACATCGGGAGCCTCGCGGCGTACATCGCCGACTGCCACCGCGCCGAGAAGCACTGCATCGAGGAACTCGGCATCGAGATATTGCCATTCGAGTATGAGGATGTGGTCTCGGACCTGGAGGGCTCGTCGCGCCGTCTCATCGAAGCCGCGGGGCTCGGGTGGGAAGACGCCTGCCTGCGCTACTACGAGAACATCCGCGACGTGCGCACCGCCAGCCAGGACCAGGTCCGAAAGCCGATCTACAAGAGCTCCGTTGCGCGCTGGAAGAAGTACGGCGATCTCATCAAGCCGCTCGTCGATGCGCTGGAGCGCGAGGGCGTGGATCCATACGCGAGCGGGTGATCACCCGCCGTCTACCCGCCCAGCACGGGCACCGGGGAACCGTCGTGAGCCGTCGCAACGAGGACCACGTCCGCCTGGGTCACCTGGCGGTCGGATTGCTCGCCCGGACGGTTCGCCCGGACAGTGATGTGCGCCCGCAAGGATGTCCGACCGATGCGCGTGGTTTTCGCCCAGAGCGAGAGCACATCGCCCACGCAGACCGGCTCGTGGAACTCCACCGAGTCCATCGCGACCGTCACCCACCGATGATCGGCGTGGCGCAACGCCTCGACATACGCCGCCTGGTCGATCATCGACAGGATCACTCCGCCGAAGATCGAGTTCTGCGGGTTGGCGTGGCTCGGCATCATGACAAGGCGGATCGCGGGCTGATCGGATGGGGGCAGCGGGTCTTGCATGGTGCGTGCTACTTGGCCTTTGGTTTCTGGGCGTGCGCGATTTGGGTGCCGACGAGGCGGGCGATGAGCACGGCGAGATACACCTGCCCGAAGATCGCCTGGAGCGACGCCGCCGTGCGTGCGAGGGGTGTCTGCGGTGTGATATCGCCGTAGCCCAGCGTGGTGAGTGTGACGAGCGAGTAGTACAGGAGCGACGGGAAATTGCGCCGGTGGCGCATCATCTCGCCCCCGGGTTCGATCTCGGACAGGTTGAACGACGCGGGGTTGATGTACTGGAGGAGTGAATAGACGTACGCGCCGGATAGCCCGATCAGGAGGTAGACGCATACGGCGCCGTTGATCTCGTCGAGCGTGATCCACCCGCCCTCGAGCACGTGCTTGAGGATGGTGAACATCATGATCGTAAAGAAGATGATCACGAGGATATGCATCGAGATCACGATGATGCTGTTGTGCGTGATGTGCTGATCGGTCTGGTGGGTCTGGATGTACGTCGCGGCCGTCAGCCCGAGGACCGGCACCGCAAGCAGCACGAGCACCAACCGCAGGCGCTTGAGGCGCCCCGCGATATGCACCGAAGCCAGGAGCACCGCCGCGGTGAGTGTGTCCAAACCGATCGTCCCGAGGATGGACGCCCGCCGGGGGAGTTCGAACACAATCGGGTGGATTGCCACGAGCAGGAAGAGAAAGCCGAGCAGGATCGTGAACCGGTACCGCCGGCCCCGGATCAACTCGAACATGTCTAGCATCCGTCTGCGCATAAGCACATCCTACAGCGCACGAGCGTCCGCCAACCCAACCGGGCTCCGGTGGGTATGCTCGTGGCCATGACGGACATCATGCGTCCTACATTCGAGGTGAGCGTGAGGCATGGCGTCGAGGACACGCTGCGCCGTCTCCGCACCGTCTACGAGGAGGAGCCCCGCGACGGGCAGACTGTCAGGATCGTCGGGCAGATCGCCGGGCAGCATATGACCATGACCGTGCACAAGGACGACCGCCACTTCTGGTCGCCCTGGCTGACCTTGCATGTGTTTCTCTCAGAAGAACAGGGGGCGACGGAGCAGGACGTGATGGTCTGGGGGCGGTTCTCGCCGCATCCGCGCGTCTGGAGCGCGTACCTGCTCGGGTATGTCGCTCTCGCGATCATCGGCATGATCTCGCTCGGGTGGGGGCTCAGCCAGTGGTCGCTCGAACAACCGCCGACGGTGCTCTTCGCGTGCGGCGCGACGGTGCTTATCGCGCTGGCGATGCTCTGGTCGTCGCGGCTCGGGCAGTCGTTCGCGCGCCAGCACATGCGCCTGATCTACCGCGCTGTCTGCGCCGCGCTGGAGACCGAGCCGGTGCATATCCGGAGCGAATCGTGAACCTCTGGATCATCCTCGGGCTCGAGCACTGGCTGCTCATGCGTTACGTCTTGGGCTGATCGGTCCTGCTCGTCTTCGGTTCGACCATCCTGATCTCCAGCGGACGATCGGGCGTGTTGAGATGGACATCCCGCTGCGGGAACGCGATCACGATCCCCGCCTCGGCGAATGCCTTGTCGATCGCGAACCGGATGTTGCTCTCCTGTGACCTTCGCTTAGTCTGAGATTCGAGCTTGTGCCAGTAGTGCATCTCGAATGTCAGCGCACTGTCGCCGAACTCCGTGAACAGCACCACGTTCTCCGCGTGCTGGATAATGCGCTTGTCCCCACGGATGATCTCCAGCAGCAGCTCACGCACTTGTACGATCGGCGAACCGTACGCGACGCCCACGCTCACCACCGAGCGGATCGTCGGCTCGGGCAGGTGCCAGTTCGTAACGGTGTTCTCCAGGAGTTTCGAGTTCGGGATGATGTACCGGGCGCCGGTGTATTCGGCGATCTGCGTCGCCCGCGCGCCGATCTTCGTGACCTCGCCCCGGTCGCCGTCCACCTCGATGTAGTGCCCGACCTGCACGGGCTGCTCGATCAGCAGGATCAGCCCGGAGATAAAGTTGTTGGCGATGTTCTGCGATCCGAAGCCAACGCCCAACGCGATCGCGCCGCGAAGATCGTGAAGATCGTGAGTGGAACGGCCGCGATCTGCAGCGCAAGCACAACAACAAACGTCAGCAGCAGGTAGTACAGGATCGACTGGATCGCGTGCGCCGGGCCCGGGTCGATCCGCAGGCGGGGCAGCACCCGCGTGCCGATCCGTCTGGAGATCACCTTCGCCGCGACCACCCCCAGCACCAGCACCAACAGCGCGATGACGATCTGCCCGATGGTGACGGTTGTGTCCTGCACCGAGAAGAGCTGCGTGTCCCAGATCTCGCCGGCCTTGGTACTCGCCTGACCCAAGGCGGATTCGTTCTGTTCGAGCGCGGGCGTGCCGGCGGTCGCTTGCTGCGCGGCTGAATCCGGAATGGGAGCAGGAGAAGAGGCCCGTATCATGCGGGGAAGTATGCCATAAACCGGCAATCCGAACAGCACAGCGGGGCATTGGCACTGGCGTCGGCTTGGGTTAGTTGGCCGGTTCTTCGGTAGTCGGGATGCCCCAGATCTGGATATTGTCGATCGCCGCGGTGGAGCGCGGGCCGTCGCCGCCCCCGAGACTAAACCGGATCTCATCGAGCTCTGTTGCGTTGAGGGGCAGATCGGTAATCTCGGGAGAGCCATCGACCCAGACACTCACGGTCTGCCCGACAAGGTCGGTGTCGATCCGCACACCAAACCATTCGCCAATATCGAAGACGTTCGGTGATGATTGTGAGTTGTGACCCGTCCAGGCGCGCACCGAGCCGTTCGAGCGGAAATACACGTTGCGGACAGTGGGGGTATCGAACAGGATCGTGAAATCGTGTTCTTCGATCCCGAACTCGATGATCATCAGATCGAACGTGACCCGGTATGTACCGAAATCGGATCCAGGTAGAACATCCTCGATCCCGTCGATATCAAACTCGTACTGCGCGTATGTCGATCGCCCCGGAGTGCCCGGGCCGTTCTCCATCATACCCGCGTGTCCCCGCCAGCCCGCGGTGCTCGAAACGATCGTCGATCCGTTGGACTTGATCTCGCTCACGCCGTGCCTCGGGATGGGACCATCGTCGAGTTGCAGGAGCGAACCTTCGCGGTTGTAAGGCGGCTCGAAATCGATGTCGTACAGCAGTGTCTCATCGACCGAGGCGCAGGCGATCAGACAGAGCGAGAGAGTGGATAGCAGAACGATTCGTTGCAGCATGCGGGTCTGTCTCCGGTGATCCGTCGATGCCATCTGGCGCGTTGGCTCAATACAGAGCCGTCAGGTACGCCTTGTCGAACTGTTTATCCAGCTTGTGGCGCTTCTCGAAGAACTCCTTCTGGATCTTCTGCTTGTAGAGTTTTGTCATCTTCTTCTTCCATTTTTTCTGGTTGGAGAAGTCCGCGGGGCTGAACCCCATCGCATCGAGGATCGCCAGCGCTCGCGCTGTGTCGCCGATGTTGCCTTTTTCCAGCACCAGTGCCATGTCCGCCTCGTCAACGACCGTGTCGTTGTTCGCATCGGGCAGCCCGGTGTCGGTGATGTCATCGAGCGACAGTTGCTCGTCCTGCCAGACCTGCGCGAGCAGCGCCTTGTCCTGGTTCTTGAGGTTGTTCGATCTCTGTCCGCCGAATCGCGGCACGACCTCCCTTGAATAATACTTGTTGACCGGCTTCTTCCACTTCTTGAGCGTGGCGAAATCATTGGCATCAAAGCCGAGCGCATCGAGCAGGTCACGCGCGCTGTCCACGTCCAGCAGCTCCTGCTGCAGCCCGAACGCCATGTCCCGCGCGTCTACCGCGCCGTCCTCGTTCAGGTCATTCGCCCCGGGCGTGAACCCGGATGCGCCCCAGATGCGCACGTCGTCGATCAGCACCCCCGAGTCGGACTGCCCGATATCCAGCAGATCGAAATCGATCCACGTGAGGTAGTCCATGTCCACGTCCACCGCGTGGATCAGCGCCACGCCGCGGAACACACGCCATTTTTGCATCTCGATGTCGAACTCGATCCGCCACGAGTCACGGCGCCCGCCCCGCCACTGCTGCCCGGCGAGTACCTCTGAAACCGTCTGTTTGTCCGTCGCGTGCGAGGCGACGATTTGCCCGCTGCTGCCGAACGTGATCGAGTTTGTCGTGCCGCCCGCGCCGCGGATCGAGAAGCTGTCGGTCGAATCGCCGATATCCAGCACGGTGACATCGAACTCCAGGATGTACCGCTCGTAGCACTCGCCCAGCCCGCTCTCGCCCGTGCTCGACACATCGAACCGCGCACGCGAGTTGGAGGTCGTGATCGAGTCGCCGCGTCCGAGCAGCAGCAGCGAGTTGTCCGTGTCCGAGCCTATCTCGCTTGCGATGAACGCATCTCCACCGCTGCCCGAGATCCCGTCGCGGCTCGGGGTGCCGAAGTCGAGCGTCGGAAACTCGCCCGGTACGTGCAGCGGAGAGTTGAATGTCACGTCGTATAGTTCGATCGGGTTCGCGGGTGAGTCAAGCACAGGGTCGCCCGTGCAATTTGAGTCCGCGGGCGGCGGTGACGGCTCCACGAAGCCGTCCTCGAACCCAGTGATCAACACACTCTCCGTCTCCATCCTGAGCGACGGTGCCCCCGGGTTCTGCGCGATGATCTGCACATCCGTCAGCGCCGTCAGCGGCGTGAAGTCATCCCCGACGATCTCGTCTTGATCGAGGAAGACCGCCCACAGCCCGAGGTTCAGATCGAAAATCGTTTCGAGGCGGTATGTCGTTCCCTCCTCGATCGTCGCGCCCGTATCAACCAACCCGGCGTTCTGTCCCGACTTGGAAAACACCGCGCCGTTTGAAAGGATCACCAGCGATGTCGCTTCGAGTTCGTCCGCACCGATAAACGCCAGAGTGATGCTGTTGTTTGTGCCCGCCAGCCCGTCGATCGAAAAAACCATCACGATCGAATAGCGGTTGAAGACGAGACCCTCGGGGTCGAGCGGGTCCAGGTCCGTCAGTTGCATCCGCACGAAGCTCGATGGCCCGCCCGCTGGCCCGATGACCATCTGTTGTTCTGTGAACGGCTGCTCGATCACCTCGATCAATGGCACCTCCCCGAAGACAGCAGAAGGCCCGCGTCGCGGGATCCCGGCGTTGTCCGTCTGTACCTCCAGCCCGGATGTCTGGAACGGTGCATCGAAGGTCATGTTGTAGAGCGCATGCTCGCCGCTGGGAAGGACACCCGCGTGGCTTGCCGACGCGATAACAAGCAGGCCGAGCGACAACAAAAACAATCTGATCCGCATGACAATCCTCTCTCCGGTCGTGAGCTGCGCGCCCCCTCGGAATATCGATTGGGCATAGTAGCTCCACCGAGGTATCCGATCGACGAGGGGCGACGAGGTTCGGGTGAAACCCTTGTTTTTCTGTATGAATCATGGCCTCCGCCGGGTGGGGGCGTGGATTCAGAGAGCAGGGATCAGGCGATTTCGACCGGCTCGAACGAGACCACGCCGTCATTCTGCTTGGCGATATACGCTTCGATGATGTTCACACCGATCGATCGGCGGATATTGAACGCGGCGTGGCGGAGATCCTCGCGCTGTTGCGATTCCATCTCGCCAGCGGGTGTTTCGAGTCGGTGGGAGTAAAACGCGCAGCTCTGGTGCTGGATCAGCACGACGCGGTCCAGCTTGTGCGCGTCCACAAGAAACTTGAGCTCGTGCAGCACGCTCTGTTCTTCGTGCTTCGCCTCGGGGTGGTCCGCAAGGCACGCGGGCCCGCCGGGCAGCGCGACGCGGTCGTAGCGCGGCAGCCCGAGCCCGTTGGTCAGGAAGTCGTCGAACGCCTCGCCCCACCGGCCGTCCGAGCAGTACACAGCGGCGGCGTGGATGCGGTCGGTGACGAACGGGATGTC
>JAJDDG010000032.1 GCA_029260435.1 Phycisphaerales bacterium | reverse complement strand
AAGCGGAGAGAGAGGGATTCGAACCCTCGATACCCCGAAGGGTATACCGGTTTTCGAGACCGGCGCGTTCAGCCGCTCCGCCATCTCTCCGTGAGCGAGGGGCAGATTCTATCGACACCTTCGCTACCCGTCTAACCCCCCAAGTCTAGGCCGCCCCAAGCCGAACCGGCGCGGCATCCGAACCCGTCGTGGTGCCCGTTTGCTCGGGGATATGCGACGGCGGCGCCCCGATGTTGTCATCCGAAACGCTGTACGCCGGATCCAGCTTGTCCTCCGCAAGCTCGTCCCCGACGGTCGTCCCGTGCCCCTTGGCTCCGGCATGATGCGCGGCCTTCGCCAGCAGGTGCGACCCGATCGGGTTCGCGACAAACGTAAACACAATCGTGATCACCGCCTTGCTCACCGTCGCAGGATCAGCAACGAGGAAGCACGCCGCAACCAGCATCCCGGTCAGCCCGAGCGTGGTGCACTTACTCGCCCCGTGAATCCGTGAATAGCAGTCCTGCAACCGAAGCAGGCTCAGCGCACCGACCGCCATGAAGAAGACGCCGCAAAGCAGCGCCGCCGCAGCGAACAGATTGAAAAACGCAAACCAGGTAAACGTGCCCCATTCCATCAGTCCGCCGCCCCTCTCCGCCCAATGAACTGGGCAAACGCAACCGTCCCCGCAAACCCGAGGATCGACACAATCAACACCGCGTCGAACAGCGCAAGCGATCTCGACACAATCGTCAGCAGGATCACCAAAGCAACAACCTGAATCGCAATCGTGTCAGACGCGATCCCGCGATCAACGAGCGTCGGCCCCCGCACCAGACGCCACAAGCACATCACAATCGCGACGATAATCGCCACAACACCTGCAAGCACCGCCCAGTCAAGAGCAACAACCGAGAAATGCTCCCACCCATCCTTCGGGATGTACCGGGCCTTGGGTGCAGGATCTTCAACAGACCCGAGCATCATGAACATCAACTGGTTCACGAGAAGACTCCTTCACGAAGATTTGCCGCCAGTTCATCCAGGTCCGCGATCGCCGCGTCCCTGTTCTGCCCGTACAGGCAATGAATATAGAAGTAATCCCCACAAGGGCTCACATCCACAACCAGCGTGCCCGGCGTGAGTGTGATCGCGTTCGAGAGCGTGGTCTTCTCAACAATCGACATGTGCGATACGTCGTACCGGATGAACCGTGGACGAAACGTCAGCCCGGGTGTCACCACTTCCCGTGCGATCTGCAGATTCGCATGCACGAGAATCCTGAAGAAATACAACCCAAACCGGATGATCTTCCAGACCGTCACAACATAGTGCCGACCGCCCGATACAAGCCCGTACGCGCTCACCACCATCGCGCCAACAAGAAGCCCCGCGATAAAGTTCCACGGATGCGCACTACCCGTCAGCAGGCACCAGACAATCGCCAGAACTAGATTCAAAAGAAATGGTTTCATCGCAGCGCAACCTCCTCGATCAACCCGGCTTCCTCATCAACCTCAGCGTGCATTGTGTCCTCCACGGGCCAGGCATCAGCACCCAATACCGCGGTGACATACGTCTTCGGAGCAGTCAGCGAACTGGTCGCGGCGCTCGTAAACTGAATCACCGGCTCCGCACCGAGCCCGAGCCCGACCGAACTACCGATCAGCAGCACGACCCCCGCGAACGCCCAACCAAGCCGGGGCTTCGTGCCCAGCACCGCGCCCCGCTCCAGCGCAGCATGCGCACCCCGCGACGGCGACCAGAACGCCCGAGACCACACCCGCAGCATCGCCACCAGTGTCAACACCGCCGCGAGCACCAGGCACCCCGTCAGCACCCACCGCCCAGCCTCGAACCCCGCCCAGATCATCAGCACCTTCCCGTGGAACCCGCTCAGAGGCGGGATCCCCACCAGCGCCATCGCGCCGATGAAGAACAGCACCGCGAGCCACGGCGCGCGCTTGAGCACCCCGCCGATCGCTTCGAGTTTGTCCGAGCCAGTGTGCTTCTCGATCATCCCGCAACACAGGAACAGCGCGCTGATCACCAGCATCTCCTGCACCATGTAAAACAGAGTCCCCGCGTGCCCCCGAGGAGACATCAGCACGATGCCGAAGATCAGGAACCCGACGTGCGAGATCAACACGAGCGACAACAGCCGCCGGATCTCACTCGACCCGACCGCGCCAAGAATCGCAATGAGCATCGTCGCGCCTGCAGCAACCGCAATAATCGGCACAAAGAAGTGTTCGCCCACACCCGGCGCCGCGAAGATCGACGGATAGAGCCGCAGGATCGCGTACACACCAACCTTCGATAGCAGCGCAGCAAACAGTGCCGTGATCGACGTCGGCATCGTGTGATACGTATCAGGCAGCCAGAACCACAGCGGGAATATCGCGGCTTTCAAGCCGAATACGAGCAGTAGCATGATCGAAACAATCTGGAACGCCGCTGGCAGCTCCCGCTCGCCGAGCCGAACTTCCGCCATGATCCTTGCCAGATCCGCGTAGTTGAGAGTCCCGACCATCCCATACACGAGCCCCGCTCCGAGCACAAAGAGCGTCGATCCCACCAGATTCAGGATCACATACTTGTACGCGTGCGTCATCTGTTTCTGCGTCGAGCCGAGGCACAGCAGCGCATAGCTCGACAGAAGCATGATCTCGAACGCCACGAACAGATTGAACAGATCACCCGTCAGGAAGCTGAAGTTCACGCCCATGATCAACAGATGGAACAACGGATGGAACCAGCCCCGCTCATGACGCGGGTTCAGTACACTGAACGCGTGCATGTAGCACGCCAGCGCAACCAACTGCGTGACAACAAGCAGCGGCCCGCTCAGCCCGTCAAACACAACAGTGATCCCAAAAGGCGCAGGCCAGCCGCCGAGGTTCGTCAGCAACACCGCGTCACCGCTCGGCAGCGCCATGATGAAATACAGCGCCGCCCCGAGCGACGCGATCAACGCCGCGCACCCCGCCAGACGCTGCAGCTTCACGTACCCACGCAGGGCCACGGTCGCAATCGCAGCGACCATCGGAATGATGACCAGCAGCACGATCAGATTGTTCACCGATGATTCCATGGATCAGCGTTCCTTCATGCCTCGGTTGCGATGAACTGGTGGCGGGACGGCGGGGCAGGACGATCCTCGTCCGCCAGCGCATTCACCTCCAGCGTCCCCGTCCGCCGGTGTGTCGTCACGAGCAGTGTCAGCAAAAACGCCGTCACCGCAAACGAAATCACGATCGATGTCAGGATCAGCGCCTGAGGCAGCGGATCAACAAGGTGTTCCCCGAGACCAATGATCGGCGGCTCCTTCATCGGAGACGCACCGCCAGCACCCTTGACGAACGGCTGCCCGCTCATCGCAAGGATGCCCATGTGCGCGGCATGCGAAAACAAAAACACACCCATCGCAACACCCTTCAACTCGCGCCCGAGCAGAAGGTACACACTCACCGCGAACACAACCGCGGCGCAGATCGCAAGCAATAATGTCATTCGAGTTCCTCCTCGAAACGATTGATCATCCCCACACTCACGCCAACCACAACGATGAACACGCCGATGTCAAAGAACATCGCGCTCGCGAAGTGAAACTCCCCATCGCCCGGCAGCGGGATATGCGTATTCACACTCGTCAAGAGAGGCAGCCCCGCAACCAACGGCATCACCGCCGTAACCAGCGCGATCAACAACCCCAGCGCGGCGCTCGTGCCCGGCTTGATCGGCAGCAGACGCCGCAGCGCCTCCCGACCCTCCGCCATCCGGTACACCGCCAGCGCAACAGACGCGATCAGCCCCGCGATAAACCCTCCGCCAGGCTCGTTATGCCCCTTGAAGAACATATACCCCGCGAACATCAACATCAAAGGCAGCAGCAGCGACATCCCCGTCTGCAGCAGGCAAGACCGCAGCTTGGGCTGCGGACCCGCAAGCACAATGCTGTGCTCCGGATCATCCCCAGCGCGCCGCGTCGAGACACCCGGCGCCGACGCAAGCATCGACAGCACACCGATCACCGCGATCGACAGCACCGTGATCTCGCCCAGCGTGTCGTACCCGCGGAAGTCCACGAGGATCACATTCACAATGTTCTTCCCGCCGCCACCCCGCCCGTGCGTCTCCGGTGTCCCCTCGTACGAATGCCGCTCGAACCACGATCCAAGCCGCTCGTCGCCCGTGCTCTCGAACCCACCCATATACGCTTCGCTATGCCCATCCGCATGCCTGTCCGCAACCGCGATCACTTGCGACCCCTGCGCGTTGCGCTGAGCCATGAGCCGCTCGCCGAACGCCTGGTCCGCAATCGAACCGCCGTGCAGCACGGTCCACCCGATCACAAGCCCCACGGCCCCCGCAAAGATCGCCCGCAAAGGCTTGGAAATGTGGTACTTCACCTTGTGCTCCTCAGGCATCAACCGCAGCACAAGCATGAACAGGATCACCGAAATGATCTCAAACATCAGCTGCGTCAACGCAAGATCCGGCGCCTGATAAATCAGATACATCCCCGTCACCGAGAACCCGCACGCCCCCATCACAAGCACCCGCACAACGCGTCGGCTCGTGAACGGCATGATCAACGATGTCAGGCAGATCAGCGCAGCCAGCGCGATCGCGATGATCCGAAGCCCGT
The DNA here is from genome assembly GCA_029260435.1 of Phycisphaerales bacterium. Taxonomy (GTDB): domain Bacteria; phylum Planctomycetota; class Phycisphaerae; order Phycisphaerales; family UBA1924; genus OFTM74. Next base: position 35,432 of record JAJDDG010000032.1, on the reverse strand, counting down.
GCCCGCCATGCCCGAGAGGTGCCCATTCGGGCATCTCCAGCACCGCGGGGTCATAAATCGCCACCGCCGCAACACCCACCAACAGCGCGCCCAGCGTCGCCGCGACGTAGTGCCGCAGGTTCCCCGACTGCAACACATGGAACAGATGGAACCCGGTCCACTCCGTACTGCGCATAACACCCGGGAACAACCCGTTGAACACATCAACCACCGGCGTGCGGAACAGGGGCGACAACCCAAGCGCAACGCCGCCGCCCATCGCGATGAGCGACATCATCAGCGCCGCAGAAATCTCTCCCTGCACAAGATGTCCAAACGCCGCGAGCGTCGAACCCTCCGCGAGGTGCTCCCAGTACAGCGTGTGCGTCTCGATCCCTTGGATCAGCCGACCAAACCACCCCGGCGCAATCCCGCCGATGTACTGGATGCTCACGATCAAAGCCGCGGGCAACCAGATGCACGCACCCCAGAACCCACTCTCGTGATGATGCCGATCCGGATCCCCGCCCTCATGCCCCTCGTCGTGTGGCAGCGCATGGTCACTGGACGCATGAGCATCATGCTCGAGCCGACCCTCCGCCGTGGGCTTGGCGATAAACGTCGTCAGCATCCGAACGAAGATCGCTACGTTGCACATCGCGGTGAACACCGCGAGAACACCAACAATCCAGAGCTGCGGGTTCTCATGCGCCGCATGCACGATCTGATACAAGAACGCTTCCTTCGCCGTGAACGACAACGTAAAAGGTCCGCCCGCAAGCCCGTACGCCGCGAGCAGCGCGATCACCGCCAGAATCGGGTGCGTCTTCAACAGCCCCTTGAGCTGGTGCAGCTCCTTCCGCCCCGCCAGATGCATGATCGCACCCGCGATGATGAACAGCGGGGCCTTGTACGCCGCGTGATTCAGGATCTGCATCACGGGCCAGATCAGGTTCTGCTCGCTGTGCCCGCCGTGCGAATACTCAAACCCACCAAGCCCGTACGCGCATACCAGCAGCCCAAGCTGCGAAACCGTCGTGTACGCAAAGATCTTTTTTAGTTCCGCCGACCGCAGCGCGAGGTACGCCCCGTACACCATCGTCGTCGCACCAAACGAAATCAGCGTCGGCGCCCAAGCCCCCAGCACCGCGAGTATCGGGAACAACCGGGCAAGCAGGAACACCCCAGCCTTCACCATCGTCGCCGAATGTAGATACGCACTCACCGGCGTCGGAGCAGCCATCGCACCAGGCAGCCAGAAGTGCAGAGGGAACTGCGCCGACTTCGCCGCAGCGCCTATAAACAGCAATACAAACGACCCGATCAACAAGCCGCGATCAAATTCAAGCAGCGCCCCGCTCTCCGCGAGCTTGATCAGCCCGCTCATCGTCCATTGCCCGGTCGTCACGCCCAGCAGGATCACACCCGCAAGCAACGCAAGCCCGCCAAGCCCAGTCGTCACAAACGCCTGCACCGCAAGGCGCACCGCTCTGGGGTTCTGCCAGTCCCACCCGATCAGCAGGAACGAGCTCACACTCGTCAACTCCCAGAACAGGAACATCCCCATCGTCGAGTCCGACAGAACAATCCCCATCATCGCCGTCGCAAAGAACCCTAGCGTCGGATAGAACCGGCGCAAAGACGCCTCATCCTTCCCGAAGTACCCACGCGCATAAAGAACAATCAGGCAACCGATCCCGCTCACCAGCAAGCCAAAGAACAAAGACAGCGGATCCGCGATCAGATCAAGATTGCAATTGATAGACGGAATGAACGGTACCCCGACCGCACCCTCATCCATCCCAAATCGCGAGATGATGCTCCCCAGACAAACCACACTCGCCGCCGGCCCGGCAAACGCCACCAGCACGCGCATCGTGATCGCCCGGAATGGCAGCGCAAGCGTCGCCAATCCAGAGAGCACCGGAGCGAAGACCGCCACCAGCAGCATCGCGGTCAATGTTCCTGCATCACCCATGAGTTCGTCTCCAAGCCAATGCGCCATCGACGCCCAGACCCGCAAAGCAAGCCCAGACCCGATGTCTTATCGGCTCAGACACGCCCGGGATGACGCACTTCTCGGATAATCCCTCCAACCGCCATGAACCTTCCCGCTCAACCAGGGTGTGCCGCCGCCCCACGAGCACCGGTCTCGCCAGAATCGGTGAGCATCCTTTTCAGCATCAAAGGCCCCAGCAACTCGTCAAACGCCACCATCCCCAACGCGAGATTGAACACCGGCGTCGCGTAATCCGTCCCCTCCAGCGCGTCATAAATCAGCCCCGCCAGCGCGATCGAGACCCCCGCCCGAGACACAAACCCGCCCCACAGCACCCGCCCGATATCCCGATCCACCCCCCCCAGCTTCGCACCAAGCATCGTCCCGCCCGCCAGCATCGAAAGCCGTACCACAACGCCGATCAGCGCCCAATGCCACAGCTCACCAAGCGCCACAAGGTCCACCCGGGTTCCCGCCACCGCGAAGAACACGCAATACACCGGCAAACTCAGATCCTCGATCTCCTCGAAGAAATCCTCGCTGATCTCATGCCAGGCATTCCGCATCAGCAGCCCCGCGATCAGCGCCGTAATCAGCGGATCAAGATGCAGCGGCTTGCTCACCAGCGCGATCCCGAAACACACAAGCACCAGGAATATCGTCAGGTGCGCCCGCACCCGCCGCAGGTACCCGGTGATCAGGATCCCAACGATCACACCCGCAACCATCGAGCCAACAATATGCTGCCCGATGATCGTCATCAGCGGGAGGTGCTCCTGCCCGATGATCGTCATCAGCGAGAGGTGCTCACCCCCGCCGCCCTGCCCCGCAGCAAGCCCGCCCACGCTGAAAGACAGCGCCACCGCGAACAAAATAATCACCACCAGATCCTTGCACACCGTCGCCGAAAGCAGCAGCTGCGTCAGCGGCCCCTTCGCCCGCAGCTCCGTCACCACCGCGATCGCAATCGCCGGCGAACTCGAACAAGCAAGCACCGCAAGCAGCAACCCGATCCGCCAAGCATCCCCCGTCCCGATCCCCGCCAGCGATCCCATCCGAGGCAGGATCATCGCAAACACAACCGTCGAAACAACCAGCACACACCCCACCTGCACACCGATGATCGAACTGATCGCCTTGAGAGACCCCTTCAAGAACGACAACCGTATCTCGCCGCCCGCCGTCAACGCGATCAACGCAATCGCCAGCTTGTCGATCAGCAGCAGATACCGCTGCTGATCCGCCGTGACAACACCCAGAGCGCTCGGCCCGAGCACAATCCCGATCAACAGGAATCCCGTCACCATCGGCAGCCCAACCCGCCGGGAAATCAACCCCGAAAGCCATGCGCACAGCAGCAGCAACCCAACCGCCGTCCCCGTCGCCAGCAGCGCCGGATCAATCCCACTTTCACCAACATGCCCCCAACCAGCTTCCCCCCACAGGTTCGCAAGCATCGCAAACAGCACCAGCGCAACGATCACCACAATCTTCCGCATCGTCGTGTTCATGCACCGCCCCCTTCCACAACTGTCGCATCTCCATCTGATTCTTTCTCCGCCTCCGCAATCGCCGACCGCCGCGCAGCGCCACGCCACAGCACCAGTACCTCGCACACCACACCCGTGATCACCGCGATCGCCAGCACCTGCCGCATCACCAGATCCTGCCGGAACAGCCACACACTCACCACCAGCGCAGGCCCCAGCGCGTGCTGACGGATCGGCCCAAGACACAGCGCCGACACCCTCGGCAGCGCTTCGCCATCTTCACCCCGCGCCTCGCCCGCCAGCGCAGTACGCAGGATCACCGGCTTCACAAGGATCCTCGCAAATACCAGCACCCCGATCAACACAAACCCACCCGCGCCAAGGATCGGGTCCATCAGCACACCCGCAAGCAGTGCAAACACCGCCGCGACAACATGCTCCGCCTGCACGATGAACCGCTGGAACACGCCCGTCTGCCAACCCGGAAGATTCGCGACGATCACCCCGGTCAGCATCGCCGCAAGAATCGGACTCACCGCCAGCTGCGCCGCGATCCCCGCCGCGAACACCACGATCCCCAGAAACGCCACGAGCTGCTCCGGGCGAGACGACCCCGCAAGCGAGAGCGTAAACCGCGCCAGCACACCCACCAGCACCGGCAGTAACACCGAGCAACCAAGCGTCAACCCCGAACGATCCCAATCGATCTGTGTCGCGCCACCATCCTCGCGCACCCGAACAACCGACCAAACCCCCAGCAACAACACCGCCAGTATCGCAGCCAGGCTCCCGGTCGCCCGGATATACAGCGCGAGCCGCTGCGAGCCCGGTGTATTCGCAACATGGATCGAACGCGTCTCCACACTCCACCCGACCGCGACCACACCGAGCACCACAACCGCCGAGAGCATCCCCGCGTCTGTCGCGCTATCTCCAAGCCACCACCGCACGCCAAACCATGCGATCCCGCAGAACACCACCATCGATACCACCGCATCGAGCATCGCGCCTGAATACACCACACGCGGAAGCGCCGCCAGCACACTACGGTTCGCCTGCAACCCCAGCATGAACCCGATCCACCCCAGCCCGAGCAACACCATGGGCGTCATCAGCGGGATCTGCTCCACTTCCACCACATGCGCACCATACGGCCCGATCGCCACACCGATCAGAACATGAAACCACCCCCCCGTCGCCATCCCCGCCAGCACCCGGTGCCGCCGAATCTGCAACAGCCGCCGGCTCGTCACGACGAGCGCGAGTGTCGCAAGAACCGCGATGGCGATAAAGACATCCATGCCAGAAATCGATTCAAGTGCACACGATCCGCCCGCATGCACGACACAGCAGGCGAGCGGTGTGGGGGAGGAGTCACCGGGTCACATTGTCGATTATTGACGCAGCCCGATCAACTCCCCGATCGGAAGCGTAAACGCGATCGGCCGCTGCCCCTTTTTCATCTTCTCCTCGATGAAGTCCATCACCTTCCCGCTCACCTCCGCCGTCGCCACAGACAGAATCACCTTCCCACCACTCGTCTGGGGCAACATCGCCGTCAGCCCACCAAAGATCGGCATCTCCTCCCGCAGCAGCGTCATCAGCCCCTTCGATTCGATGATCGTCGCCGCAACCCCCAGATCCACCAGCGCCGTCACGATCACATCCAGCACCTGCGGATCCGGGATGATCATCACCAGCGCCACCCGATCCGTACTGCGCGACGGCGCACCACCCGCGCCCTGATCAATAGCTTCGCCCGAGGGATCAACCATGCGCGCGGTCCTCTTCGAGCAGCATCTCGTACAGTGCTGCCTCGTCCGCCGCTCCCCGCATCCGTTCCAATACCCCCTCCTCCTGAGCAATCTGCGCGAGCCGCGCCAACAGCCGCACATGCTCGAACGGCCGATCCTTGCTCCCCACCATCGCAAACACCATCGTGCTGTCCGGGTGCTTGCCCGCTGCAAATGACACACCGCTCCGCACCTGGCAAGCGATCACCATCGTTTCGTCCACACCCTCAAGCAGCGTATGCGGGAACGCCACACCCTCAGGCGTCGCCGTCGCCATCTGTTCTTCCCGAGTCATCATCCCCGCGAAAATCGCATCCGCCGCCAGCGTCCCCGACGCCGCAGCCGCACGCTGGGCGATCATCCCCAGCAGCTCGTCGCGCGCCACCCGCCCCTCGACGCAGATCACACACTCAAGTTTCAATAGCGGGGCAATCTGCATAATCCGATTCCAGATTCCTGACAGGTAAGAACAGCCATCACGCCGAGGCGGGCAAAGTCTAATCGATCAACCCATTCCCCTGCTCCCCCGTCCATGACCGGGTGAGACTACCGCCAGATCGAGGAAGAGTCGAGAGATGCGGGGGAGTTGGGAACTGGGGTGTGTGTGGGGGAGTGGGGGGGGGGGTGAAAGACGCCACCCCCGTTCCCGAATACAATCGTAGAGATCAGGTATTGAATCGATCGAGGGAGGATTCAAATGGACGAACTGCTCCACGCATTGGCCGACAACATGCTCTGGACCGTCGGCGGAACCATCGCCATCGTCGCCATCATCACCAGCGCCATCAAAGACGTCATCCGCACATCCAAGCGCGAAGCATCCCGCCGCGAGATCGCCGCCTACATCGCCGAGGGTTCAATGACCCCCGAGCAGGGCGAGCGTCTCATGCGCTCAGGCCCGGATAGCGACAACGCCTGACCCTATATAGGAGGATCACCAATGATGCAGGCTTTCGCAGATATCCTTGAAAACGAACCCGGGCTGATCATCCCCGTCTTCGCTATCGCCGCCGGGCTCACGTTTGCTCTGATTATCATCACAATCACCTCGGTCATCGGCGTCATCAAAGCCCGCCACATCGAGATTACGCGCCGCGAGATCGCAGCCTACATCGCCGAAGGATCGATCTCCGCCGACGAAGGCGAGCGCCTCATCCGCGCCGAATCCCCCTCCTCGAAGTGCTGTTCCTGAACTACGCAAGCACATCCACAAGCCGCCCCGTTGGCGCAAGCCGCTGCTGCACCGTTTGCACGCGCGTGCTCTGAGCCCGTTCCCGAACAGGCGCAACAGGCACGTCCCCGAGTGCAACCCCACCAAACTCTGGTGCTTCCCATGTATCCCCATCTCGCGCACGCTTAACCCCCGGCGTGACAGCATCCACCTCGAGCGCGAGCGCCCCCAGCCGACGATTCTGAGCCCCGATGTAATCCCCATACACGGGCCACGCCCGCACCCGATCCACCGGCGCAACCCGACCATTGGGCGCAGAAATATCTCTGTGCGCCCACCGAGAGTGGTCGTGTACCGGGCCTGTCTCCATACCCTCCACCATGTAAGACCCGTGCCATCGCACCCCCCGATAAGGGTGGCGCCCGTGCCCCGCAACTCCCCACTCAGCACGCGCCCCGAAGACCTGTGTTGCGTCCCCGCATCATCGTGGTGATCCTCCGCATCATGCTCGCGACCGCCGATCTCCAATACTCCCTCGATCCCGCGCGGATCGCCACCCGCCCCGCCGAACCCCGCGATAGCGCCCGCCTCCTCGTGGTCTCGCGATCGAACCCCGCCGCCCGCCAGCACCTCGTCTTCAACCAGATCACCGACCTCCTCAACCCGGGCGACCTCCTCGTCACCAACCGCACCCGCGTCCTCCCCGCCAGAATCTCCGCCCGCCGCGAAGACACCGGCGGCAAGGTCCAGGGCCTGTTCCTCTCCGCGCCCGCTCCCAACACCTGGCGCTGCCTCCTCAAGTCCAACGGTCGCCTCCGCTCCGCCCAGCGCCTCATCTTGCAGGACAACCCGCCGATCACCGCCGAACTCATCGAGCGCGACGAAGACGCATGGCTCCTCCGCATCGAAGCCGAAAACCCCGATCCTCACGCGATCCTGTCGGGCATCGGCGCAACACCCCTCCCCCCGTATATCACCGCCGCTCGCCGCGCATCCGAAATCGAGATCGACGATGCTCTCGACCGCGACTGGTACCAGTGTGTCTACGCCGACCGCGGCGCTTCCGTCGCCGCACCAACCGCCGGCCTGCACTTCACCCCGAAGCTCCTCTCCCGCTTGGAAGCAAAGGGCATCGCAACCGCCGAAGTCACCCTCGATGTCGGCGCGGGCACTTTCAAACCCATCGAAACCGAGTCCGTCGAAGACCACCCGATCCACACCGAGCGATACCTCGTCCCCGAAGCCACCCGCCGCGCGATCGAACAAACTCGCGCCGCCGGCAACCGAGTCGTCGCCGTTGGCACCACGACCGCGCGGGCTCTTGAATCGATAGCGCTCAATGAATGGGCCGGGGCGGATGGGTGTGGAGGGGGGGGCGTGTGGGGGGGCGTGGGGGGGTGGGGGGCCACCAACCTCATGATCCTCCCGGGCTACCAATTCCAGGCCATCGATGCCCTCATCACCAACTTCCATCAGCCCCGCTCGACCCTGCTCGCCCTCGTCGCAGCGCTCCTGCCCGAAGGCCTCCCACGGATCCTCGATCTCTACGCAGAAGCAGCCCGCCTTGAGTACCGGTTTTTCTCCTACGGCGACGCCATGCTCTTCCTCCCCTAGCACCCCCGAAATCTGCCCACGCCCCCCCGATCCCGTCGATAATGCCTCTACGCGGGCACTCCCACGAGGTGTGATTGTGCGCGCGAGGAACCCTCCCGGATCATGCAGCTCGACCAACTCATCGCAGGCACCGAGATACACCTGGCAACGCCAGCGCTCGCCGCCGCGCGCATCTGCGACATCACCGAAGACTCCCGCACCGTCGTTCCCGGCTCACTCTTCATCGCCCGCAAGGGCCTGAAGTTCGATGCCTGCGACCACATCCCCGAAGCCATCGACCGCGGCGCCGTCGCAGTCCTCTGTCGCCCCGATGTCCAGCGACCAACCCCCTCCCCCGCCGCGTTCCTCTCCTCGCCGGATGTCCCCAGAGACCAGGCCATCCTCGCCGAGCGATTCTTCAACTCCCCAGCCAGCGCCCTCTCTCTCGTCGGTGTCACGGGCACCAACGGCAAAACCACCGTCTGCCACTTCCTCCACCAGCTCCTCAACTACCCCCGCAAACGCGCCGGCCTCATCGGCACCGTCTGCATCGACGACGCCATCGAATGCGCAGACGCAACCCTCACCACGCCCGGCTCAATCGAAATCTCCCACGCCCTCGCCAACATGCGCGACGCCGCCTACACACACGCAGTTATCGAAGCTTCCTCCCACGCCCTCGCCCAGCGCCGCCTCGCCGCGCTCCGCTTCGACGCCGCGATTTTCACCAACCTCACCGGTGAGCACCTCGACTACCACAACTCGATGGACGAATACGCCAGAGCAAAGTCCATCCTCTTCACCCAGTCTGCCCCCGGCGCAACCGCGATCATCAACGCCGACGACCCCCGCGCCCGCGACATCGCCGCAAACGTCCTCGACGAAAACCTGCTCACCTGCTCCCTCGAACCAACCACCCCCGCCGACTGCACTGCGCGCATCATCGAGCACCGCCCACACGCCCAGGGCGCCGCGTGCACCGAGATCGAACTCACCGGCCCGTGGGGAACCATCACCCAATCCGTCCGTTTCTTCGGCGCACACAACCTCATGAACTGCCTCCAGGCCGTCGCCGCCGCGCACGCCCTCGCCATCGATCCAGCAACCATCGACGCCGCGCTCCCAGACCTCCATCTCCCGCCGGGGCGTCTCGAACCGATCACCATCCCCGATACGCCCACGCCCATCCGAGTTTTCGTGGACTACGCCCACACCGACGACGCGCTCGATAAAACACTCTCCGCCGTGAAACCGACCCTCCGAGGCAAACTGCATGTCTGCTTCGGCTGCGGCGGCGACCGCGACAAAGAAAAGCGCCCCCGCTCCGCCGCCGTCGTCTGCAACCACGCCGACGAAATCATCGTCACCGTCAACGACGCCCACACCGAGAGCCCGTCGAGCATCATCAAGGACATCCTCGCGGGCATGTCCCCCCAGTGGCAGCAGCGCGCCGAGATCTACCCAGACCGCGCCGCCGCGATCCACCACACGATCGCCAGCGCCGAGCCGGGAGATACCGTCCTCATCGCTGGCAAAGGACACGAAAAAATCCAGTTCCTCCCCGACGGAACCGGCGGCCAGATCAGCATCCCATTCTCCGACGCCGATGTCGCGCGCGACGCCCTCAAAGCGTGGGCCGCAGCGCACCCAGATTCGGAGCCCGCGCAATGAACTTCTTTGCCCCAGCAAATATCCAGCAGGCAGTCGCAGGCAAGTGGCTCTCCAATCCACCAGCAGACGCCTCCCCAACCGCCGCCGTCTCAACAGACACCCGCACCATCGCGCCGGGCGATCTCTTCATCCCCCTCCATGGCGAGCACCACGACGCCCACGACTTCGCTCGCCTGGCAGCACAAGCAGGCGCCCGCATCATCCTCGCCGACAACCCCAACCATCCCGCCGTCGTGCAGGCCGACGCCCACCAGGGTTGCTCCGTGCTGTGCGTACCCGACACAAACGTCGCCCTCCTCGCCCTCGCCGCCGCTTATCGTAAATCGCTTACCAACACCCGCGTCATCGCAGTCACCGGCTCAAACGGCAAAACCACCACCGTCCGCCTCATCCAAGCCGCGCTCGCTTCTCAATTCAACGTCTGCGCGAGCAAAAAAAGTTTCAACAACCACGTGGGCCTCCCCCTCACCGTCCTCGCCGCCAAGCCGACAGACGACTTCCTCATCTGCGAAATGGGCACCTCCAACCCCGGAGAGATCGCCCTCCTCGCCGCAACATGCCAACCCGATATCGCCGTGCTCACCTCCCTCGGCCGCGCCCACGCCGGCCGCTTCGATTCATTCGACGCACTCCTCGCCGAGAAAGCCTCGATCTTCCACCACCTTGCACCCGGCGCGCTCGCGATCGTGCCCGCCTCCTTCACCGATGGCTTCGCCGACGCCCTCGCCCCCGTGCCACGCGTCATCACCTTTGGCGAACTGCCCGATGCGGATATCCGCCTCTCCGCTTCATCCCAGGAGTGGAGAGACGCCAACCCCGTCACCAAGGGCACCATAGATGATAAAACCAACTTCACCCTGCCCACCCCCGGCAAACACAACGCCATCAACGCCCTCTGCGCATTCGCCATCGCCCGCGACGCAGGGATGACAGACACCCAGACCGCCACCGCGCTCGAATCCCTCGAGCCCGCGCCCATGCGCCTCCAGCACACCCGCGCCGCAGATATCTCAATCTTCTGCGACGCCTACAACGCCAACCCCGATTCCATGCGCGCCGCAATCGTCACCTTCACCGAACTCACCAAAGACCACGCTCGCCGCATCATCATCATCGGTGACATGCTCGAACTCGGCGATCACGCAATACAGATGCACGAAGAGATCGGCCGCTGCATCGCTGCCAACCTCAAACCCGATCTCCTCGTCGCGATCGGGCAGCACGCACCCCACATCGCCTACCCGATCGAAAAGGCCCACCCCGATATCACCCAGATCATCCTCTCTTCTCTCGACGAATCCCAGTGCCAGCGCATCGCCGCCCGCATCGAACCGGGCGACGCCGTACTCATCAAGGCCTCCCGCTCCCTCTCGCTCGAGCGCATCGCTCGCGCCATCGAAGCCCGCGCCGCCGCAACCGCCCGGTAACACCACCGCATGCTCTACATCTTTCTCCAGAAACTCAACGCCCTCCTCGGCATCGACCTGCTCGACAAGCTCGTCATGGTGCTCGACCAGCTCGGCTTCCGCATCTTCGGCGCCGCGCTCGCCAGCTTCCTCGTCGTCGTCTTCATGGGCAAACCCGTTATCGCCTGGCTCCGTGCAAAGAAAATCGGTGATCAGGCAAAGTTCGATGTCGCCGCGCTCGACGCCGCACTCGCATCAAAGCAGAACACACCAACCATGGGCGGCGTACTCATCGCCGCCGCGATCGCCTCCGCGGTCCTCCTCTTCGGCGACCCCGTCAACCGCTACACCCAAATGGCTTTGTTGGTGTTGGTGTGGATGGCGGGGGTGGGGGGGGCAGACGACTGGCTCAAGCTCACCGCCGCCTCTCGACCCGGCTCCTCCCGCCAGGGGCTTTACGCCTGGGAAAAACTCGTCTTCCAGCTCGGCATCAGCGCCCTCGTCTCCTTCTTCGCATACCGCTTCGCGATGGACGGCCCCGAACAAGGCCAGCGCGTGCTGGGCCACGTGCTCAACCTCCCCTTCCAGAAAACCTTCGACAACCGCCTCCAATCCGAGCCCATGGCAGGACTCATCTTCCTGCCCATGGGCATCTACATCGCCGTCGGCACCCTCTTCATGACCGGCATGTCCAATGCCGTCAACATCACCGACGGCATGGACGGACTCGCCTCCGGCATCACCGCCGCCGTCGCGCTGGGCCTCGTCGCGCTGTGCGTCATCGCCGGCACCGACTCCACCGCCCACGACCTCCTCGTGCCATACATCTCCACCTCCGCCGAACTCGCCATCGTCGCCGCCGCCATCGCCGGCGCCTGTCTCGGTTTCCTCTGGTGGAACTGCTCCCCAGCCCATGTATTCATGGGCGACACCGGCTCGCTCTGCCTCGGCGGGCTCATCGCATACATCGCACTTGTCATCCGCCAGGAAATCGTCGTCTTCATCATGTGCGGCGTCTTCATCCTCGAAATCGGATCAGTTGTCCTCCAGGTCGCCTACTACAAGCACACCAAAGGCAAACGCATCTTCCGCTGCGCCCCGTACCACTGGCACCTCCACATGGGCGGCTGGCCCGAGCAGCGCGTCGTTGTCCGACTCTGGATCGTCTCGATCCTCCTCGTCCTCATCGGCCTCGCTTCGATCAAGCTACGATGATCGCATGTGGATCCCAGATTCAAAATGGACCCAGATCGAACTGTTCAGATGCAAAGTGCGCGTTGATCTGGAAACGACTCGCATCGGCTACAAGACACGACCGCTTCTCTTTGATAAATGCGGATGCTTACCATGTCAGAACCTCGCCCCTCAGATAGATGATCTGATTCCCAAAGAAGTGCAGGATGAACTTGCTCGATTAGGCATCGACCACCGCAAGCCAGACGATGCGACTTCGATTCGGTATGACGACGAGATTCGGTACTCCTTGGATTACATCGCGCGCGGTCGTGTATTAAAACACGGTCATTCAGGCGAACCGAATTTCGTGAATGTTAATCAGAATGGCCCTCCTTCTTTGAACAATGAGTTCCGCGATCGTCAGATCGATGTTTGTTTCTCCTTCATGGCACCGTGGATCCTCGACGAGCCATATCCTCACAACGATCCGAGCCGCCGCTAGCCGAAGACGCCCCCCCCGCCTAGCATCCGCCTCCCCGCGCACGGCGCGATCAGGAGCCGTGCGTGCCAGACGAGTCCAAAGACATCGAGATCACCGACCCCGGGCTCGACCAGTCCGCCGCCGAGATCATCCACCTCGACGCACCCGAAGACCCCAAAAAACCAATCGAGGGTATCCGCGCGGGCCGCCTCGCCGGGCTCTCCATGTGGCAGGCAATCTGGATCCTCTCCTGGCCCATCCTCGCCAGTTCCTTCCTGCAATCCCTCGTCGGGCTGGTAGACACCTCCCTCGCCGCAGGCATCTCAGAAGCCGCGACAGACGCCGTCGGTGTCGCCTCCTACCTCATGTGGCTCATCAACCTCATCGGCATGGCGCTCGGTGTCGGCGCAACCGCCCTCATCTCCCGCGCCGTCGCCAAAGGGCACCTCGCCTTCGCCGGCGCCGCGCTCGCTCAGGGCATCATCGCCGCGTTCATAAGCGGCTTCATCATCACAGCAATCATTTATTCCCTCGCACCCGCCATCGCCGACGCCCTCACCAACACCCCCGACGCGCAACGCCTCGCCGCCCAGTACCTCCGCATCACCTCATTCGGCATCCCCGCCGTCACCGTCCTCGTCGTCGCCACCTCATCCCTCCGCGCCGCGGGCGACGCATTCAAACCCCTCCTCATCATGATGGTCGTCAACGCCGTCAACATGGCAACTTCCTTCGCAAGCGCCGGCGTGGACTGGGTGATCACATCCGTCTCCGACGACGGCTCGCTCAATGAACGCCTCATCCTCGCCAACCCACTCTCACTCGACATGGGCATCGCCGGCATCGCCATCGGCACCCTCGTCGCATGGATCACCGGCGCCGCGATTGTCATAGTCATCCTCTTCCGAGGATCCCATGGCCTGCGCCTCCGCCCGCGCCGACTCCGCTTCCAACCCTCCACCATGCGCCGCCTCGTCCGCGTGGGCCTGCCAAACGCATTCGAAACACTCGGGCTCTGGTTCGGCAACTTCGCAATCATCATCCTCGTCAACATGATGGCAGTCCCCGGCATGCTCGGCGTCCATGTCGTCGCCGTTCGCATCGAAGCCTTCAGCTTCCTCCCCGGCTTCGCGATGGGCATGGCAGCCGCAACACTCGCCGGGCAGCACATCGGGGCAAATCAACCAGACATGGCCCGCAAGGCAGCAATGCGCTGCGCCATGATCGCCACCGCAATCATGCTCGCCTTCGGTTTCGCGTTCTGGTTCTTCCCCCAGCAGATCGTCGGCGTCTTCTCCCGCCAGCCCATGCACCTCGAACTCGCCCCCAAACTCCTCCGCGTCTGCGCGCTCATCCAGATCCCGTTCGCCATCGTCATCGTTGTCCGCTCCGTCCTCCGAGGCGTGGGCGATACCAAGGTCGTCCTCACCCTCACCATCATCTCCACCTATCTCATCCGTCTCCCACTCGCGTGGCTCTTCTCCGGGATCGATCTCAACATCACCGAAAACACCACCATCGAGAACCCCGCTCCGCTCGCAGCTTTGAATATCCCGCCCATCGTCGGCGTCTGGTTCGGGCTCTGCGGCGAGATCATTATCCGCTGCGCCATGTTCATGACCCGCTTCGCCAGCAACGCTTGGACCAAAATCAAAGTCTGATTCTTCCCGTTGTTCCCCTCTGGGTGCCATGCTCAAGCGTAGCTTGAGCATGTCTTCTCTCAGTTTCTCTCCCGTGCCACTGATCCGCCGTGGCGGATCAGTGCTCTTCCCCTTCGTTGCTTTTCTCTTCCTATTGCCTGATGCCTTCCCCTACGCCCCGATCTTCAGCCGCGCCGAGTGCTCGCTCGGCAGCCCAAGATTGTGCATCTTGAACTCTGTCGCCTTCACGTCGTACGCCTCGCGCTGCACCCCAAAAGTCCGCCGCCCAAGGTCCAGCACGCCCCAACTCGCGTGCGGGTTCCCGTCCCGCGGCTGACCAACCGACCCCGGATTCAGAATCAAACGCCCCCCCTCTGGCAGCCGCCGCCGTGACTCGTCGGAGATCACCCCTGCGCGAATCTCACTCGCATCCGGGCGCACCCCGATCCGCGCATCGTCACACATGAACACACTCGGAAGATGCGTATGCCCCACCACACCGATCGCCGTCGGCAGATGCTCGAATGATTCCACCGCCCCGCTCGGTGATCGCAGATAGGAATACGGGCTCGGGCCAAACGCACCGTGCGTAAACGTCACCAAATCCTCAATGCTCGACCACCGCCGGTAGCTCGTAAGCAATGTCAGCGCGCTCTGCGGCACGAGCCGCCGCGTGACCGCGAGCGACGCTAGCGCCCGCGCGTTGAAGTCCCACGCCGTGTTCGGATTGATCAGCGCCTCGTCGTGATTCCCGAGGATGCACAAATCCGCGTGCGCCGCCACCAACTCCATGCACGCAACCGGGTCGGGCCCATACCCAACCACGTCCCCCAGACAAACCGTCATGTCCACACCGACGCCGCAAACGCCATGGAGCACGGCCTCCAGCGCCTCGAGATTCCCGTGGATGTCAGACAACAACGCAATCCGCACGTGAGCACCTCGCGTGCGGATATCGGCCTGAATCTAGAGCGACTCTTGCCTCGCGCAGAGACCAGCCAACGTCCGAGATCAGCTCTCCTCGACCGCCGGAGCCTCAGCAGGGGCCGCTTCCTGAACAGGAGCGGGTTCCGCTTCCTGGGCAGCTTCCCTCTCGGCCCTGGCTTTATCCCGTGCGATCTTCCGCTTGATCCCTTCGATCTTCTGCTTATCCGGAGCAAGGATCAGGCTCATCCGCCGACCCATCGTCTTGGGCGCCACCTCGACCTTCGCCACATCCTCCAGAACCTTGCAGATCTCGCGCAGGCGGTTCACGCCCAACTCGCGGTGCGCCATCTCGCGCCCGCGGAACTGCTGGACCAACAGCACCTTGTGCCCGTCCATCAGGAAGCCGCGCGCTTTGTTGACGCGGATGCCAACATCGTGCGGATCGATCTTGATCGAGCGACCAAGACGAACCTCTTTCATCTCGTTGCCCTTGCCCGCCGCCTTCTGGCTCCGCTCTTTCTTGCCCTGGTCGTACTTGTACTTCCCGTAATCCATGATCTTGCACAGCGGGGGACGCACGTTCGGCTGGATCTCGACCAGATCCAATCCCGCCTCGTCCGCCATCTGCTGCGCTTCACGCGTTTCGATCTCGCCAACCTGGCGGCCGGTGTGGTCGATAAGCATGATCGGGCTCAGCCTGATCTCGTGATTGACCCGGGTCTTGCGTACCGGTCCCGGGGATCTGTAGAAACGCCTGGCGATGATCAACCTCCTCCTGCTACCGCAGGGATTGCCCCGCACACGCCACATTGACGAGCGTGCAGGACCAACTCAGAAAATAAACGTGAACGCTCGGAATCATGAAAATGAACTCAGAGCGCAACAGCAAGACCGCTCCCGGAGCAACCGCGCAGCAACCACGTCCAACGGACGAACTCGCGCGAATTGAGAGAACCTGTTCAGGGTTCGGCTCCGAAAAAGTCAATGCTCAAACCGCCGCGGACCCGCGGCTACATGTTCAAGCTACCCCTTTATCGGTAATCCGGCAAGGTTCATCCAATCCACGCCCCACCAAGTCATACAACCCGCATCCCCAACCCTGTTTCAAATGTATCCCGCACCAACCTCCTCCCCGTATCGCATACTGAACCTGGAGGCGACCGCTGACGAGGCCGCGCATGGGGAATCTCAGGACCGCCACCCTGCCCAACAGGGGGTACTCCCTTGTCGAGATGCTCGCCGTCGTCGTGATCCTGGGAGTTCTCGCCGCTCTCGTCACCTACGCCGCACACTGGATCGTCGCCCGCGCCCGGATCGCCGCCTTCCAGGCAAACGCCCGCACCTTCATCAACGCCGCCGAAATCTATCGCTTCCGCGAAGGGCACTACCCCGTCTCTCCCGCACCGGGCGAGCTGCCCCCGAGATGGGAGAACTACGTGGATCCGGACGACTGGTTCGCCGCCACCCCCCTCGGCGGGCAGTGGCACATCGGGGGCGATCCCGTCGGGCTCGGCATCCTGCAGAACTACACCGTCGATGAATCCACAGGCGAGATCTCCGAAAGCGATCAGGTTCTCCAGGCGAGCGTCGTGACCGATCTGGAGTACTACGACGAAATCGTGGACGACGCCAACCTCACCACCGGCTCATTCGCCGCCGCCGGCGACGGCTTCTTCCGCCACATCTTCGGGTGGTGAACGCTAATACACCACGTGCAGCGGTGCGCCCGCCGCCTTTGGTGCTTCCACAAACAATGTCGAACCCGGGATCCACATCTCGCTCGCATCATGCCAAATAAATATCAATGTGAGACAAGCCGGTGTACCATCGGGATCTCGTGCGAGAACCTGAATATAAACCTCCGTCCTCTCCGACTCCGGCCCGATCTCTTTCCCGGTGATGCCATAATCAAACATCCGCCGGATCATCTGGGTGATGACCTCTCCTTCTATCAGAGATCCGGGATAAACCCTACCCCCACCTTTTCGCACAACAGGACGAACAACACGCAGCGAGTCCGGTTCGAACCGTGTCCACGGAAAGGATGTCGCCGATCCGCCCCATCGTTGAACAACATCCGCCTCTGTATATCGCTCGCGTAATACACCACCCAAACTCTCGATCGCCTGTATATATGCATACGGATCACCAGACTCCCACCCGCCAACAAAGGTGATAGTAGACGTACTGAGTAAATCAATCTGCGCCTCACTCAGTTCAATCTCCAACTCAAGGCACGCAAGCCCGATCGCCTCTTCGAGATCGCTGTAATCTCGCTGTCGTAATACCGATTGATCCCCTTGGCCCTGATCTCGCTGGCCCATAGACGTCGCGTGAATATCACGCTTCACCCAGAACACCGTTGCAACGCCGAAGATCAAGACAACAAAGCCGCCCACTACGATGATGTTTTTCATTTGTGCAATCCGTGTTGATGCCTTCTGACTTATTGCAGAGTTAGGGACTCCAGTACGAAGGCCAACCAACGCACTCGTAGTGGATGGCCCCATCTTGTGTTGAGTAAAAATTGCAATGCTCCGGGCAGCACCCCCACACGGCTGACTGGGTTTCAGCGTTGATCCCGAGGCAGCACACTCCGCCCGGGCATATCTTGAAGTGCGTCCCATCTTCGTCTTCAATCGCACAAAACAGCGGCTGCTCAAGACAGCAGGCATCAACCATATACTGGTCGATCGCACTCGGCGTCGCGAGCGCAGCAATAACACCGAACAGTGCCGGAATCCGCGTGTTGGACATCTTTGTTCTCCTGTCGAGAAAGCAAATGTTTGCAATGTTCTACACATCCCTCCCGTACACCCCGTCCGCCGTCGTCAGCATCGGAAATTGTGTGCCCCCAAAATACATGCTGTTCACCCCCGGCTCAGTCAGCTCCTCTTTGCGAACAGAAACCGCGTGCCCGTCCATGAACACCGCCGCAGCCGTATCGCGTTTGCCCGCGCCAACTCCCTGCATCGCCGCCATATCAAACAGCAGCGCCTTCCTCCCCGGATACCGAACCTGCGATCCCCGGCTCGGACGCCAGTTGTAGACTGTCTGCCCGTCCGAGCGCATCCAGTACTCCGGCGCAGTAATAAACGCGTGCCCGTACCAATAGGTTGACCGCTGCGCAAAGAACGGGCGATCCTCCGTCCCCGCGCTCGCGTGCGTCAGCAGTTCCTCCGCCATATACCCCTTCGTCGCCAGCACCGCCGGCCAGTGCGCAGCCTGGTCAAAGTAGTGGATCGCCAGGAACGTGCCGTCCTCGAAATCCATCCGGATCAGTTGCACGACATCGCCGTTGTCATCGAAATCAGCGTCAACGGTAGGAAATAAATCGTCATACACCCGCAGGTAATCGACAAAGAGCATCTGTGATTGCCGAAGTTCAGACAACACTTGTGTGGTATTCACTGCATTACGACTGCCCGAGATGGCTCCAATAATCACACCGAGCAGAATCGTCATGACCCCAATCACGACGAGCAGTTCGATGATCGTAAATCCCCCCGATGCTCGATTCGTGAGCTTCTGCATGAACGTCTTATAGTACCGGGGGGAGGGGGAAGTCAATAACCTCACCAGGGCATTATCCACCTGCATGTGGCGCAATCTGCGCCGGGCGTAACCGCCCGCATTCGAGCGCACCAGCCGGGTGCGTATCTGAAATGCGCACCGCCGAGCGGCTTCGATTGAAAACAAGCGAATCAGCACCCCGCTGCGCAGCACTTTGCAACAAAAACCGACCAGAACCGACCCCGTTTTTACCTTGTGACCATCCCCGCGCAGCGCGCAACCGGTCGGTTCACTCAAATCGCGACTTCAAGGTACTGCTTCCGCGCGTCGAGTACTCGTCGCCGAGCGCAGAGACAAAGTCCTGTGCGCCCATCGCGCCGAGGTCTTTCTGGATGCCGAACGCCCGGACAGACACATTCCCCGCCTCGGCGTCGCGCGGGCCGACCACCGCGAGGTACGGGATTTTCTCTTCCGCCGCGACCTTGATCTTCGCCTGCACCCGTTCGTTCGCCGTGTCCAGCGTGGCCCGGAGCCCGGCCTCCTTGAGCATCTTCATTACAGATTCGGCGTAGTCGTTCGTCTTCTCCGAGATCGGTAGCACGCGCACCTGCTCGGGCGCGAGCCACAGCGGGAACGCGCCAGCGAAGTGTTCGATCAGCACGCCGATGAAGCGCTCCATCGAGCCGAACGGCGCGCGGTGGATCATCACCGGGACGTGCGTCTGGTTGTCCGCGCCGATGTAGGTCAGCCCGAATCGTTTGGGCAGGTTGTAATCCACCTGCACCGTGCCGAGCTGCCACTCCCGCCCGATCACATCTTTCACCACGAAGTCGATCTTCGGGCCGTAGAACGCGGCCTCGCCCGGTTCCTTTGTGTACGAAACACCGAGCGCTTCCGCGGCATCGAGGCACGCTTTTTCAGCGAGGTCCCAGTCGGCGGGTTCCCCAACGAACTTGCTCGAATCCGGATCACGCAAGCCGACACGGACCCGGTAGTCCTCCATGCCGAGCGTGTTGAAGATCAGCTTGACGATCGAGATGCACCCCATCACCTCTTCGGCGATCTGGTCCGGCGTAACGAACAGGTGCGCGTCGTCCTGCGTGAACCCGCGCACTCGGGTCATGCCGTTGAGCTCGCCCGATTGTTCCCAGCGGTAGACGGTGCCGAACTCGGCGAACCGGACCGGCAGGTCGCGGTAGGAGTGCGGCTGGCTCTTGAATAGGCGGATGTGGTGCGGGCAGTTCATGGGCTTGAGGAGGTAGCCTTCGATCTCGCCCTGAGAGAGTTTGTTCGACAACTCTGCGCAGGAACACCCTTCGCTCGCGAGCGTTTCCATCTGCTCTCGCATGATGATCGGCGGGTACTGCGAATCCTGGTAATACGGGAAGTGCCCGGAGGTGCGGTAGAGATCGAGTTTGCCGATGTGCGGCGTGAACACCTGCGAGTACCCCTGCTTGTTCAGCTCTTCGGAGATGAAGTTCTGCAGTTCCTGGCGGACGACCGAGCCCTTTGGTGTCCAGAGCACGAGCCCCTGCCCGACCATGTCGTCGATATGGAAGAGCCCGAGCTTCTTGCCGATCACGCGGTGGTCGCGCGTTTTCGCTTCTTCGAGCGAGTCGAGGTGCGCGTCGAGTTCTTTCTGGTTCGGGAAGCAGGTGCCGTACACGCGGGTGAGGCGGTCGGAGTTTTCGTCGCCGTGCCAGTAGGAGGAGGCGAGGGACATGATCTTCGCCGCGCCGATCTTCCCGGTACTCGGCACATGCGGCCCTCGGCAGAGGTCTTCCCATGGTCTTGGATCATCAAGCGTTCTTGCATCCGGGAAAAACTTCCCAGCACCGATCTCTACTCGATCAGCCTCCTCAAAGATCAAGTGCCTTCGCGTATCACCTTCTGGTCTTCGAAAAGTCAGATCTAACTCTTCTTCGCCTACGACATAGGCCTGCTCGCCGTTTTTCGTGGTGACGTGCTGGACCGGGCCGGTGACATACCACGACAACCGTTGGGAGCCGGCCTCGGCGGCGCGCTGCGCGTTGTCAATTTTGTACCTGCTTCCCTCGGCTTCTAGCTTCTTGAAGCCGAGAGGTACTGGTAACTCGTATCTCGTGAATGGGCGGTCTTCCTTGATGATCGATGCCATCTCTTTTTCGATCGCCTCGAAGTCGCCTTCACGCAGGGGGCGGTCATCGGGGAAGGCGATGTCGTAGTAGAAGCCGGTGTCGAGCGGCGGGCCGTAGACGAGCTGCGCGCTGGGCACGATGCGCTGGATGGCTTCCGCCATGACGTGGGCGCAGGAGTGGCGGGTGAGGGTGCGCATGTCCTGCCTGCCCTGATCGTCGCGCGGCTTGGAGGTGATGATCCCGAGTGTGGCGTCTTCGGTGATCGGCGCGTTCAGGTCGGCGAGTTCGCCGTTGATCCGCGCGCCGATGGCGGCCTTTGCGAGGCCCGGGCCGATATCCGCGGCGACCTGGGCGGCGGAGGTTGCTTGGTCGTAGTCGCGGGTGGAACCGTCGGGGAGGGTGATGCGGGGCATGGGTGGTCTCTGGAGTTGGGGGCAACAAAAAACCCGGCTGATCGAGCCGGGCTGGTTGATCGAAAATGATACTCGCCCGGCGTCAGCGTCGGAAAGACGTGGTGGATGTCGTTGTTGTGGTGGGTCGGGTCATGGAGCGGGCAGCCTATCGGTGGGTCCGGGCGCGGGCAAGCGGAGAGCGGTTGGATCGGCATGATCGACCCCCATCCTTTGACGGATGGGCGGGGCATCGCCAATATGTTGTGGGGCATCCTCGATTCTTGAAGGAGCAGGCTTTCACGCATGATCTGTCCGTTCTGCGATACCAATCAGGATCGAGTGATTGACAGCCGCGCGAGCGAGGGCGGGCGGGTGATCCGTCGTCGTCGGCAGTGCGAGGGGTGCAAGAAGCGGTTTACGACCTACGAGCGCGTGGAAGACACGATCCGCCTGACGGTGGTGAAGCGGGACGGCTCGCGGGTGTCGTTCTCGAAGGCGAATGTGCTGCGTGGGGTGCAGTCGGCGTGCGGGAAGCGTCCGATCCCGGAAGGCGAGAAGGTCCGCGTCTCGGACGAGGTCGAGGAAGCGATCCACAAGCGGTTTGACCGGGAGGTGGACTCGCGGGTGATCGGGGAGTTGGTGGCTGACAGGCTCAAGGATCTGGACGAGATCGCGTATGTGCGGTTCGCGAGCGAGTACTACCAGTTCAGGAATGTGGGGGAGATCATGGCGAAGCTGGAGCAGATGAATGATCGGGTGCGGGATGTGAAGGACCAGCAGCGGCTGTTTGAGGGTGGAGCATGAAACGGCTTGTCGGGATGTGCATCGCGTGCGCGCTGCTCGGTGCGTGCGCCGGGGATGGTGGCGGGCGTGCGGTTGTTGCCACGGAGGCGATCGAACCGGTGGAGATCGCGCCTGGGCCATTGGTGCCGACTCCTGTTGCGGAAGCGGAACCCGAGGTGGTTGCTGAGCCTATTGTGGAAGCCGATACGAGCGAGGATGTGAAACGTACGGCGGATGATCTGCTGATGCGGAAGGATGGGCGGCCTTCCTGGTGGTTCGGCGGGACGGTGGTCGAGGGCGGGCGGGCGCGGGTCTGCGCTGAATCGCTTGGCGGGGACATGCTGGGCGCGAAGCGTGGGGCGATCGGCGTGGCGCGGGAGCGGCTTCGCAGGGAGATGGGGGTCGGTCCGGCGACGGTGTTTGATGACGAGCGTGTGGAGCGGGCATGGGTTTGGCCCCTGGCTCACGCGGAGACACCCGGCGCGCGATACGCGGGGTATGTGCTGGTTTCTGTTGCTCGGGAGTAGACCGGCTCGCGATCAGCGGGCGGCGCGTTTTTTCTGCGCGGCTTCGAAGATGGATTCGCGGAGCGCGTCTTCCATGTAGAGGATGGCGTCGCAGGCGGGGCAGGTGGTGATGTCGCCCCGGTTGAGCAGGATGTTGACCTGCTCGACGGGCATATGCTGGTAGCAGGCACCGCAGGAGTATTCCATGTTGCGCCGGTTCTGCTCTTCGCAGGGCGCCATGACTTCTTCGATGTCGAAGATGAGGCGGTCGTTGTAGATGGCGAGCGCGGCGGGGGGGACGTCTGCTTCGGCGGTGACGCGGTCGGCTTCGAGCTCTGCGAGCTTGTCCTTGATCTCGGCTTCGCGATCATCGCGCTTTGTCTTGGCGACGGCGCGGACCTTCTTGCGTTCGTCGATCTGGCTCAGGGTCTCGGTGTGAATCGCGCGGAGTTCATCGAGCTTGTTGAGCGTTTCGATCGCTCGGTTCTCGATCTCGTCTTTATTAGCTTTGAGAGTGTTGATCTCGGTGAGCAGCGCGCTGTGCTCTTTGGAGGTCTGGGCGTTGATCATACGATCGCGGAGTTCTTCGACGCGCAGCTCGATCGATTGGACTTCGGTTTCGTCGTTGTGCTCGGTGGCTTCGAGCTGGCGGATCTGGCTCTGCTCGGCGTCCTGCTGCTCGGCAAGCCCGGCGAGGAGCGTGTCCTGCTGTCTGAGGTAGGACTCTGCCTGATCGAGGCTGCTTCGGAGGCCCCTGATCTTCTGATCGACGCGGTACAGCGATAGAAGCTTTGATGTCACACCCATACTTGCGTTGCTCTCCGCGGCTAATGGAATCTCAAAAAAATATCGAGATCCCTAGTCTAGCAAGCGGTTTGCGGCTTGTGAGGGTGAATCACACAGGTGGGGAGAAGAATATGAGCACCCAGTAGGCGAGGGGGGCGACGAGGAGCGGGGAATCGATGAGGTCGAGGATGCCGCCGAACCCCGGGAGGGTCTTTGAGGCGTCCTTGATGCCGGCGTCGCGTTTGAAGAGTGAGGCGACGAGATCGCCGAATTGTCCGGTGAACCCGAAGAGGACACCCATGCCGAACCCTGCGGCGTAGGGCAGGGGTTCGGTGAGCCCGGCGTGGTGCGCGAAGCGGCCCATGACGAGCCCGACGAGCCCGGCGAAGAGAACCCCGCCGTAGAGCCCTTCCCAGGTTTTTCCGGGCGAGAGCCATTCGATGAGTTTGTTTCTGCCGATGGCGCGCCCGGTGAAGTAGGCACCGATATCGCAGGCCTTGGTGGTGAGGAGGACGCCCATCACGAGCCAGCCCGAGTATTCCTTGCGCATGACCACAAGGAATCCGCCGAGGAGCCCGAGGTAGACGAAGGCGAGGAGGGTGCCGGACGCGGCGGCGACGACGCCCTGGGGGTTTTGTTTGCGGGCGTGGTAGACGATGGCGAGCAGGAAAACGAGCGCTCCGGCGGAGCAGACGACGGCGACACCCGAGAAGACGCCGTGGGCGAGGTCGCTCTCGGTGAGGCTTGACGCGGTGAGCCCGGCGGCGACGGCGGCGCAGGTGATGAGGCGGGAGGTGGCGATGCCTGCGGCGCGGAAGATGGTTTGCAGCTCGAGGGCGGCAGCGAGCGCGAGGAAGAGGATGAGAGGGAAGAAGACGACGCCCGACCATGAGGTCTGGGCTTCGATGTATTCATCGACCCAGATGAGGGCGATGAGTGCCGCGATGAGCGGCGGGCCGAGAAGGAGGCGGTGGCGGAGCACGGGCACAGCCTAGCGGGAGTTGGCATCCTGTTGTGTGAGCCCGCCGAAGCGGCGGTCGCGCGAGGCGAAGGCGCGGATCGCGGCGGCTAGGTCGTCGGCTTGGAAGTCTGGCCAGAGTGTGTCCGTCACGTAGAGTTCGGCGTAGGAGATCTGCCAGAGGAGATAGTTGGAGAGGCGCATCTCGCCGGCGGTGCGGATCAGGAGGTCGGGGTCCGGGATACCGGCGGTGTAGAGATGAGCCGCGAATAGGGCTTCGTCTATCTGGTCGGGGTCGATCTTGCCTTCGGCGGCTTTGCGGGCGAGGGCTTTGGCGGCGTCTGTGATCTCGGCTCTGCTCGAATAATTCACGGCGAGGCAGAGGATCGGGCCGGTGCATTTGCTTGTTGCTTTGAGGGTTTCGTCCAGCGCATCGAGCGCTTCGGGGGGGAGGCCTTCGCGGCGGCCGATTTGTTTGAGGCGGATGTTCTGTCGGACGAGTTCTTCGCGCTCCCCGGACATGTACTGGAGGTAGAGGGCCATGAGATCGCGGACCTCGTCGGCGGGGCGTTTCCAGTTTTCGATCGAGAAGGAGTAGAGGGTGAGGCACTCGATGCCGAGGCGGGCGGCGGTTTCGAGGGTGTTGCGGACGGAAGCGGCGCCGTTGCGGTGCCCGAAGATTCTGGGGAAGCCGCGGGCCTGTGCCCAGCGGCCGTTGCCGTCCATGATGATGGCGACGTGGCGGGGGATGCGCTGGGGTGGGACATCGGGGATCAGGCGTGTGGGATCTGCGAGGGGTGAGATCTGCCTCATGCGTTCGACGGCGGCGCGGGCATCGGCGCACTCGATCTGGTCGAGGGGCGTCGGCGGGGGGGATTTTGATTCGGTGGTGGTCTGCATGGATCGGCGGGCATGGTACGCACTGGGGGCACTACTGGTTCGGTTTTAGCGCCGGGTGCTTGCTGGGGAGGGCGATGCAGACGAGGAAACTCGCGATTACGGCGAGCGTCAGGCGCCAAGGGAACGCGAGGGTGATGTCGTAGGCGGTTGCCAAGCGGGGGTTCAGGATGTGCTCGCTCGATAGGACTATCGCTGGGCCGATGAGCAGGGCGGAAACGGCGCTGCCGGTGTTGCCACGGCGGGTGAGGGTTGCGGCGAGGAAGACGGCGAGCAAGCCTGAGTAGGGGTAGGTCATGACGGAGAGGGCGAAGTCGAGGAGTGTGGAGTTTGCATCGGCCCCCGAGCGGACGAAGACGCACCCGAGCGCGAAGCAGGCGAGCAGCACACCCCATGCGACGACTGCTAATCGGGCGACGCGGAGTTCGTGCCTGGGTGATTTATTCGGCGCAATCTTTCTGTAGATGTCCGTGACGAAGGTGGAGGAGAGGGCGTTGAGGGCGGAGTCGAGTGAGGAGAGCCCGGCAGCGAAGACGCCCGCGACGAGCAGCCCGCCGACACCGGGCGGGACACCTTCGGTAATGAAATACAAGAATGGCTTTACCCCTTCGCCCGCGTCGAATCGGGTGGGGGATGTCGGGGCGTACACGTGCAGCAGCAGCCCGATGACCATGAATAACGCGGTGACGGGGAGCCCGAGCAGCGCGGCGGTGATCATGGATCGCGCGGCATGGGAGGAGGACTTGCAGGTGAGCAGGCGTTGGGCGAGGTCCTGGTCGGTGCCGTAGGCGGCGGCGTTGAAGAGTGTGAAGCCGACGAGGGCGGTCCAGAATGTGTAGTTGATGGAGGGGTCAAATGAGAAGGAAAGAATGGTGGATTTGGATTGTCCATCGGTGTCTTTGACCGCGATTGCATCGATGGTGTTGGCGAAGGAGCCGGTCTGGTCGTTCACGGCGAAGAGCAGCACGATGAACGCGACGGCAACGGCACCGATGAAGACAACGGTCTGGACGACATCCGTCCAGATGACGGTCGCGATGCCGCCCCAGACGGTGTAGAGGACGCCGACGATGACAAGGGCGACGACGGACCACGCGATGGCGGATGGATCGAGGGTGCCTGTGACCACGAAAGCGAGGGCGTGGGCGGCGATGAAGATGCGTGCGCCGCTTGCCATGAGGCGGCCCAGCATGAATGTGAGTGTGCCTGCGGTGCGGGCGGGCTCGCCGAAGCGGTGGGCCAGGAGTTCGTAGACGGTGGTGACGGCGTGTTTATAGAAGTGGGGGAGCAGGAGGAAGGAGACGAGCAGCGCGGCGAGGATGGAGCCGAGGGTGGCGGAGAGGTATGTGAGGTCGCCCTTGTATGCCTGCTGCGGGCCGCCGATGAATGTGGCGGCGGAGGTGGCGGTGGCGAGCACGGAGATTGCGACTGCCCAGGCGGGCATTTTTCGGTTGGCGAGGAAGTAGTCTTCGGTGCCCGATTGCTTTCGGGAGAGGAGGTAGCCGGTTGCGACGAGGAGGAGGGCGTAGAGCGCGATGGCGGCGGCGTCGAGCGGGACGAGGGCGAGGATGGAGGGAGGGGTGTTGATGGTGGCTCCGCGAAAAGAGGGGGACAGGGTTTTATTCGGTCCTCGCTTGCGGCGGGCATGATCCGGAGGGGTCGTGAAGCCGGGAGGGGGGTTGGCGGTATGGAAGATGGTGGGTGGGGCGTTTCGGAGAGAGCGAGCCGATGTAAGGCAGTGCGATGCGGAGGCCCGCGGGGTCTATACTGCGGCGCTTTGAGGCAACGAACGAGGAGTTGAAACAAGATGAGTGCGATTCGTGACGGGGAACGGATGATTGGTCGGTGGATGATTGTCTTTGCGGCGTGCTTTGTTGTGTTGTTCACGCAGCGGGTTGATGCGCAGACGATTGAGGCCGCGCCGGTGGTGATTGAGCCGGGGGCGACCTCGTTTGGTGTGATGCTGCCCGGGGAGAAGAAGCGGAAGACGTTTACGATCCTGAATCAGGGCGATGAGGTCTTGCGGTTGGTGAAGATCAACCCGTCATGCCCGTGCATCACCGGTCGTACGAAGACGGATCTGATCGCGCCGGGCGGGACGCTCGAAGTGAGTCTTGACATCGAGGCGGGATGGAATGTGCACAAGTCGGCGAGCAAGAATGTGGCGCTGTTCTTCGAGGGGTACGACATCGCGACGAACACATCTGCGGTGTTTGCGGTTTCTCTAGGTGTCGGGACGGACGTGGACAAGCTCGAAGTGAACCGGAATGGGCTCGCGGGGAGGGTCCGGCTGATATCGAAAGACGGCAAGGCGTTCAGCGTGGTGCGTGTGGATGGGAAGAAGCCGAAATTCCCGGGTGGGTTTGATCCTGAGGTGCATGCACCCCGGCTCGATTACAACGTGACCTACAATTTCAATGGGCGCGGCACGGACATGCCCAAGCACTTGATCATTGAGACTGATCACCCCGATGCGCGGATGCTCGCGCTGCCGGTGGTCTCGGATCAGACCAACGCGTCGATCGGGCAGTGGCAGATCGGGCCGATCCGGTCGCTGCGTCGGAGTATCGTTGTCGGAGAGATCACTCCCGGTATGACGGTTGATTTTGAGTTCGATCTGATGTGCAGGGCGGATGAATTCCCGCTCGACGCGACCGCTCAGCAGCACGAGCTGATCTGGGTGGACATTGTTTCCAAGAAGATGACCTCGTCCAGGAAATGGCGGGTGAAGGCCCGGATGAACCTGATGGACGAGTCGTTCCGCGGGCTGTTTGATGAGACGGTTGTGCTACGCGCGGGTGGGAACCTGCAGACAAGTCTGCAGTTGATCGGGCGGGTTGTGGATCCCGGCGAGAGCGGGGCGGAGCAGGGAGATGGGTGAGGACACAGTGAGGGGTTCGAAAAAAGCGGGGGTCGATCCGGTTGGTCTGATCGCGGCGTATGCGCTGACCGCGGTGGTCGGCTTTGCGGCGTACGCGAAGTTGTCTGCGCCGGACCCGCACAAGCTTGTCTTTGGCGATGTGCCTCTGGATTATCTGGTTGCGGGGTTTGAGCTCGTTCTGATTTTGCTGCTGCTGCCTTTTCACCGTTCGAAGCTGTTGTGGGGTGCGGTGACGGTGATGTTCGGCGGGTTCGCGGGGTACGCGGGGTACTGGACGTTTTCGAAGGGGGCGCCGTGCGGGTGCTTCGGGGATCTGTGGCACCCGCCGCTCGGGGTGACAGTGGGGCTTGATGTCGGGTTTGTTGTGATCGGATCACTCTGTGCCTGGCGGTTTGGGATGGGCAGGCGGCTTCGGCGGTTGAGTCTGGTGGGAGCACTGATCGCGGGCGGGGCGGGGGCGCTGTATGCGTACAAGTATTCTCCCGAGGCGTACGACCCCAACGAGGATCGGACTGTGCCCGAAGAGGGTGATAGCGATGTTGTGATCCCGGAGTTCCGGGATGTGCAGGATAGGCTGTGGTTCAGTGAGTTGCTAGCGGAGCAGCGGGCGTTGCAGGAGAGCGGCGAGATCATTGCGACGCTGGTGTTTGTGTATGAGGTGGGGTGCTCGACGTGCGAGATCTACAAGCCGGACCTGGAGGCGTACCGCGAGTTGTTTGAGGGGGAGCAGGATTTCACGATGCGGATCGTGATGGTCTCGACCGAAGAGGCGTTTGAGCATGCGGGGATCGAGATCTGGGCGTGGGAGCCCGCGCCGATTTCGTTTGTCGCTCGGGGCGGCGTGGTGGATTCGGAGCAATTCCGCTTCTCGGGTGAGGACACGCCCTTGGATCTTGTCGAGCAGGTGTACGAATGGGCGAACGACGGGGTTCCGATGCCGTACGAGTCGAGCTATTAGTTATTCGGGGAGTTCGTCTCTGAGGGTGTTGGCGCGCTGGACGTATGCATCCCCCTGATCTTTGTAGCCGAGTTGGATGAGCATCATGGCGACGTTGCGGGTGACCTGCTC
This sequence comes from Phycisphaerales bacterium, assembly GCA_029260435.1. Taxonomy (GTDB): domain Bacteria; phylum Planctomycetota; class Phycisphaerae; order Phycisphaerales; family UBA1924; genus OFTM74. The sequence goes on along the minus strand of JAJDDG010000032.1, from coordinate 6,204 downwards.
GCGCTCTACAGGTGTTGTTGTTGAGTCGATCACGCCTTCGCAGGAGCGGAGGAGGGCATCGGTGTTGCCCTTCTGGTGGTGGAGATTGGAGAGGTAGGACCAGGCGCGGGTGTTGGATGGATCGAGCGAGGTGGAGATAGTGAGGTGCTCGATTGCGCCGTCGGTGTCGCCATTGAGACGGAGGAGCGCCGAGGCGAGGTGTTCGTGGGCGGGCGCGTGGTTTGGTGCGGCATCGACTGCGGCGCGGTAATTCTCGATTGCGGCGGGGGTGTTGTGCGTGCTTTCGTGCAGACGCGCAAGGATCATGAGGGTCTGGGTGCGTGCCTCGGAGTAGGGGTGGGTGTCGGCGAGTTCGTCTGCGGCGGATTGAGTCGAGGCGATTGCGTCGGCGGGTGTGATTGAGTTTGCGAAGATGGAGAGGTATTCGTTGCGCGATTCCCAGAAATCAGCGTGGTTGGCGATCGTTGTCTTGAGGTGCTGCTCTGCGGCGGGGCGGTCGCCCGAGAGTACGAGCACACGAGCGTAGTCGGCGGCGAGGCGGTCGGAAGCGTGGTCTGAGTCGATTAGTGCTGCGAGGAGTGTGGCGGTCGTTTCGGGGCGCCCGGTTGCGAGGTTGAGATGGGCCGCTTGCAGCATCGCGGCGGGGTGCCATGCGAAGCCGGCACCACCATCGGCGATTGCGCCGGAGGTGGTGAGGTGGTCGAGGGCGCGGGAGATTTGATCCTGGGTTGAGTCGTCGAAGTTAACAGAGGCGCCGGAGAGGAGTTGGGTGAGGGGGATATTGATCTTGTTGAACATTTCGCCGCCTCGCCAGCGGTGGTAGTTGATAAAGCCGGTGTGGAGGGTGAGGAGGAGGAGGGATGCGGTGAGCGCGATGTAGAGTGTGCCTTGTGTGGTCCATCGCCCTTTGCGTTTGAGCTGTGCGAAGATGATGCGGGCGTTTGGCTCGCGGAGCATGCGCCACGCCTTCCATGCCATGAATGTGAGCGAAGCGGATACGCCGACTGCCATGAGCATCGGGACGACGGCGTACGCGCCGCGCACAGCGAAAAAGACGGCGAGGGCAAAGACCGCGAGGCAGAATTCTTCTGGGATAGTTGTGTCGTATTTGGGTTTGATGCGTGATGATTTGTCGCGCTTGGAAAAGATCGGGGGCGGTGAGAGTTTCCAGGAGAGTGCGTCATTCGGGCAGACGCTCACGCAATCCATGCATTTCATGCACCCGGGGTTTGTGACCCTGCCGTACTCGCGGACTTCTTCGTGGACGCGGACGTTTGAGGTGCAGGCGGGTGTGCAGTGCCCAGTACCCTTGCATTTGTTTTTGTCCACGACGATGCGGCCGAGCGCGATTTTGTCGAGTGGGCCGAAGAGCCCGCCGTACGGGCAGCCGTAGGTGCAGAAGCCCTTGGAGCCGAGGAAGTAGACGCAGAGGAAGCCGCAGATTCCGAGGAATGGGATCATGACGGCGATGGAGGCGAGGTTTTCCCAGAGGTCGGTGGTGATGGTGTGGTTTGTGAAGCCGTCGTTGGGTATGGGTGAGGGATCGATCGCGAGTCTTTTGAGTGTTGGCCAGACGAACATGTAGAAGGCGAGGAGGATCGGAGCGAAGACGAGGAGGCGGGAGCGGAAGGGTTTGGGGCGCACACCGATTTTTTTCATCATCCACCCACAGAGATCCTGCAGCGCGACGAGGTGGCATCCCCAGCCGCAGAAGAAGCGGCCGAAGATCAGAGTGGCGAGGAGTGCGGCGATGAGGAAGATGAATCCGGCGTTGACGCGTCCGAGTTCGAGTGTCTGCATCGCTTCGGAGGGTTCGACGGGGGAGAGTGTTGAGCCGGTGATCTTCCAGTGGAGGATGTGCGCGGCGATCGCGATGTGGATCGCGATGAGGACGGCGGCGCGTCGCTTGCCCATTTTGGAGTGCGGTTTCGGGTTGAGTACCGGGAGGGAGAGTGTTGGGGGGGTGGGATGGGTTTGAGCGTCACTCACGGTATTCCAATCGCGGAAAAGAGTTCGGTGATGGTGGACAATGTTCAAAGAGTTATAGGTCAAGAATTGGGGATTACGGGTTGATGCGTTCCATATCGGTCCGAATACAGAGAATGATCTTGGGATTCTTCATTGTGAGGGCAAAGAACAGGCGGTAGGCTAGGTTCTGGATCCAGCGGGATCTCCTGTATGCACGGCCGAGGGGTCTGTCGGGCGTATGGGCTGGATTGGAGGAAATTTGCGGTAATCGACGGCAGATTCGGCCGGACGATCAACCGTGGGTCTGTCAATTCCGATGTGTGTTTTACCGCTTGGATTCGGTGGCTGCGCGTGCAGTCGAGAACATGGTTGAGCGCCGCGACGCGGCGCGGTTATCCAGCGGGGCCGGCGGTCTCGGGGATGAGCAGGAGCAAGCAGAATGATGAACTGGAAACAAGCCCTCGTCGCCTTCGTCGCGGTCTCGTGTCTGTCTTGGAGTGGGAGTGCTGCGAGTGAAGCGTTCAACTTCAATGGAGCGGAGCACCACGGCGCTGCTGATCTGACGACCAACACCAAGATGACCTTTGTTGTTGCTGGTGGGTACGACCTCGGGCGGATCGAATGGAATGGTGTGATCGACAATATCGTGGGGAGCGACTGGGAGCGAGAGAACATATTCCTGATCACGTCGCCCTGGGGTGCGACGGGCGGGATCCCGATTGGTACTGCGCAGACATATCCTGACAACAACCCGGTTTCCGGCAACGCGCACACGTTTACCTTCCTCGGGCGCGATCCGGCGGGGACATGGACGATCGAGTTCATCAACTCCTTTGACGATGGCGGCGCCGCCGATAGTCGGTGGGACAGCCTGACGATCACCATGACGGACAACACCACGGGTGATAATCCGGGTTCTCCTGACATGAAGTTCTGCCAGCTCTTCGGGCTGCAGCAGTACGGGCGCGTGGGCGATGAGATCGGGTGCGCGCTGGCGACCACATCATGGAACGTTGGTACCGAGAATCTACTGTGGAAGGTGGAGCCGGATGGGCGTCACCCGTTCATCGGGATGAATGTGTACCGGCTCAGCAATGACCGATTCGAGCAGATCGGGCAGTCCTGGCTCAAGCACGCGTTCTTCGCGCTGAGCAGTTCGCAGTGCACGACGTCCTGCAGCGGTACCGATGGCACGGAGCTCGGGATTGGTTGCACGGATACGTACAGCAACGGGCTGAATGCCTCGCAGAGCGGTCTCGGGCCGCGTTATGAGGTGAACCCGTGGGATGGGGCGTGGGACTACCAAGGATCGGTGTTTGATTCGGGTGAGGGCGGCGGCCCGTCGAACAACGCTGTTACACGGCGGCTGCGTATGCATGATGCGGATCTCACTGCGAGCGGTTCGTTCTACGCTGAGGGGTACTATGTGTGCATCGACGACAGCGATGTGATGAACAGTGCTTCGTGGAAGCCGATTTCACCCAGCGGGTCTGCGGGTGGTACATGGTCTTTCGGGATGTCCGGTTCGGGGACGCTGCCGAACTCGGGCTTCGCGCTGGATGCGTGGGGCGGTGCGACCCAGACGATTATTGCTCCGGAGATTCCGGTTGTGGAACGCCAGTCGGTTGATGGTCGGTGCATTCTTGCTGCCAAGGCGATCGATCTTGGTGGCGGGACGTACCGGTACGAGTATGCGATGCTGAACGTTGACATGGATGCGCAGATTGGCTCGTTCTCGGTTCCGGTTCATGCGGGTATCAATGTTTCCAACGCTGGTTTCCACGCGGTGGATCACCACGACGAGCCTCTGAACACTGTTGCTCCTGACGGTATCGCGATCACCAACAGCGCGTGGGCGATTAACCAGACGGCTTCCAATCTTGTCTGGAGCACTTCGGACAACCCGCTGCGTTGGGGCACGCTGTACAACTTCTGGTTTGAGGCTGACGCGGTGCCCACGACTGGTAACGCGGGTGTGACCCCGTTCAGGACGGTTGCGTATACGTACGGCAAACTGTCGGGTTTGACGGTCGTGCCGACCCTGCCCGCGGTTGGGTGTGATGGCGATGCCAACAGCGACAACACCGTCGATGTGAACGACATCTCGTACGTGCTGTTCAGGCTCGGCAACTCCGGCACGCCGGGAACGGTTGACGGCGATGCGAATGGTGACGGGATCGTTGATGTGAACGACATCTCGTATGTGCTGTTCCGTCTGGGCCCCTGCTGATTCAACCTTGTGAAGATCAAATCGAAGGGTGGATCGGATCGATCCGCCCTTTTTTATTGGAGGAGTACAAAATGAAAGTTTTTCAAATGATTGCGTGTGCCGCGATTGCGGCATCGGCGTTCGTCGCGGCGCAGACACATGCTGGCACATTAACGCTAGATACGCAGTTGGTGGCGTCCGGCTTTACCAAGGCCGTGGTTGTGACACATGCGCCGGGAGACTTCGATCACCTGTTCTTTGTCGAGCAGGATGGGCGTATTTTGATCCATGACATCGCGGCGGGGACGCGGACGACGTTCATGGATATCCAACCGCTCATTCGGCACACGGGGAACGAGCAGGGGCTGCTCGGGCTCGCGTTCCACCCGAACTACAACGGGGCTTCGGGCCCGGGCGTCGGGTTGTTCTACGTGGACTACACGACGCAGGCGACAACAGGCGGTGAGAGCATCGGAGACACGCGCATCTCTCAGTTCTCTCGGGCAACGGCGACGACCGGCAACTCGGGCTCCGAGGTTGTGATGATGCGGATCCCGCAGGACTTCTCCAACCACAACGGTGGTTGGATCGGGTTCAGCCCGGTCGATGGGTATCTCTACATCGGTATGGGCGATGGTGGATCGGGCGATGATCCGAACAACCGTGGGCAGGACACCGACACTTTGCTGGGCTCGATACTCCGGATCGACGTGGACGGGAACAACAGCAGCAATGGTCTGTATGGCATCCCCGCATCGAATCCACTGCCGAACGACGGTGATGCGAATAACAACGATCAGCCGGAAATCTGGGCGTACGGGATCCGCAACGCGTGGCGGTGTGGCTTCGACCGGGAAACCGGCGATCTGTACATCGGCGACGTTGGGCAGGACGCGCGCGAGGAAGTGGACTTCCAGTTTGCAGCTAGCGCCGGCGGTGAGAACTACGGTTGGGCCTGCCGCGAGGGGAATATTGCGACGCCCGGGCGTTTCCCGACGTGCAGTCCGTCTCCCAGAGTTGAGCCGGTGTATGTGTACAACCACACGAATTCGCCGTTCCGTTGCACGGTTATTGGCGGGCATGTCTACCGCGGGTGCGAGATCCCCGAGCTTGATGGCACCTATTTCTGCAACGAGTATTGCTCGAATGAGGTCTGGTCGTTCAAGATCAACGCGGGCGGTACCGGGATCACTGGGCTGCAGGAGATTTCGAGCCAGCTCGGGCTATCGAACTGTGTTTCGTGGGGCGAGGATGCGTATGGCGAGTTGTATGTTGTCAATCAGGGCAACGACACGATCCACAAGATCATCGCCACATCGGGCGCGACGTTGACCGACTGCAACAACAACGGCATCCAGGACGCCTGCGAGATTCTCGATGGTTCCGAAGCGGATGACAACGATGACGGGATTCCTGATTCGTGCCAGGTGCCTCTGGGGTGTGATGGCGACGCGAATGGCGATGCTACGGTTGATGTGAACGATATTTCGTTTGTCTTATTTCGTCTGGGCGGCGCAGGTGCACTGGGAACGGTTGATGGCGATGTGAACTGCGATGGGGTTGTCGATGTGAACGATATCTCGTATGTGCTCTTTCGCCTAGGTATTTGCAATCCGGAAATCGCCTGCCCGTAATCGCGGTGTGGGACGTGTGATGACACGATTGCTCTGATTGTTCTACCCTCCGCAGGGTCATTGTCTTGCGGAGGGTTTTGTTGTGCGTCGGATTCGTCGGTCGAGGGTATTGCTTGCGCTTGTAGTGGGTGTGGTTGCGCTGGCGGCGAGTGTGTTCATGGTGGGGCGGTGGGCGCTGTACGGCTCTCTCGCACGGACGAGCGGCACGGTGCGCGTGGCGGGGCTCGGCGGTTCGGTGCGGATCAGTTTGGATGCGCACGGTGCGCCGACGATTCGTGGTGAGACGTTTGGTGACTGTGCTGCGGGGCTGGGGTTTGTGCATGCTCAGGAACGGTTTTTCCAGATGGATGTTTCACGCCGGGTGACAGGTGGGCGGCTTGCGGAGCTGTTTGG
>JAJDDG010000031.1 GCA_029260435.1 Phycisphaerales bacterium | reverse complement strand
GGGTATCTGGCGGCGCGGTATGGGCTTGAGGTTGCGGCGGTGATCCGTCGGGTAGAGGGCGTGGAGCCTTCGCCGGGCGATGTGCGCGCGGCGGCGGAGGCGTTGCAAGAAGGTGGGGCGCGGGCGATCTTTGTTGAGCCGCAGTTTTCGGGGGAGATGGCAAGGCGGTTGGCGGAGCGGGTTGGCGCTGAGGTGATGACGCTTGATCCGCTTGGTGATGGCGACTGGCCCGCGATGATGCGCGCGAATCTTGCGGCGCTCAAGAAGGGGTTGGGCGGCGATGGGTGAGTCGGCGGTTGAGTTTGATGGTGTGACGTACGCGTACCCGGGCGGCGAGGCGGTGGTGCGCGATGTGACGCTGCGGGTGGAACGCGGGGAGGTGCTGGGGATATTGGGCCCCAACGGCGGGGGGAAATCGACGTTGCTCAAGCTGATGCTGGGGTTGCTCGCGCCGGATGCCGGGACGATTCGGGTGATGGGGGAATCGGCGGTGGAGGCGCGACGGGGAGGCATGGTTGGGTATGTGCCGCAGCTTTCTGGGGTGAACCGGCGGTTCCCGGTGAGTGTGCGGCAGGCGGTTGTTTTGAGCGCGGGTGTGCATGGTCGGGAGCGGGAGGGGGAGCGGGTGGATCGGGCGTTGGAACTGGTGGGGATGGCGGCGTATGGGCGGGCACCGATCGGGCGGCTGAGCGGCGGGCAGTTCCAGCGGGTGCAGATCGCGCGGGCGCTGGCGGTGGAGCCGAGCGTGCTGGTCTTGGACGAGCCGACGGTGGGGATCGATGTCGCGGGGCAGCAGCGGTTCGCGGCGTTGATCGAGCGGGCGAACAGGGAGCTGGGGGTGACGGTGCTTTTGGTGAGCCACGATGTGCGCGCGATCGCGAGCGGCGCGCGCCGGTGCGATCGGGTGGCGTGCTTGAGCAGGACGGTGCACTTCCACGATGCGCCGGATGGGTTGACTCCCCAGGTTTTGGCGGATGTGTTCCGGCACGACATCGAGGGTGTGTTTGGTGGGGTGCATGTCGAGGCGCACCGTGCGGAAGATTGCCCGGGTGATCACGCGCATGGGCATGACGATGAGGGGGGGTGCTGCTGATGCTTTCGATGCTTGAGATTCTGAGCGCGGGCGCGGCGGTGGCGCTGATGGGCGGGGTGCTGAGTGTGTTTGTGGTGACGAAGCGGTTGGCGTTTGTGGGGCAGGGCGTGAGCCACGCGGCGTTTGGCGGGTTCGGGCTTGCGGTGTTTATGGGGTTGAGCGCGGGGACTCTGGGGTTTTACGGGGTGGTGCTGGCGAGCTGTGTTGTTGCGGCGTGGGGGATCGCGGGGATCGGCGCGAGCAAGAAAGTGGATGACGACAGCGCGATCGGGATTGTGCTGGTTGCGGCGATGTCGGTCGGTGCGCTGCTGGTGTATGTGCGGAGCAGGCAGCCCAACCCGGGGATTATCCCGAGTTGGGAGGAGTTTTTGTTTGGATCGGTGCTGTTTGTGAGCGGCGCGGAGGCGATCGGGGCGTGGGTCGTGTGCGCGGCGGTGTGCGGGGTTGTGTGGTGGGTGCGTAGGAAGGCGCTGCTGTGGGCGATGGATGAGGAGGGCGCTCGGGCGCTTGGTGTGCGGACGGGGTTGGTGCGGGCGCTGATGCTGACGCTGCTGGCGGTGGCGATTGTTGTATCGATGCGGCTTGTTGGTGTTGTGCTTGCGACGGCGCTGTTGATCTTGCCCGGGGCGATCGCGCTGCGGGTGAGCGAGCGGCTGCGGGTTGTGGTTGTTGTGTCGATCGTGAGCGCGCTGGTGGGGACGGTCGGCGGGTTGTGGATGAGTCTGGAGCGGGATTTATTGCCCGGCCCGAGTGTTGTGGTGGTGCTGGTTGGGATGCTGCTTGTTGCGGCGGGGTTGCGCGGTGTGTGGCCCGAACGGTCTTTGGATGTGTCGGTTGATGAAGGAGTGCAGAGCGGATGAAGGCGGAGACGATGCTGGCGGAGTTGAACAAGATTCGGCAGGACCTGGATCAGGATCCGAGTGATCTGGAGTGGTTGACGCTGCACCATGTGTTCTGCTTTGTGTCGTACAAGGTGGGGGATTTGCAGAAGTACCTGGATGATCAGGCGGAGCGGGGTGCGTTTAGCGAGTTGGAAGAGTAAAGGCACCAGGCACCGGGCATCAGGAAGAGAGAGCAAAGAAAGAGGAGAAGGGGAGCACTGACCCGAAGACAGGTCAGTGGCACATGAAGAACGATTTGAGCACCCGTTAGGGCGGGTCTCGGGCGGATTCTCGGAAGAAAGTTGTTGACCGCTTGGGGGGTCGGCGCCGATACTTGTTGTGCAGGATTGCCTGTTGTTGCGGTCGGTCAGAACGCTGGCTTGCGCGGCGGGGGTGCTGCGACGAGCGGCGCGCGTGTGCGCGCTTGCGCGATGGGCCCGGTAGCGACGGCGGCCGGGGTGAGAAAGGCTGTTTGCGGATCTCGTCACGGACGTCCGCGGCGGCGAGGCTTTCTCGGAAGGAGGTGATCTGTGATTTATTGTGACAGTACCAAGGGGCTGCGCGGTTAGCGTACGTCCGACGGGGTGTGCGTTCGCGCAGCCCGCAGCCTGAAAAACGGCGGCCCGGCGTTCGGAAGAGCGCCGGGTTGTTTTTTTTGAGTTGTGGGATCACATAAAGCGCTGTTTCACAAGTTGATAAGTTTCTTTAGCGGATGGTTTGTGATCGAAAAAATCTTCCCAGAACCCTCGTGCAAGAAACTCTGGTGGGCCAATTGAGATCAGGCCCTCTTCATCGAACTCTACGATCCAACCAGATGGAATTGCAGGATCAATGAGATCGAATATCCCGGCGGGGTAGAGGCAAGGCTCGCCAGACTCTCCGGCAATACGAAAATCATCGTATTCAATTGAATCTACATCGTACTCTTTCGATGGAGTGAGATCCTGATGATCCATGTCATCGATCCTCAACTCTCGAAAGTTGGCTTTCACTTTTACGCGCATATTGCTTTGCTCACGACATCTCTTCGAAGGTGTGCTTGAGGGCGGTCATGAGGGAGCGACCACGTTTCCAGCGTCGGCAGACGAAGTTGAACTTGATGAAGGCGATGGGGGCGAAGATGGCGGCGGCGGTGATGTACCACCAGAATGTTGTGATGATGGCGTGGGCGACAAGGGCGAAGCCCACGAGCGAGAAGATGAACCACATGAGGCATTGGCCGTTTGTGGTGAGCCCGAATGCGCCGGTGTTTTTGTGTTTGATGGCGACGCGCTGGGCGGGGTCGCTTGAGTCGGGCATCTCGAACTGCTCGGCGAGGACGGCGTCATTCGGGGACATGGCGGTGGGTGAGTCCACGGTTTCGATGACTGTCTGGCTTGATGAGGGGTCCGGGGCACCGGCGAAGCCTTCGAGCTCGGGGCACAGGACGGGCGAGCCGCAATCGCAGCGGATCTGGGTTCCGGCGATATCGGCATTCCACCGGAAGCGGCGGCCGCAGGACTTGCATTGGAACCATTCGAGTAGGTCGGCCACGATTGCCCTCATGGAGAAGCGGGACGGGTGTCGCTCTGCGCTGGTCGTATTGTGATGGATATCGAGTGAGTTTGCATGTCCCGTGGACAAGCAGATACGACAGCACACCCCCTAGGGTTTCTACGGGGGGTGAAGAAGGCACCTGGGATCAGGCAGCAGGAAGAGAGTGAGGTAGAAGGGAAGAGCAGAATGGAGTGAGAGGGAGATTGTGTAGGTTGGGGAGCCCTCTCCTGTCGTCGTTGCAGACAACAACGACATCCTTCCCCAGAGGGGGAGGGAGGAAGAGGGTCAACACTTTCGAGTGAATTCAGGCGAGTTCGGGGAAGAGATCAGCGACGACTTTGACGAGATCCTTGACATGTGAGACTGAATCGTCCATGAGTTTTTGCTCGTCGCCTTCGAGGTCGATGGTGATGACCTTTTCCATGCCGCCCGAGCCGAGGATCGCGGGGACACCGACGAAGTAGCCGCCGACGTTGTACTCGGCGTTGCAGTATGCGGCGCAGGGGAGGATGCGTTTCTTGTCTTTGATGATGGCTTCGGCCATCTGGACGGAGCCAGACGCGGGGGCGTAGTAGGCGCTGGTGCCCATGAGTTTGACGATCTCGCCGCCGCCGACCATCGCGCGTTTGACGCATTCCTCGATGACTTCGTTTGGCAGGAGTTGTGAGACGGGGACGCCGTGGACTGAGGTGTAGCGGGGGAGGGGGACCATGTCGTCGCCGTGCCCGCCGAGGAGGAGTGCGGAGACGTCTTCGACGGAGCAGCCGATTTTCCAAGCGATGAATGTGCGGAAGCGTGCGACGTCGAGGCACCCGGCTTGCCCGAGGATGCGGTTGGTTGGGAAGCCGGTGGTTTTCCATGCGGTGTAGACCATGGCGTCGAGGGGGTTGGAGACGACGATGACGACGGAGTCGGGGGCGTGCTGCTTGATCTGCTCGGAGACGCTTTTGACGATTTTGACGTTGGTCTGGATCAGGTCGTCGCGGCTCATGCCGGGCTTGCGTGGGATGCCGGCGGTGACGATGACGACATCGGAGTTGGCGATGTCGGCGTAGTCGGCGGTGCCGAGGATGTTGCAGTCGAAGCGCTCGATCGGGGCGCAGCATGCGAGGTCGATTGCTTTGCCCTGCGCGACGCCGACCTTGTCGGGGATGTCGAGGAGGACGATATCGCCGAGTTCTTTTTCGGCGGCCCACATGGCGCAGGAGGCTCCGACGTTCCCTGCTCCGATGACTGAGATTTTGGCGCGTGCCATGTGAGATCCTCCGTGGGTATGGGTGTTGGTTTGGGGGAGCGATGGTATCTGAAAAAGGCATCGGGCACCGGGGAGCAGGCATCAGGAAGAGGGGGCAAGAAGAAGACATGCTCAAGCTGGCGCTTGAGCATGGCACCCGAGAAGAGTGAAGCGGGAATCACACTGACTCGAGGACGGGTCAGTGGCACGGGGAAAAGAGCACCAGTTATCGCGACGCGATCAAGCGGCGGCTTTCGGCGGGTGGTGGGGGGATTTGGTTATGGTGGTTGGCGAGGTGTGGTTGGTGCTGGGAGGCACAGGAGGTCGGCGTTGGTAGCCAGGCGATTGGAAGCATTTGGGACGACGGTGTTCGCGGAGATCAGCCGGCTGGCGGTCGAGCACGGGGCGGTGAATCTCGGGCAGGGGTTCCCGGATTTTGATGGGCCGGAGGTGGTGAAAGAGGCGGCGATCGAGGCGGTTCGGGCGGGGCACGGTCAGTATGCGCCGATGCCCGGGGTGCCCGGATTGAGGCGGGCGATCGCGGGGCGGCACGGGGGGTGGGTGGATCCGGATGCGCATGTGACGGTGACGGCGGGGTGTACGGAGGCGATCCCGAGTGTGCTGTTGGGGTTGGTTGATCCGGGTGACGAGGTGGTGCTGTTTGAGCCTTATTACGACTCGTACCGGGCGTGCGTCGCTATGGCGGGTGCGACGCCTCGGTTTGTGACGCTGCGTGCGCCGGACTTTACGTTTGACGAGGTGGAGTTGCGGGGGGCGTTTTCTGCGAAGACGAAGGCGGTTTTGGTGAATACGCCGCACAACCCGACGGGGCGGGTGTTTACGAGAGAGGAGCTGGAGTGCATCGGTCGGTTGTGCGAGGAGTTTGATGCGATCGCGGTGTGCGACGAGGTGTACGAGGAGTTGGTGTTTGAGGGCGAGCACATTCGGATGGTGGATCTGCCCGGGATGCGGGAGCGGGTGGTGACGATGAGCTCGCTGGGCAAGACGTTCAGCCTGACGGGGTGGAAGATCGGGTGGGTGGTTGCACCGGAGGAGCTGACGCGGGGCGTGCGCGCGGCGCACCAGTTTCTGACGTACGCGGTGAACACGCCGATGCAGCACGCGGCGGCGGTGGCGCTGGGGATGGGGGATGCGTATTTCGATGAGCTGCGTGCGGGCTACCGGGCGAAGCGGGATTTGCTCTGTGATGCGCTGGGTGGGTTGGGATTCGGGGTGCGCAAACCGGCGGGGACGTACTTCGTGCTGGCGGATCACTCGGGGTTTGGGTTTGGGGATGATGTTGCGTTCTGCAAGCACCTGATCGAGGAGGTGGGTGTTGCGGCGATCCCGCCGAGCGCGTTTTATGAGAACAAGGCGGAGGGGAAGGATCTGGTGCGGTTTGCGTTCTGCAAGCGGGAGGAGACGCTTGTTGAGGCGGTGGGGCGGTTGGGGAGGTTGAAGGGGTAGGGATCGGGGAAAAGAAAGAGAAGAGAACAGAGGAGTGATGGGTAGAGGGTGGAGATTGGGGAGCCCTCACCTGTCTTCGCTGCGCTCAGACATCCTCTCCCAGAGGGAGAGGCAGCAGGAGCGAGAAGCGTGCATCAATGAAAAACGGGAGGCGCACCACCCACCCATCCTCCCCCGCTCCTTGTTGATGCAGCAATGAAAAACGGGAGATGCGCCCACCAGCGGAGCATCTCCCGTAGATGTGTGTCTTGTTAATTTGTGTGATCAGCCTGCTTCTGCGCGGGGGTGTCCCTTGTCGTAGGCGGAGCGCATGCGCTGTGTGGTGAGGTGGGTGTAGGCTTGGGTTGTGGAGAGCGACTGGTGCCCGAGGAGCTCCTGGACGGAGCGGAGGTCTGCGCCGTTGTCGAGCAGGTGGGTCGCGAAGGAGTGACGCAGGGTGTGGGGGGAGATGGTGGGGTCGAGCCCGACCTGGCGGAGGTATTTATCCAGCTTGCGGCGGACGGAGCGGGAGGAGAGGCGGCCGGCGTGCTTGTTGACGAAGAGCGCGGTTTGTGCGGGGTCGCCTGCCCATGCGTGGGCGTAGCGGTCGTCCGCTTTGAGCACCTCGCGGTAGTGGTTGATGGCGTGCATGGCGTGGGAGCCGAGGGGGACGATGCGTTCTTTTTTGCCCTTGCCTCGGACGCGGAGTGCTTCGCCCGTGTCGTCCATGTCGGCGAGGTTGAGGTCAACGAGTTCGGAGACCCGGATGCCGGTGGAGTAGAGGGTTTCGAGCATGGCGCGGTCGCGTGCGCCGAGGACATCGCGGTCGTCCGGGGCGGCGAGGAGGCGCTCGATCTGCTCGACGGTGATTGCTTTGGGCAGTCGCTTGGACTGGCGTGGCGTGCGGATCATGGTCATGGGGTTGGATGAGAGGAGGGAGCGTTTGTGGGCCCACTTGTAGAAGGAGCGGAGGGTGGCGATTTTGCGAGCCATGGTCGCGGGGGAGTAGTTCTGGTCTGAGAGGAAGGTGAGGTATTTGCGGATCATCTCGGTGGATGCCTGGCAGATTTCCTCGGTGATGGTCTGGGGGCCGATGGTGGCGACGATGTCTTCGCCTCCCATGCCTTTCTCGCGAGCTTCGAGGACTCTCTGCTCGGTTTCGACATTGAGCTGCACGTCGAGCTCTTCGCAGAAGTACTCGGTGTACTGGCGGAGGTCTGCGCCGTAGCATCGGGCGGTGTACGGCGAGAAGTGACGCTCGTCGGTGAGGTACTCGAGGAAGCTAGAAACGATCGGGATGGTGCTCATCGGGCGTGCTCCGCGCTACGGTGTGAACCGGGGTGGTTGGATATTTTCCGGGCGGTGTGCATCGCCCGGGTGGGTGTACTTTGCGACGAATGCGAGCTGCTTTTCGGCGGCTCGGCGTGCGATTTTGTTTGCGAGGACGGCGGCGTCGGCGAAGCGCATGGTTGATGCGGCGTCGCGCGCTTCGGCACAGGCGGCGGCGATGACGGCGGGCTCGTCGCCGGGGGACCAGACGAAGCGCCATGTGTGCCCGGACCGGTTGATGGTCGCGGTGCGGAGGACGCGGCGTGGCGTCTGGCGGTGCTGGTTGTCGTTGTCTGCGCCCATCGGGGTTCCTCGAAACTCTTCCCGCGTTTGCGGGTGCTTCGAGTGAGCGCCCGCGTCAGCGGCTTTGTGTGCTGTCCTCGCCCGACGCCATCTGGGCGAACCGCGCGTGCTCGGCGTCGAGCAGGCGGCTCACCGCCTGGTGGCAGGCGAACCTGGTGAACAGCCTCATGCTTGCGGTGTGCTGTCGCCATCCGAGGGCGGACATCTTTGTTGGGTGGAGGTGTGCGTAGTCGCGGGCTTCGTTTTGTGTGTCGTACGCGGAGGCGTCGAAGAGTCGGGCGAAGGTGGCGACGGGGCCCGGGCCGCCCCAGTTGCGGAGGACGGCGCGGTCGGTCGAAGCGATCTGGAATTGCTTCGGGTCGTCTGCGATGAAGAACTCGTTGCCCTTCATGCGGCGGGAGACGGCGTAGAGGGCGACGGAGAGCCCGAGTTGTGCGGGGTCGTATGGATCCCACGCGGTGACGACCGGGACGATGATGCCGTCGGCGCCGACTGTTCTGGCGACGGCGATGGCCTGCTCCTCGGTCTCGATCGCGGGGAGGTTGAGGGAGCGCATCGCGCCGAGCGTCCGGTTGACGGGCACGGATGCGAGTCCCTGGACGTTCTGCACCGTGTTTGCGAACTCGTCGGCGATGGCGAGTTCGTCCACGATGGAGACGCCCGATTCGTTCCTCGCGGGGGCGACCGCCCAGATGAGCGGCCCGTCCTTGTAGGGCGCGGCACCGATCCCGGCCCGCTTCCGCGCGTTTGAGGCGCAGGCGGAGAGGAGGGTGAACGCGATCAGCGCGAGCGTAAGAACAGCTCGGCGTGGTGGGCTTGCGAACATGGGCTGTGCACTTGTCATGGCGTCCTGCCGAGGTCGGGCGGTTCCTCCGCTCCGGTTGAATCGTCGCGCGGGGCTGTCGCCCGGCGCGGCGTGGATGTTCGGTCAAACCCCAGGGGGGGTATGTGTGTATCGATCAGTTGGTCCCGGGAACATTGACGATCTCTGAATCGGCATTGGTTGCGCTCCCGGCGGCGAAGAATGCCTCGTTTGTGGCGACGGACCAGATGTTGTCGTATCCGGTGCGGTCTGAGATGAAGAAAACCTCGTTTGAGGCGGACCAGCAGGGCATGACGTTGACGAACCAGCCCCCGGTGAGGTTGGCGCGGGCGGAGCCGTCGGCCTTCATGATCCAGATATCGGCGAATTCGGGCTTCTCGGCGCTATCCACCGCGGGGGGGTTGAAGACGGTGGAGAAGGCGACCCAGTTGCCGTCGGCGGACCAGGCGGGGTTGATGACCGCCGCTACCGGGGAGGAGATGAGTTCTGTGGTGGCACCGCTGCCGCCGTTGGCGTCATCGAGATCGATGGTCCAGACGGAGAAGAAGCGGTCGGCGCGTTCGCGGGAGCGCTGGAAGACGAGTTTGTTCTGGGAGGGGTGCCACTCGGGGAAGAGCCCGAAGGTGACGAATTTCTTGACTGCCGGGCGGTCGAATCTGGTGGTCCAGATCTCCCAGCGGTCGGACATTTCACCCATGCGGCAGTAGGCGAGCTGGTTGCCGTCGGGCGACCATGTGGGGTGGAGCTCGTGTGCGGAGTCGTTGGTGATCTGGATCGCCTGCCCGCCGTCGGTGGACATGACGTAGACGTCCCATGACCCTGCGCGGTTGGAGGCGAAGGCGAGCTTGGAGCCATCGGGCGAGAGGGCGGGGTTGATGTCGTGCGCGGGATCGGTGGTGAGCTGGACGATGGAGGTGCCGTCGATATTTTTGACGTAGATATCAGCGGTTGGTTTGTGCTGTGTGGAGGCGAAGTAGATGTGCTTTGCGTTGCGTGAGCAGATGGGGTCGAAATCCGCCCCGATGGAGGTGAAGGAGATCTGGTTGATGTTCTCGACGGCTTCGTAGGGGAGGGAAGCGGAGTGTGAGCCAGCGTCGGCGTTGGGGAGTTCGCCGTACATCTTGAACTGGGGCGAGGTGGTCATACCCGAGCGGCCCGAGTAGCCGGCGTATGTCTGGGGGAAGATTGCGGAGGGGGCACGGTTGGCGTGCTCGAACGCGGCGTCCTTCTGGTTGGCGGACGAGTATTTGTTCGCGTGCGTGGAAGAGCAGGCGGTCATCGAGATCGCTGCGGTGCCAAGTGCGATGATGGCAATGGCGGCTTTGCGGTGGTTGGCGGGCATGGATGTTCCTCCGTGGGTGCGTTGCTCGGGTGCGATGCCGCACGGTCTCCGCCGCGGGTTCGTCTGTTTGATGTGCCCCGCGGCGGTGTGTCTGCTGCGGGCCCGCACTCCGTGCGGCGTTCCGTTGACTCGAACGGGACGGATTCTTGATCGGACGCCAACGCCCGATACCTGAGCAACTTCGTCCATATTTCGATATCGGTTTGTTCGCGGGCGCAGGAGGCGCGCGGTGGTTCCCCGGATGAGGCGGTGCGGGTGTGTTTGATTGGGGCAAAAAAGATGCGAACCGGCCAGAGCACCTGAGCGAAGCATCTCCTCCGAATGCTTCGTGGGCTACGTTGACCGGTTCGCAAGGACCGGATCGATGGGCGACTGATCGCCACCATCGGTTGAGTTGTCGTCATCGGAGGCGGATTGTGGACTTTCAGGAATCAGTCCTGGCACAGCCTGCGGCGAACAAAGATGCCGCTCCCACCGGCTGGGCGGAAATGACATTTGCGAATGTACCACCATGATGGCCCCCCCGTCATGGGGGATTTGTTGAGAAAGTGAAAAGAGCTCAAGAATAGAGGTCTATATAGGTGGTGAACCGGTGTGGATCGTGCATGGCGCGGGGTTGTGCGTCACACTGGGCAAATTGATTTTTTTGATTCTGGCTATGAATCGGCGGTCATCGATTCGAGATTGCCCTTCTCGAGGAACTGTTTGGCGACATCGGGGAGGGGGATGCGCATGGATCGGGCGACGCGCTGGAGTTTGGTGTGCGCATCGGGCTCGGTGATCCCTTCGTCCTGGATAAGCTTCCACTTTGCTTGCTCGATGGCGCGCCGGCCTTCGAGGGAGCGCTCGAGCTGGTGGATGCGCTTCATAGACTCGGCGTGTTCACGCCCGCGCGTTGCGGCGATCGCAAGCAGGGGTGCGAAGCAATGTGGAGGGCAGTCGGGTGGTATTGCCGCGAACACACACGGATCGGGGATCAGGCTCTTTGGTGCGCCGTAGATGCAGACTGCGGGGGTCCTCGTGTTTGTCCAGATCGATTTTACGATGTGGGGCGGGTGGTCCAGATCCCCGGAAAACAGCACCAAGTGGCAGTTCGGGAGTGCTTCTGGGCGGATGTCGTCATCCCCGGCATCCGCGGGGAGGTGCTTGATTTGGACTTCGTATCTCGTAAGAACATCGGAGAGTTCGCGGAACTCGTCGTTGTCTGTCAGTCCGACGGCGAGCACTGTGATTGGAGAAACTTCAGGATCGGTCATCGGAGGGGACACTTTCACGGGTGGCATACACCACTCGAAGTAGCCGCTCATCTCACGTTCATTGGGTAGAGCGGACAGTGAAGTTGAAGTCCGCGCGATCCTTGGCGCTCCCGAGATTGCCCATCCTAAGCATTTCGGCAGTATTCGGGCAACCAGGAAATGGGCGGGCTGTAAGGCGCGATCGGTGCGAGGGAGCAGCAGCACACCAACGGGGGCATTCGCATTGTGCAAAAAATAGGACTCGGCTCTAAAAACAGGCATTTTCGCTCAATCGAGCCAGTCCTGCGCGTCGAGACGCTCGGGGACGTACACCTCTGTCACATACGAGATGTCCTTGGTAATCAAGGACTCGACTTCCATCTTGAAGCCGTTGGAGAGCATTTTTTTAATCTCGAGTTGCCAAGGTTTTTTGTTTGCGAACCAGGGATAGTCGGCGATCTGTTTGGCACGGGTGATGTCGCGGTCGTTCAGCGCGATCTGCACGTCGTCGGAGAGCCCGCAGCGTTCGTAATCGATTGCGCGGATACCCATGAACTTGGCGTCGGGGATGGCCATGCGTTGGGACTCGTAGGCGAGGGCGATGGAGCCCTGCTTGATGACGGAGTAGATGTAGTGTCCCCAGGGGTCGCAATCGAGCAGGCAGTAGACGGGGAGCCCGAGTTCTTCGTTGAGTCGGCGGAGCATGCGGCGCACGCCTCGGGGGGGCTGGCCCGAGCCTTCGGTGAGGATGCAGTTGTGCTTCTCCCAGAAGCGGTCTTCATTGAAGCGCTGCCAGACGGTGTCTTTCTCGACATGGAGGACGAAATCCGCCTCGCAATTCTTGAATTGGATGACGGAGTCTTCGCAGATCGAGGGGATGGCGTACCCGCCGGTGCCCATTTTTCGGCAGTTGATCTCGTCGCCGTTGTCGATGATGGTGATGTTGCCGATCATCGTGCCGCGTTTCTTTGCGAAGACGTGCAGCTCTTCGCGGAGCGAGCCGAGCATGACTTCGAGGTCTTCGAGGACGGCGTCGGACTCGGTCTGGTCGTTGAGGGTTTTTTCTTTGGTGCCCTGGATGGTGTGCAGGGACATGTAGTACATCCCACGAAGCGAGAGCGTTTTGCCGGCTCCGACGAGGTCCTTGACACCCGAGGAGAGCAGGACGGTCTGCATGAACTTGCGTGCGGTCTTGAGGTCGAACAGCGGGCGGTCGGAGGTTGCGGAGCCCATCTGGAGGATGCGTTTGGATTTGTTGTAGCTCGTGTTCGACAGGGAGCGCGAGGGGATGACGAGGTTGGGGTCTTTCTTGGCGAGGGAGGTGCGCACGACCTTGTCGGCGAGTTTGTCGATTCGCGCGAGGGTGGCTTTGTCCGTAGAGCGGACGGCGGGGCCGGGGCCTTTGGAGGTGGTGCGTTTTTTAGTTGTGCGTTTTTTGGCCATCGTTTACCTGCTTGCCTTGGTGGATGACCGCTTGGTTTTCTTCTTCACCTTCTTGGCTATCTTCTTTTTAGTTTTGCGCTTGGGTTTGGGTTCGTCGGCTTCGCCGAAGAGGTTGGTTGTGGGCGCGTCGAAATCGTCGACGGGTGGAAGGTCAGAGCCATTGGAAGATGGCGGGGAGTCTGGATAATCCGCATCGTTTTGCGGTGCAGTCGCTTGTCTGATGAAGACGCCATCGTCTTTGGCGAGGCGGTCGGTGTCTTTGACGACCTTGCCCTCTTCGTCGAGGACTTCGTCGAACTCGGCGGTCTTGCTTTCGGCTTGCGCGAGGAGCACGTCGTACAGCTCTTGCTGGTCGGTGCCGGTGATCTCGTGGCAGGCTTTGGAGATCTCGCCGATGTAGCGTGTGAAGACGCCGCGGCGCTGGCCCTGGCGCTGCATGCGTTTGCGCTTGCGGAGGTAGGTGCCGAGCTTGCGGCCGCATTCCTGGAGGGCGAGGCGCATTTCTTTGCGGATTTCGTCGTAGTCGGCGATGGCTTCTTTGGATTCGCTCGTGAAGGGCACCCAGACTGAAGCCATGTGGATCATGACGACGAGGGAGCCGACGGGCAGCCCGCCTCGGGGTTGCTGGAGCCCGTAGTTCTTCCAGGCGGTTTCGATGACGGCTTTGAATGATGAGCAGGCGGACTGCTGGTACTGGAGGGGGACGCGGTTGGCAAATCGGTAGACCTTTGCCTGGTCGTCGCCGGGGAGGTTGCCGCCGAAGGCGATACCGGCTTCGATGACGAAGGGTCTGCCGCGGTAGACGGAAGCGGCGCGGGAACTCGCGGCGATGAAGTCTGGGTTGAGTCCGGATTCGAGTCCCTTGAGCATGGTGCGCACGCCCATCGGCGAGAGGCAGTTGGTGGGCGGGCCCATGACCTTGGCGGCGGTGAGTCCTTTGTAGAGTTTTTCGGCTTCGGCGTGGGAGATGTTTTTGACCCACGAGCGCGTGGTGAGCCCGGCTTGTTTGGTGACATCCTGCGCGATCTTTGGCCCGACGCGGCAGAACTCGTGTGAGAAGAAGCCGCCGAGCTGGTTCTGGCTCGTGCGTTCGAGCATGCCGATGAGTGTGCCCAGTTCGATGCCGTGCGGGTGGGGCTTGATCTCTTCGGGGAGGTCGGGGAGTTCACCGACGGAGCGTTCGTAGACGATGCGTTCGCCTTCGGGCTTTGCGTTTGTCGGCGGGGAGAGGAACTCGAAGCGCCCGTGCGGGTTGGCGATGGCGGTGAGCTGGACGTATTCATCCACCGAGCGGTTGCCGATGAAGTATTTGCCGACGAGTTCGATCTCGACGCGGGTGCCGTGGCCCTCGGCGAAGAGCCCATCGTCTTCGGGGTGTTCTGTGTCCTGCACGACATCCGCGCGGTTCTTGGAGGTGTCCATTTTGAGGATCACTTCGTGCGCGGGTTTCTTCGGGGATGTCTTTGAGATGATGCGGACGGGCTTGCCGGTGGTGATGAGCCCGTACATGCCCGCAGCGGAGATGCCGATGCCCTGTTGCCCGCGGGACATTTTCAGGCGGTGGAACTTGGAGCCGTAGAGCAGCTTGCCGAAGATGTTTTCGATCTGTTTGCGGACGATGCCGGGCCCGTTGTCCTGGATGACGACGAGGAATCGGTCGTCGCCTGATTCGGGCAGGGCGCGGATCTCGACGAGGATATCGGGGAGGATGCCGCCCTCTTCGCAGGCGTCGAGTGCGTTGTCCACGGCTTCCTTGACGGCGGTGAGGAGGGCCTTGCGGGGGTTATCGAAACCGAGGAGGTGGCGGTTTTTGGCGAAGAACTCCGAGACGGAGATCTCGCGCTGCGAGGCTGCCATTGATTCCGCGGTTGCGGCTTTGCGTTTTGTGGTTTTTTTCTTGGCCATCCGTGATCATTGTCTTTACGCTCATCAGCCGTGATGGGCGGGTTTGGTCGGTAAAAACAGAGTGTAACGCGGGGGCTCACTCCGCGCCGACGACCATCATCATCAATTTCATGCAGGCGAGCCCGGCGTATGTGCCCAGGACATAGCCCGCGACGGCGAGGAGGACGCCGACGGGGGCGAGCGATGGGTGGAAGGCGCTGGCGACGATGGGTGCGCTGGCTGCGCCGCCGATGTTTGCCTGTGAGCCGACGGCGACGAAGAAAATGGGTGCCTTGATGAGTTTGCCGACGGTGAGCAGGACGGCGATGTGGATGAGCATCCAGACGGCACCGATCGCCAGGAGCCACTGGGCGCCATCGGTTGCGAACATCTTGGCGAAGTTGGCGTGTGCGCCAATGGAGGCGACGAGCAGGTAGAGGAAGAGCGAGCCGATTTTGGAGGCGCCGGCGCCGTCGAGCTTTCGGGCGGGGGTCAATGAGAGGATGAGGGCGAAGGTGGTGACGAGGATGAACTTCCAGGTTGAAGCGCCGAAGAAGGGGAGGGTCACGCTCATCTGCTTGCCGAGGATGTAGGCGATGTACGCCCCGCCGAACCCGAGCGCACAGATCAGCAGGAGGTCTGTAAGGGATGGGTTGCGGGCGGTTTTTTCCTGGAATGATTCGACGCGGGAGCGCAGGTCGTCGATCGCGGCGGTGTTGGCGCCGGTCCACTTATCGATGGCTTTCTGCTTGCCTGCGAGGTAGAGCAGCACGCCCATCCAGATGTTTGCCACGGCGACATCGACGATGACCATGAGCGCGAACATGTCGTCGGTGACTTTGGCCATCTGACCAAGCGCCACCATGTTTGCTCCACCACCGATCCACGAACCGGAGAGCGCGGTCAGCCCGCGCCAGACTTCGGGATCGACCTGATTTCTGAAGAGGAAGAGCGCGATGGGGCCGCCGATGACGACGCCGAACGTGCCCGCGAGGAGCATGATGATGGCTTTTGGCCCGAGTCGGATGATGCCTGGGATGTCCAGCGCGAGGATGAGCAGCAGGAGGGAGCAGGGCAGGAGGTAGGTCTTGATCCAAGAGTAGAGCTCGGAGTCGTCCGGGAGGATGCCGAATGTGGTGAGTGTGGTGGGGACGAAATAGCAGAAGACGAGCATCGGGATGACTTTGAAGATGCGCTTGCCGGCGGCGCGTTCGTTGAACCAGAAGAGCCCGGCGAGGATGGCGAGGAGCACCGAGAGGATCGCGACGGGGTCCTGCACCATCGGCTCGTGCTGGGCCACTTCCGTTATGGCTCCGGCGATGGTCTCCGCGACGGGGGTAGTGGGGGGGGCGGCGGCGATATGGAGTAGGGGACTCACGCGGGGGATCATGGCGGGTGGGGCGCGTGGTGGTCAAACGGGGGGGCGGAAAAATCTGCCTACCAGTCGCGCCCACGCAGTCCGTTGAGCGTGCCCATTGTGTGCCAGTCGATCCCGCCGAATGGACCGGAATCGGAGACGGTCCATTGGTTTTCTGCGCCGCGGTACCACGGGCGGATCTCGGCGGAGCCGTCGCCCATCGCGAAGATGTTTTGGTCGTGGTTGTGGAGATTTCTAGCGATTTCGTCTGCGTAAAGCAGGGTGAGGATGGCTTTGTTCGACGGGTAGCGGACTTCGGAGGTGCGGGTGGCGCGGAGGAGGGCTGGGTCCGAGGAGACATCGCCATCGGCGAAGTAGCGCGGGTCGGCGAAGGCAGAGTCGGTCATCCAGAATGTGGATTGCAGGACGTTTTCTGGTGCGTCGTCTCCTCCGAAGAACCCCAGATTCGGGTTGATGTCGGCGTAGGGATCGCGCCAGGCTTCGTAGTAGTCGGGGCAGATCACAGAAAGCCAGAAGTTTCGCTGGGAGAAGTAGGAGGCACCGAGGGGGGGAAACCACCCGTTGATAACGAT
>JAJDDG010000030.1 GCA_029260435.1 Phycisphaerales bacterium | reverse complement strand
ACGGCTTGTCTGCGGTGCGTCTTCCGCGACCCCCCTGCACCCGGCTCGCTGGACACGTGCGACACGGCGGGGGTGATCGGTCCTGCGGTTGGAGTGATCGCGTCGTTGCAGGCGGGCGAGGCGATGAAGGTGCTCGCGGGGCGGGCGGACGAGGTTCGCCGATCGCTCGTACAGATCGATTTGTGGAGCGGGGATATGCGGAGCATTGATGCGCAGCGGGATGATGATTGCCCGTGCTGCGGGGACGAGGAATTTGAATTTATCGACGGCAAGCACGCGGGGCGGACGGTGAAATTGTGTGGGCGGGGGGCGGTGCAGGTGCATGCGGGTTCGCGGGGGGAGGTTGATCTTGCGTTGATCGCGGGGCGGCTCGGTGCGCACGGGGATGTGGTACGCAACGAGCTATTGGTGCGCGCGACATTGCCCGGGGAGGCTGCGGATACGGATGCTGCGGGTTTGGGTGGTGGGTGTGAGGTGACGGTGTTCGCGGACGGGCGGGCGATCGTGAAGGGCACGGAGCGGGCAGAGCGGGCGCGGTCGATCTACGCGAAGTACATCGGTCTTTGATCGGGCGTCTAGCGGGCGTTGATCCCGAAGAAATTGCGGGTGTTTTTGTTGAGCTGTTCGTGCAGGTGCTCGAAGGGGATCGCTTTGATCTCGGCGAGGCGGCGGGCGACATGCACGACGAACGCGGGCTCGTTTGGGCGGACGCCGCGTTTGGGCTCGGGGGAGAGGAAGGGGGCGTCTGTCTCGACCATGACGCGGTCGAGGGGGACAAGGGCTGCGGCTTCGCGGACTTCGGGGGCGTTCTTGTATGTCAGCACACCCGTGAATGAGATGTGGGCGCCGAAGTCGATGGCTTTGCGCGCGTCTGCGGCGTCGCCCGTGAAGCAATGGAAGACGAAGCGCTCGGGGGGAAGTGATGTGGCGCGGAGGATGGGGATGAGGTCGTCGAATGCTTTGCGGCAGTGGAGAACGACGGGGAGGTTGACTTCTTTGTTTGTCTGTTCGATGAAGGCGAGCTGCTCGTGGAGGACGGCGCGCTGGATGTCTTTGGGAGGGTTGTCGTAGTGGTTGTCCAAGCCCAGCTCACCCCACGCGACGCACTTGGGATCGCGGGCGATGAAGGCGAGAGCCTTCCAGTCGTGCGGCCCCTTGTCTGCGTAGAGCGGGTGGACACCCGAGGAGCACCAGATGCGCTCGTGGTGCTTTGCGAGAGCGAGGGCGGAGGGGGCGTCCTGGGAGGTGGTCGAGATGGTGATGCACCCGGTGACACCTGCGGCGGATGCATCGGCGAGGGTCTGGTCTACCTTGTCGCGGTAGTCGGGGAAGGTGAGGTGGCAGTGGGTATCGATCATGGCGATAAAGAGGGTAGGCGGGTGAGGGCGGGGGTGCATCATGCGGCGGGTCGATGGGGTACAACTGTTGGCGGAGCGAACTATTTGGGAGCACGGAAACGATGCGAGTGATGACACGATGGATTGCGTTGGTGGTGATGGCGGTGGTGGCGACGTGCGGCGTTGCGCGTGGTGAGGGGGACGCGGGGGGTGTGGGGGGGGAGCGGTGGTATGTGATCCAACTGCAGGGGGCGAAGGCGGGGTGGATGATGGAGCGGACGAGCGAGGGGAAGGATGGGCGCTACACCACCGAGACGGAGATGCGATTGAAGATCGGGCGGGGGGCGCAGGCGGTGGAGATGGTGATGGGTTCGACGATCGTGGAGGAAGCGGACGGTCAGCCTGTCAGCGCCAAGAGCCGATCGAAGCAGGGGCAGATGCAGATGTCGCGCGAGTACCGGTTTATGCCGACCAAGATCGTCGAGCGCGTCGTGCAGGGGGACGAGGGGGACAAGGACGCGCGGGTGGATGTGAATGTGCTGGAGATCCCGGAGGGCGATTGGTTCATGCCGGCGGCGGGCGGGCGAGAGGCGGATCGATTGCGCGAGAGCGGGGCGGAGGAGTACACGATCCGGATGCTGGATACCTCGATGGGGCTGATGGCGGTGGACGTGACGACGCGGGTGTTGGGCGAGACGGTTGTGGGGGTGTTCGGGAAGAAGGTGCCGGCGGTGGAGCACGAGGTGTTGCAGAGTGCGATGCCGGGCGTGGTGACGCGGGAGTATGTGGGTCTGGATGGGGAGATGGTGCGGACGACGGTTGCGCTGGGGCCGGGGATGGAGCTGACGGTGCTGGCGGCGGACAGGGCGGTCGCGACGAGTGAATTCGATGCACCGGAACTGATGGCGAGCACGCTGGTGAAGCCGAGCCGAGCGATCGAGAACGCGCGGGAGAGCACGCGGGGGGTGTATGTGCTGCGCGTGCCGGATGGAAAGATGCCGGAGCTAGTGAGTGGAGGAGGACAGCAGCACACGCAGATCGATGACCAGAGCACTCGCGTGGAGATTGCATGGAGAAATCCTTCGCTAAGCAGGGGAATCAATTTCGAGCGATATCTCGCTGCCACGAGCGCGGCGGATAAGGACGATCCGGAGATCATCAGGCTCGTAAAAGAAGCCCTGCGAGGTCAGTTTGGCCGCAATGAAATCAAGCGAGTAGATGCGATGCGGAAGTATGTGCATAAGCACATCACCGGGAAGGATCTGTCCGTCGGGTTTGCGACGGCGAGCGAGGTATGCCGAACCGGCGAGGGGGACTGCTCGGAGCATGCTGTGTTGCTCGCGGCGATGTTGCGGGCGGACGGGATCCCAAGCCGAGTGGTGAGCGGGCTGATCTACGTGGACTCGTTCCTCGGGAAAGAGGGGGTGTTCGGGTACCACATGTGGACACAGTTTTGCTTGGAGAATCAGAACGGATTCGAGGGAACCGGCAGGTGGTTCAATGTTGACGCCACGCTACCAAATGACATGTGGACGGACGCGACGCACATCGCGCTGAGCACGAGCGATCTGTCGGACGAGGGGACGATGAACACGATGGTCGCGCTTGGTGGTGTGCTGGGGCAGCTTGAGATCGAAGTGATCGAGGTGGAATAGCACACGGTGAACGAGCAAGCGGACATCCCGGTGTTGCCCGAGCGGCGCACAGAGGGGCACAAGGGGACGTTCGGGACTGTTGCGGTCATCGGCGGGTGCTGTCATGCGCCGCAGCCTGAGGGGGACGGGGTGGTGATGATCGGAGGAGCGGCATTCAGCGCGATCGCGGCGCTGCGGAGCGGGTGCGGGCTGGCGAAGCTGGTGATGGGAGAGAACACAATCAACGAGGCGCTGACGATCGCGCCGAGCGCGACAGGGGTTGCGCTCATGGTGGATATCGCGGGGGACATCATCGGGCACGAGGCTGCGGGGGTGATCGACGGGGCGAGCGCCCAGAGTGATTGCGTGGTTGTCGGGCCCGGGCTGGGGACGAGCGCGGGCGCGCAGGCGGTGACGCTCCGCGCGGTGATGCAGGAGGAGACGGCGGTTGTTGTGGACGCCGACGCGCTGAACTGCCTTGCGCTGACGGAGCAGTTCCAGCTCGATCTGCGGGCGCCGGTGGTGATGACACCTCATGTCGGGGAGGCGCGGCGGATCGGCGAGCGGTTGGGGATCGAGGTTGGTGAGGATCTGGCGGTCGCAGCGGAACAGATCGCGCAGAAGCTGGGGTGTGTTGTGGTGCTCAAAAGCGCGGCGACGGCGGCCAGCGACGGGCACCGGGTGTGGGTACACGACAAGGCGAACCCGGTGCTGGGCACGGCGGGGACGGGGGATGTGTTGAGCGGGTTGATCGGCGGGCTGATCGCGCAGTTTGCAAGGGAGGGGCTGGGGCTCTTTGAGTGCGCACAGCTCGGCGTGATCGCGCACAGCGGGGCGGCGGCGGCGTGGGGGGATCGGACGGGCGCGAGCGGGGGGATGCTCGCGGCGGAGCTTGCCGGGGAGATCCCGGGGGCGATGGAGAAGATGCGGGGCGGGCGGGGTGTATAGGATGTGCGCGACACCATCACCCCACGGAGACCGACAGCATGTTTCGAACGAGCAACCCGGCGCTGAAAAATGATGCGTTCGAGCCCGCGCAGACGTGGGACGATTTCAACGGCAAGCCCGAACTGGGCGACGAGCTGGTAGCTGGCGCGACGAAGAGTAAGGCAGCACCGAAGATCCGCGCAAAGCACATGACGGTGCAGGGGACGGTGAATAAATCGTTCGTCCTGCTGCTGCTGATCATCGGGTCGGCGACGGTGACGTGGGGGATGGTCGTGGGCGGCTCGCTCTCGATGATGGTGGCGGTGTTCGGCGGGATGATCGGATCGCTCGTGATCGGGCTTGTGATCAGCTTTAAGCCGAGAGCGGCACCCGTGCTCGCGCCGGTGTACGCGCTGGTGGAGGGTGTGTTTGTCGGCGCGGTGTCTTTCTTTGTCGCGGACTTTGCCGGTGCTCGTCTTGGCGAGAATGCGCCGAACATGGCGATCGTGCTGAACGCGGCGCTGATCACGTTCGGCATCGCGGGGGGCTTGCTCGCGGCGTACAGCGCGAAGCTGATCCGCCCGAACAGGACGTTCTACAACGTGACCATCGCAGCGACAATGGGGCTGTTTTTCTACTGGATCATCGCGATGGTCGCGGGGATGTTCCTCGGGTCGTACTCGATGATGAGCGTGTACTCGCTCGATAACGGCGGGATGATGAGCATCGGGTTCTCGCTGTTCGTGATCCTGCTTGCGTCGGCGAATCTGGTGATGGACTTCGATATTGTTGCGAACGGCGCGGCGAACAAAGCCCCGAAGTACATGGAGTGGTACGGGGCGTTCGCGATTATGGTCAGCCTGGTGTGGCTGTATATCGAGGTGCTGCGGTTGCTCTCGAAATTGCAGTCGCGCAACTAACCCCCCCCACCAACCCCCCAGCCACAGTCATTCCCACCACGATTCCATAAGGCCCCCGCGCGACGGGTTACTCGTCGGCGGGCTCTTCGGTCCAGTCTTCGGTGATTTCCTCGCTCGGCGCGGCTTCGTCTTCCGGCTCACTCGGCGTGGGGATATCGGCGGGCTCGGGCGGGGTGACGTTTTCGAACTTCGGGTAGAGCGGGCGCTTGGTGGTCTGGTATTCGAGGTAGGCGTTGGTCGCGGCGTAGTTGCCGATGTTCGGCTCGAAGGGGGAGCCCGGCATGGTGACGCCGGGCGATTCGGGAGCATCGCGGAGTGTGAGTTCGATTTTTCTGCCGTGGTTCGGCGGGACGGGGATCCAGTTTTTCTGGACACGCCCGACGCGTCCGGGCTCGGTGAGCCCCCAGTACATCATGTCGGGCTTGTATTCATTTGGCCCGGTACCTTTCCGGAAGCCGACGGTCATCTGCTTGCCGACGGGCAGATCGACGGACCAGAGGGTCTCGCCGGTGCGGGTGTCGGTGAGGGTGACGGTTTTAGGGGACCACGTGCGGGAGATATAGGTGTAGGAGTCCGAGGAATATCCCCGCCCGCCCTCGACGTTGCACCCGGTGAGCACAAGCGGGAGTGCGAGCACGGCGGTGGTGAGAAGGGCGATTGCGGTGGGTCTGTTGGATGACATCTGAGAAGCTCCCTGCATGCGGTCGCGGGGCGCGTACCATGGGCGGCCCCGGGTGGGATCATCGACCCGGAGCGGTGTTGGACTGGAGCAACGAGGCATGAACGCACAGCAGAGCGACAACACGGGGCACAACGCGCAACAGCTGCGCGTCGGGCACGGGTACGACCTGCACCGGCTCGAGCCCAGATCGCCCGCGGGCGATGGGCGGGCGTTTCTGCTCGGCGGGGTGGAACTCGAACACGATCTGGGCCCGGTGGGGCATTCCGACGCGGACGCGCTGTACCACGCGGTGACGGATGCGCTGCTCGGTGCGCTGGGGATGGAGGACATCGGGCAGTTGTTCCCGGACGACAGCCCGGAGAACGAGTCGCGGGATTCGGTCGAGTTTCTTAAAGAAGCGGTTCGGCGAGCGGGTGAGGATGGGTGGGGCGTGGTGAACATGGATTGCACGGTGATCCTGGAGCGGCCCCGGATCGGGCCGATGAAGATGCGGATGCGGGAGAACATCGCCCGGGCGGTGGGGATTGACGTGGAGCATGTGAACGTGAAGGGCAAGAGCCACGAGCAAGTCGATGCGGTGGGCGAGGGGCGCGCGGTGGAGGTGCACGTTGTTGCGCTGCTGGGGCGGGCGGGCGGATGACGAACGGATCGGGACATACTGTGTGGCAGGAGGCGGCGAGTTTCGCGGCGCGGGCGCACAAGGGTGCCGTGCGCAAAGACGGGCGGACGCCATACGCGGTGCACCCGTTCCGCGTGTCGATGACGGTGCGCCAGGTGTTCGACTGCGACGACGAAATCTGCATCACTGCGGCGCTGCTGCACGATACGATCGAGGACACGGGGACGGACTACGACGACATCGAAGAGGGGTTCGGGGTACAGGTCGCGGATGTTGTCGCGGCGTTGACGAAGGACATGCGGGTGCGGGAGGACGAGCGGGAGCGGTTGTACGACGAGCAGCTCGCGGCGGGAGGTTGGCGGACGGCGCTGGTGAAGCTGGCGGACGTCTTCGACAACCTATCTGATGCGCACACACGGATCGATTCGCCTGATTACAAGAAGCTGCTGGTGCGGTGCGATCGGGCGTTGGCGATCGCGCGGCAGCACGCGGATCGACACGGGGCGGTCGCGCGGGGGGTTCGTGAAGTAGAACTATTGTGCGAGACAGTCAAAGAGGAGCGGATGAGATGAGCGGCCCGATTGTTGTGGTTGCGGGCGCTACAGGCGCGGTGGGCGATGAGTTCTTTGCGCTCTTTGAGCAGCGAAAATTCCCGATCGGGGAGCTACGGCTGCTGGCGAGTGCTCGCAGCGCGGGCAAGAAACTCACGGTATGCGGCGTGGAGTACACGGTCGAGGAGATGACGGCTGGTTCGTTCGCGGGTGTGGACATCGCGCTGTTCTCGGCTGGCGGGGCGCGGAGCAAAGAATTCGCGCAGCACGCTGTCGATGCGGGTGCGCTGGTAATCGATAATTCTTCTGCGTTCCGGATGGACGAGGACGTGCCGCTTGTGATCCCCGAAATCAACGGGCATCTGGTTGATGATTTTTGCGCCGGGGCTGGAAAAACGTGCGAGGGGATCATCGCGAACCCGAACTGCTCGACGATTATCATGCTGGTGCCGCTGGAACCGCTGCGCCGACGGTTCGGCGTGGAGCGGATTGTTGTCAGCACGTACCAGGCGGCGAGCGGAGCGGGTGCGGCGGCGATGCGGGAGTTGGAGACGCTCTCTCGCGCGGCGCTGGCGGGCGAAGCGGTTGAACCGAAGATCTTCTCGGAACCCTGCGCGTTCAATGTGTTCAGCCACGACTCGGCGATGCACCCCGAGACAGGGCGGAACCAGGAAGAGCAGAAGATGATCGACGAGACGCGGAAGATCTGGGAGGACGCCGAGATCGGCGTGGTGCCGACGTGCATCCGGGTCGGTGTGAAGCGGGCGCACGCGGCGTCGATCAACGTGACGCTGTCGAGCCCGGCGAGCGAGTCTAAGGTGCGTGAGGCGCTGGCGGAGGGTGAGGGGATCGAGCTGTGCGACGATCGCACGGGCAATTCGTTCCCGACGCCGCTCAAGGCGAGCGGGAAGAACGACATTCTTGTCGGGCGGATCCGTCCGGACGAGACGCAGGATCACGCGGACGGGCGGTACGTCGGATGGGAACTGTTCGTGTGCGGGGATCAGCTGCGCAAGGGTGCGGCGCTGAACGCGATCCAGATCGCGGAGCGTGCGTTGGGGGTATGAACGCACCGCCTGAAGTGGGTGGGAGGGGCGTTTTCGGACTGGAATCAGGGTTGTTGTGCGATCGAATCCAGAACATGTGGATAGGTTGTCGATAACAGTGGTATGCCGTTCATCGGATCATTCATCCCAAGCCGCCTGGTCAATGCGGATCAGCAGGCGCGGCGCATCAAACGCGACAAGGATGTCGAGCGCGCGAAGTATCCGGGCGAGGTGAAGCGCGGTGCGGACGACGCGGATCTGAAGACCGCGCGGATCGAGCAGATCGACAATATGCGCGCGACGACGGGGAACGAGGAAGAGGAGTCCCACGAGGATCGCCAGGAGCACGGCTTCTACGACCCGCACGGCTCCCCCCCACCACACCACCCACCACGTATTGACGTCGAGGGGTGAGCGTAGTCAGGCTTGATCGGGGCAGGCTGGGGCATCCAGATACCAACGGAGCGAGCCGCCTATCGGCGCGATGCCGAGTATGGGCAGATCGTCTGCGTTTGCGTTGCCCTGTTCGATGCGCGCGAGCATTGTGCGCTTCTTCTCGCCGGTTACAAGAATGGCGATGAGGCGCGAGGCGTTGATCAGGTGGTAGGTCATCGTGATGCGGTCGGGCGGGGTAACGGCATCGCCGGCGTTGATAACGACGAGCCGCTCGCCCGAATTGAGCGCGGGCGAGTTAGGAAAGAGGCTCGCGGTGTGTCCGTCATCGCCCATGCCCAAGAGAACGAAATCCAGGCGGTCGTGCCCCTTCTCGCGCCAGGCGAGGGTCTGTCGGAGTTCGGTTTCGTATTGTTGATCGGCGTCGTCTTCGAGCACGGGGATGGGGTGGATCTGTTCGGTGGGGATGCCGGAATGCTCGCCGAGGATGTCGTGGATGTGCTTGAAGTTCAGGCGGTCGTCGGCGCTGGGCACGCGGCGTTCGTCCACGATCCAGAGGTGGGTCTTGCGCCAGGGGAAGGTGCGGTAGACGGGGTCGAGCATGAGGCGCGTGTAGAACGGCATCGGTGTGGAACCACCCGAGAGCGCGAGGTGAAAATCGCCGAACCGGCGAACGCAGTTCTGCGCGTGGATGAGCAGGTCCGCGGCGAGCGCGGCGTGGAGGTCTTCGGCGTCGCGCCGGACGACGACGTGCCCGGGGAGATCGGGTGCCAACGGCTCGGGCTCGATCGAGAAGGTGCCCGAGTCGGCGTCGGGGTCGTTTGCGTGGGCGGGGTCGTGTTCCATCGCTCGATGAGTGTAGCGGGCGGGCTAGCGCTTCTCGCCGACGGCGGGGTTGTGCCATTGGTGTTCGGATCGGGCGAGGAGTTCGTCCGCGGCGTTCGGGCCCCACGACCCCGGGGCGTACTCGCACATTTTGTCGTGCAGTTCGCTCGATGAGATCACCGGATCGACGATCCGCCATGTCGCTTCGACCTCGTCGGCACGCTTGAAGAGGGTTTGATCGCCTCGCATCGCGTCGAGCATGAGCGGGCCGTACGCCTCGGAGACCTGCGCGTCGAAGACGTATTCGTAGTCGAAGTCTGCTTTTACCGACTCGATGATGAATTTCGGGCCCGGCACCTTCGCCTCGAAGCGGAGCGAGACGCCCTCGTCCGGCGCGATGTTGATCACGATGCGGTTTGCGGGTCTGCACCCGCCCGAGCGG
Organism: Phycisphaerales bacterium; assembly: GCA_029260435.1. Lineage (GTDB taxonomy): Bacteria > Planctomycetota > Phycisphaerae > Phycisphaerales > UBA1924 > OFTM74. Next base: position 1,501 of record JAJDDG010000030.1, on the reverse strand, counting down.
AAGGGCTCGACGTTCGGGAAGAGGCACGCTGGGGGCTGGCGGAACTGCACGACGACCTCGGTGAGTTTGCGCGCGAGCTTTTTACCCGAGCGCACATAGAAGGGCACGCCCGACCAGCGCCAGTTGTCGAAGTGCAGTTTCAGCGCGGAGAAGGTCTCGGTGGGGTGGTCGTTGTTGACGCCGTCGAGCTGGGCGTACCCGCGTCCGGCGTCTTCGTCGTGGGGGTTGTTCGATGCGGCGTAGCGCGCGAGAACGGCGTGCTTCGCGACATCTTCGGGCGAGAAGAGGTGGCACGCGGAGAGGACTTTCTCCTTCTCGCGCCGGATGGCGGTGGATTCGTAGCGGGTGGGGGGCTCCATCGCGATGAGCGCGAGCACCTGGAGCAGGTGCGACTGGATCATGTCGCGGGTTGCGCCAGCGGCGTCGTAGAAGTTCGCGGCACGGGAGCCGACGCCGATCGATTCGGCGGCGGTGACCTGGATATGCTCGACGTACTGGTTGTTCCAGAGCGGTTCGAACATGGTGTTTGCGAAACGCATGACCAGGATGTTCTGGACGAGTTCTTTGCCGAGGTAGTGATCGATGCGGTAGACGGCGTCTTCATCAAAGACGGAAGCGACGATGCTGTTGAGTTCCTGGGCCGAGGAGAGATCGTTGCCGAATGGCTTTTCGATAATAACGCGCTGCCAGGGGAGTACACCGTGCTCGGCGTCGTCGATCGCGCACCAGCGCTTGCCTTCGTTGATGACACCCGATGCGCCGAGGTTCTGGATGATCGTGGGCGAAAGAGCTGGCGCGACGGAGAGGTAGAACAGGGTGTTGGGCTGGGCAGTAACTCCGGCGGTACCCGCGCAGAGTCCGCGGTCGATGCCGAGCGCGTTGATGCGCTGCTTGAGTGCGGAATAGTCGGCGGGGTCGGTGGCGCTGCCGGTCTGGTAGTGCAGACGCCCGGAGAACCATTGCCAATGCTGCTCGTCGAAGTTGGTGACATGCTCGGCGACCATCGGCTTGAGATGCGCGCGGAACTCTTCGTCGGTCATCTTTGTGCGCGACGAACCGAGCACGCAGAACTTCTCGGGCAAACGCCCCTGATGGTCGAGCTCGAAGAGGGCGGGGATGAGCTTGCGTTTGGTGAGATCGCCCGAGGCGCCGAAGATGACGAGTACGCAGGGGTCCGGGGTGTCTTTGGGCGCGTTAAGCATGGGGGGGATTGTCGTAGGTGGGCGTGGGGGGGTGCAAATGGGGAAACCGGCGGGGTGCCCGGCGTCGCTCTCTATTGGAGAGCGGGGGTTGGGACGGGCGATGGATTGGGGGTAGTATCGCGGCTCGCGAGCCTTGGGGATGAAGGAGACCAGCAGATGGACGATCAGCGGAGCGTTGAAAAGCAGGCACTCGAGAGCATGGGCGAGATCGAGCAGTCGCCGCTCAACCCGCCGCCGAGCGGCGGACACCCGAAGGGTTTGTGGGTGCTGTTCATCACGGAGATGTGGGAACGGTTCAG
>JAJDDG010000029.1 GCA_029260435.1 Phycisphaerales bacterium | reverse complement strand
CGGGTCGCGGTGTCCCTCGCGTAGGCGATGGATGCGGTGCGCTCGAGTTGTTCGGCGAGGGCTTGGCGGGCTTGCTCGTCGGAATGCGCATCGCGGAGATCGGCCTCGGTTTGCTCTCGCTCGTGGGCGGGGAGAGAGGCGAGGTGGTGGATGAGCGGGAGGGTGGGCTTGCCTTTTTCGAGGTCGCGTCCGAGCGTTTTGCCGACGACTGATTCGGCGCCGATCAGGTCGAGCAGGTCGTCCTGGATCTGGAAGGCGCACCCGAGCTTGTCGCCGAAGCGGTACATGGCGTCGGACACTTCTGTCGGTGCGCCGGAATGGTGCGCGCCGAGTTCGCAGGCGACGGCGATGAGCGCGGCTGTCTTGCGGGAGATGATCTGGAAGTATGTTTCTTCGGAGAGCGAGAGATCGCCCCGGTTGAAGAGCTGGAGGAGTTCGCCCTCGCAGACGGTGGATGTGATCTCGCCGACGCGGAGGGCGGTCTTCTGGGAGTCGAGCTGGGAGCAGAGGTGGAAGGATTGGGAGATGAGGTAGTCGCCCAGGATCACGGCGACCTCGTTGGAGTGCATGTGATTGATGGTCGCGCCCTGGCGGCGGGTGTCTGCCTCGTCGAGGACATCATCATGGACGAGCGTTGCCATGTGGATCATCTCGACGACGGCGGCGGTGGTGACATGCGCATCGGAGATCGGCGCGTCGGCGTCTGTGGCGAGCGCGGTGACGACGACGAGCGTGGGGCGGAGCATCTTGCCGCGGTAGCGCTCGACGTGGGCGCAGAGTTCGGCGACGGGTTTGATCTGCGAATTGAGCTGCGTGTCGAAGCGGTGCTCGATGCGCGCGAGGCTCTCTGTTACGACTTTGGCGACAGATGAGGGGGCGGGCGCGATGGCGGTCATCGAGTTCATGTCGGGGGATAATACGCGGGTCGGGCGGGGTTATCCAGTTGTTTCAGAAATAAATGAAACCTATTATAGCCCCGGTGCCAAGCGGGAATCAGGAGGGGGCGTGGGGCGGGAGGGCGGCGGATTCCCAGGATAGAACGTCGCCCTCGGGGATGTTGTTCGCGCCGAGTCTTCGGAGCATAAAAAGGATCTGGGCGCGGTGGTGCATGGAGTGGGTGATGACATGCGCGATCGCACCACCGAAGGATTTGACGGTGGGTCTGTCGTCGAGCGGGTCGGTCCAGAGTTCGTCCCATGCGCCGCGGTCGCGGATGGAGCGTGCGAAGACCGCGAGATCGGCGGCTGCGGTTTCGAGTCGCGCGGCGAGTTGTTCGGCGGATTGATCGTTTGCGGTGTCGCGCGGGGGGTTGCCCGACATGCAGTCGGTCCAGACTTCCATGTTGCGGATGATGTGGTGGAAGGTGGCGTGGAGGGTCTTGCGCCCGATGTCGAACTCCTGATCGAGTTGGTTGTCGGGGAGGGTGCGCGCGACGGACAACAGCTGCGCGGTGGTCCATGCGTCGTGGTGGAGGAGTCTGTCGAGGAGGTCCATGCGCTTGGATCCTGCGCTGGGTGGTTACTTTTCTGCGGCGATATAGGCGACCCAGGCGGGGTCGGGGTCCGCCTTGGTGGCGGGCTCGAACTCGCCATCGCCCTCGTCGGTGTCTTCGTCGGTGCCTTCCCAGTAGATGGTGACCTTGGAGAAGCCGGCTTCGTTGAGCAGTTCCTGGATCTCGGGGAGGGTCCAGAGTCGCCATTCGTAGGTGAACGCGCGGCGCATCTTCGAGCCGTCGGAGAACTTGAAGGAGATGTGGCAGACCATGTGCCCGTCGATGGGGTTGTAGTCCGCCTGCTCCCAGACGTAAGTGATCTCGTCCGACACTTCGCGGTCTTCCTTCATGACCTTGAAGGATTCGTACCCGCCGTAGCAGTCGAGGAAGAAGACGCCGTCGTCGGCGAGTGTTTTGTGGATGGCTTTGAAGTAGGAGCGGAGGAGGTCGCGCTGCTCGAAGATGAAGTAGGAGAAGTTCATCGCGAGGACGATGTCCGGCTTGTCGGTTTTGACGGTGAGGACGTTTTCGTTTTTCAGTTCGATGCGCTGCTGGGCTTCTTCGTCCAGTTTTCCGATGTTGTTCTCGCGTCCCCAGTCGAGTGTCGGCAGGTCCAGATCGACGGCGACGGCGGTGTTGGTCTTGCGTCGCCCGATCCACTCGCACGCGGTGTTGGCGGTGCCGGCGAAGTCCTCGCGGAGGAATGCTGCTTTTTTGCCGCGGATCTGCTCGTAGGTCTCGTCCACGAAATCGATCTCGGACTCGACGCATTGGACGGCACGCTGGTAGAGATCGTGGCGATCGACGGTGGCGGCGATGGGCATCTTGCCGCCCTTCTTGCGTTCTGATTTTTTGGTTCGTTTGCGTTTGGAGGACATCGCGGGTGATTTCGTCGGCATGGGGTGCTCCGGGGTGCGTCCGTGCGCTCACGGAAGGAGCGGGAGTGTAGGGCAACATGGGCGGGTGCGTCTTACACTCGGGGGATGACGCGGGCATCGGACAAGATGGAAATGGCGGGTGGGGCGGTTGCGTGGCGGGAGGTCGGCGGCGCTGGCAAGGGGCATCGGCTCGGGGTCGGGGATTGGCTTGATGCGTGCGTGGAGATCGAGAAGGGATCGGTTGACCTGGTGTATGTGGATCCGCCGTTCAATAGCGGGCGGACACACTCGGCGCAGGGCGGTGCGTTCGACGATCGGTTTTTGGGGTTGGATGGGTACCTTGCCTGGCTCGGTGAGCGGCTCGGTGCGACAACGCCATTGATGAGCGAGCGGGGGAATGTGCTGGTGCATGTGGACTGGCGGACGAGCCACCGGGTGCGGGTGCTGCTGGATGAGTTGTTCGGGGCGGATCGGTTTGTGAATCACCTGGTGTGGACGTACGGGTTGGGCGGGTCTTCGCCCCGGCGGTTTGCAAGGAAGCACGACGATATTTTGTTTTACTGCGTCGATCCGGAGCGGTACTGGTTCGAGCCTCCCATGGTGCCCGCGACGAGCCGACGGATGGCGGGTCAGATGAAGAAGGCAACGGATGTATTAGATATCCCCGCGCTGAACAATATGGCGAGCGAGCGGGTGGGTTGGCCCACACAGAAGCCGCTCGCACTGCTGGAGATGCTGGTGGG
>JAJDDG010000028.1 GCA_029260435.1 Phycisphaerales bacterium | reverse complement strand
ACCACTCTCCACCGAACGTCGCGAACAGCTCGTCTCGCAGGTCAAGAAGATGGGAGAGGAAGCCAAGATCACGCTGCGCAACGCCCGCCGCGATGCCAACAAGCACGCCGACCAGCTCTCAAAGGACACCGAGGCCCATGTCTCCAAGGATCAGGTCGCTGACCTGAAGGACTCCATCCAGGAAATCCTTAAGAAGCACGAATCCACCATCGAAGAATCAATCAAAGCCAAGTCCACCGAGGTCATGGAAGTCTGACACCTCCTCACTCGGTGCCGATCGAGCCGCATCAAACAAACTCAAAATAACAACGCTCGCCGCACGCCCTTGGTGCGCGCAAAAACAACCCCGGGCGGCGGTGGGTGCCACCCGGGGTGTGGAAAGAAGCAAGAAGGGCGGGCGTTGTCCCCGTTGCAGGGCGCCCGCCCCTCGCTGGTGGGCAAGGGGAACGCTTCGCGACGCGCCGCAGCGCACCGCATCAGACTGTCAATGCCGAGTGAGGCGAGAGGAAAACGGCTCACCACCGGGCGCGCGGTCCATAGCTGAACCAGCCCATCCGCACGTCCCGGCAGCTCCAATCGTCAGGCCTCTTGCCCAACGACCCGCACGAGGATCCATCCCCGCCGGCTGTCACGTGCGCCATCTCCCTCCTGTCTCACGCCTCCTCGACAAATGTGCCGCCCTCCAAACAACTCGAGGGCAGAAAGTTCCGAACACCGCCGATCCGGGTCTCTCTCTCCCGTCCGGCTTCCCGAAGCTCAACGCCCCGTAAACGGTGCTCGGCCTTGAATCAATATCGACTCCGCATCCCTGCTCGTCCCGCCCGCCGCATTCATGCAGCAGACACCAATCAAACCCTCCGATCAGCTGCACCCCATGCTGTGCCCGCAGTTCAAACACCTGTAGCACGTCCCGTTGCGAACCGTGATCGTCCCGCACACGTCGCACGCCGGCGCATCACCCTGGCAATCCTGCATCGCCCGCGTCAGCGCGCTCACCCGCGTTGATTCTTCTGTCGCAACACTCACCGAGCCCCTTTCGCTGTCGCGCTCAACCAGCACATACTCGCTCGTCTCCACGCTCACACTCGTCTCGGTGACGACATCCTTCCGCTCGCTCTCGGTGATCCGCGAAACATGCTCCCCACGTTCGCCCTTCTTCTCCTGATCACCCGACCCGCCATCGGTGCCGCCGGATGCACCACCACCACGCCGCGGCGAGTTCGCCTCCCGATACCCGCCAACGAACTGCATCCCGATCCACCGGAAGATGTAATCGACAAGGCTCTTGGCGAACGGGATGTCCGAGTTCATCGTCATCCCCGCGGGCTCAAACCGCTGGTGCGTGAACTTGTTCACCATGCTCTCGACCGGCACGCCGTACTGCAGCGCCACGCTCGTCGCCGTACCAAGCGAATCCATGAGCCCGCCGATCGTCGAGCCCTCCTTCGCCATCGTGATAAACAGCTCGCCCGGTGAACCATCCTCGTACAGCCCCACAGTCAGATACCCCTCGTGCCCCGCGACATTGAACTTGTGCGTGAGCGACGCACGCGTGTCCGGCAACCGCCGACGCATCGGGCGGTGCACGATCCGCTCGACCGTCCGCACCGCGCAGCACTCGTCGCCGCCCGAGACCGCCTCGCCGACCCGGACAACCTCCGACACAACTTCTTGCCGCGCCGCCTCGATGCCGTCTTCATCTTCCTCCATCTCAAGCACACGCATCTCGCTCTCGTTGCCCACATCGGATCGATCCGCCGTATCGTCGCGTTTGGAACTCAGCGGCTGGCTCAGCTTGCACCCGTCCCGGTACAACGCATTCGCCTTGAGTCCAAGCTCCCAGCTCATCCTGTACGCCCGTTCGATGTCGCGCACCGTCGCCTCGTTCGGCAGATTGATCGTCTTGCTGATCGCGCCCGAGATAAACGCCTGCGCCGCGCCCATCATCTGGATGTGCCCCTCCGACTCGATATACCGCTCGCCCTTCGAGCCGCACCGGTTCGCACAGTCAAACACCGCGAGGTGCTCGCCCTGGATATGCGGCGCCCCTTCGATCGTCTGCGTCCCGCAGACCCGCTCGTTCAGCACCGCGAGCTGCTGCGGGGTCAGCCCGAGATGACCGAGCAGATTGAACTTCGGATCATCCATCGCCGCCTGCGCATCCACCGCGCACCGCTCGAGTGTCTCCGTACCGAGCGACCACCCACCAAACGCCTGCTCCAACCCGAACACGCCCGGCAACCCGTCCTCGATGCGCGCCAGATCATCGTCTGTCATCCCCGCCTCGCGGAGCCATCCCGCGAGCGTGATATCCAGATCCCGCGTGCCCTCGTTTGCAGGCATCGGCACATCGAGCCGCAGCGTGCCTAGCACGTACGCCATCACAAGCCGGATCTGATCCTCGCCGTACCCCAGCGCTTCCAGCGCGGGCTTGAGCGACTGATTCGCGATCTTGAAATACCCGCCGCCCGCCAGCTTCTTGAACTTCACGAGCGCAAAGTCCGGCTCCACGCCGGTCGTATCGCAGTCCATGAGCAACCCGATCGTGCCCGTCGGCGCAACCACGCTCACCTGCGCGTTGCGGTACCCGTGCTGCTCGCCCTTCTCGATCGCCTCGTCCCACGCGCCCACCGCGCGTTCGAGCAATTCCTTCGAGTTAGCGATATTTACCCGACCGCCGCCCGCCACACCATGATCGATAGGCACCGGGCGGATCTTCAGGTCTTCCCACTCTTCGCTCTCCCGCGCAATCCCCCGCGCCGCGCGCCGGTGGTTCCGCATCACACGCAGCATCTCGTTGCGGTTCTTCCTGTACCCGACAAACGGCCCCAGCTCGCCCGCCATCAACGCCGACATCCGGTACGACCGCCCCGTCAGGATCGACGAGAGCATCCCGCAAACCGCCCGCGCCTCCTCCGAGTCATACGGGATCCCCGCACGCATCAGCAGCGCACCCAGGTTCGCGTACCCGAGCCCGAGCGTCCGGAACCGGTAGCTCAGCTTCGCGATCTCCCGGCTCGGGAATGCCGCCATCAGCACGCTGATCTCGAGTACGATCGTCCAAAGATCGACCGCGTGCTCGTACCGCTCCACATCGAAGCGACGCGCACGTGAATCGTAGAACTTCATCAGGTTGAGCGACGCAAGATTGCACGCCGTATTGTCGAGGAACATGTACTCGCTGCACGGGTTGCTCGCGTTGATCCGACCGGACTTCGGGCACGTGTGCCACGCGTTGATCGTCGAGTCGTACTGCACACCCGGATCCGCGCACCGCCAAGCCGCAAACCCGATCTGATCCCACAGCTTCCGCGCCCGCACCGTCTTGCGCACATCGCCCGTCGTGCGCTCTTTGAGCGCCCACTCCTCATCCTGATCCAGCGCATCGAAAAACGCGTCAGGAATCCGCACCGAATTGTTCGAGTTCTGACCGGCAACAGTGGCGTACGCCTCACCGTTAAAGTCGTAATCCAACTCCATCCCGAGCTGTTCCGCCGTCGCCCTCTGATCGCTCGACAGGTGCTTCATCCCCTCGACCATCGCCGCGACCTTCACCTCTTCGCGGACCTTCCAGTTCACAAACATCTCGATGTCCGGGTGGTCCAGATCGAGGCACACCATCTTCGCCGCGCGCCGCGTTGTCCCGCCGCTCTTGATCGCGCCCGCCGCGCGGTCTCCGATCTTGAGCCAGCTCATCAACCCAGAAGACTTGCCGCCACCGCTCAGAGATTCATCCTCCCCGCGCAGCTTCGAGAAGTTCGTCCCCGTCCCAGACCCATACTTGAACAGCCGCGCCTCGCGCGTCCACAGATCCATGATCCCGCCAGGGTTCACAAGATCATCTTCCACACTCTGAATAAAGCACGCGTGCGGCTGCGGGTGCGAGTACGCATCGTCGCTCTTGCGCACCTCGCCAGATTCCACGTCCGCGTAGAAATGCCCCTGCGCCGGACCGCTGATCCCGTACGCCCAGTTCAGCCCCGTGTTAAACCACTGCGGGCTGTTCGGCGCCGCGATCTGATGCACGAGCATGTACGCGATCTCGTCGTAGAACGCCCCCGCGTCCTCCTCCGAATCAAAGTACCCATGCTTCTCGCCCCAGTGCCGCCAGCAACCCGCAAGGCGGTGGATCACTTGGCGCGCAGAATGCTCCGGACCCGTCACCGGCGCACCCTCCTCATCAACCTCCGCCTTGCCGTCCGCATCAACCTGCGGCACACCAGCCTTACGGAAATACTTGCTCACCATGATGTCCGTCGCGAGCTGCGACCATGTGGACGGCACCTCCGCGTCGTCCATCTCGAACACCACGCTCCCGTCCGGATTCGTGATCCGGCTCGCGCGCTTCGTCCATTCCACCGTCGAGAAGGGGCACTGCCCCGCCTTTGTGAACTTCCTGGTAATCTTCATCGAGCTATTTCGTCCCTGAATCTGTGCCGGTTCAACACCAGCATCTTCTCACTCATCACAACCGACGCTAGAACCGCGCCTACTCGATCTCGAAGCCCGCAGCCTGCAGGCCCGCTTCCTTGTCCTTCGTCATCTCCACCGCCGCCCGCGCCTGTCGGCACACCCCGTCGCACATCTGCCGCAGCGCCTCGCCCAGCTGGGCGTTCGCCTGCTCGATGTCCTTGTTGAGCGACCGCAGGTACTCCTCGATAAACACCGTCAGCCCCGTCGCATCCGCCGGACTCCCATCCGTCAACGCAACAAGCGCACCGATGTCCACACGCGGCATGAACCGCGAACGCATCATCTCCATCATCAGCGGCTCAAGAATCGGATCGATCTCGTTCACCTTCGTTTCCGCTTGCTGCTGCGTATGCGCCGGCGCCTGCACGGGCGGTGCCTGCACACCAACCCCTCCACCAAAGCCGCCGCCGATCCCATACCCCATCCCCGCCGCACCCGGGATCCCGAACTCACCACCCATCGGCGCACCACCACCCGCACCGGCCTGCGCCGGATGCATCGCCTGCGATCCACCCGCGCCGGGCCCGTACATCGAACCCGCGAAGCTCGTCCCCATCCCGCCCGCCATCGGTGCGCCCGCCACGCCGTGCGCAGGAGTCTGATACCCCGGATGAACGTGCTGAGGCATCGGAGGTGCCTGTGCAGGAGATTGGGGGTGCGCGGGGTGTGGGTGGGGAGCGTGGGGGGCGTGGGGGGGCTGCGGCGGCATAGCAGCGCCAGCCCCCGCACTCGCCGCGATCAGCTTCCGCGTGCGAGGCAGCGCCATCGACTGCGCAAAGGGCAGCAGAGCTTCCTCGCCACCCTTCACGTAATACCGCAGCTCGAAGTGCGCGCCGCCGAACCCCGGACGCTTGATCTTGATCCCCTTCTCCGAATCTTTGCGCACATACCCCAGCCCGAACTCCTTGCGCAGATCGCTCGCAAGCTGCTCCGACTGCGCTTCCGCAAGATCAACATGCGACCGCCCAGCCAGCGCCTCGCGCGCCCGCAAAACCGCATGAGTCAGATATCCACCAAACGCGATGTCGAACATGACATACCCTCCGCGAACCCACCCGCACATGCGAGCGAGTCCGCTCCAGTCGTCCTAATCCACCATCGGGAGCGTCAGCCCCGTCTGGTCCTGGTATTTCCCAGCTTTATCTGCGTAACTCTGTTCGCACACCTGATCCACCTTCAGGAAAATCAGCTGCGCCACGCCCTCGTTCGCGTACACCTTCGCCGGCAGCGGCGTCGTGTTGCTGATCTCGAGAGTCACCTTGCCGCGCCACTCCGGTTCGAGCGGCGTCACATTCACGATCAGCCCGCACCGCGCATAGGTGCTCTTGCCCACGCAGATCACCAATATGTCCCGCGGGATCGCGAACGTCTCCACCGTCTCGCACAGGCAGAACGAGTTGGGCGGGATCACCACGTGATCCGTCCCTTGCTCCTCCGTGTCCACCCGCACCATGAAGTCATCGCCGAACTGCTTGGGATCAACGAGGCTCACCCCGCCGTGCAGCGGAACAGGCGTAAACACCTTGAAGAGCGTCCCCACCCGCACGTCGTACCCGTAGCTCGATACCCCGTACGACACCGTCCCCGGACGCTTCTCAGCAGTCGCGAATGGTTCGATCGAGATCAGATCTCGGATCTGGGTGTCACACAACACGCCCATCAACCATCCGCTCCTTTCTCCGCCAGAGGGCTAAAAAGCCCACCGACCCACGAAAAACCCACGCAACTACCGCGCAGAACGGCATCCGCCGTTCCTCGCCAACCCATCCGGGTTCTCTCGTCCGCTCTCGCAAATGCCTCTTTCCAAAAAGCACCAACCGAGGAGAGCAGGACTCGGAATATACACCCACATCTCGTACCCTCAACCCCCCTAAACGCAAAATGATGTGGTGATGTCCCGATAACTTTAAAAAACCCGCCAAATACTTGATTCCCGGGCAGTTATACAGGGTACTTTTTCCTGTCTCGTCCCACCGCTGGTGTGGATAAGCCGTCAACTCCTGTCACCAACCCCACATCTCGTACCGCGCACATGCTGCGCCCCACCCGCCCGTGCTACCCTGCCCCGTCCCATGCAAACAATGACCATGAACCCCGTTTCCGACCCATCCGAACGGTTTCTCGACGCCCTGACCGACGCCCAGCGCAGCGCCGTCACGCACACCGAGGGCCCCCTGCTCATCCTCGCCGCCGCAGGATCGGGCAAAACCCGCGTCATCACCCGACGCATCGCCTACCTTCTCTCTCTCGGCATCCCCCCCTGGCAGATACTCGCCCTCACTTTCACCAACAAAGCCGCCGCCGAGATGCGCGAACGCGTCGCCACCCTCCTCGAAGCCGAACCCGAGTCTGACCGCCTCACCCGCGGGCTCACCGTCACCACATTCCACTCCCTCTGCGCCCGCCTCCTCCGCCGCTACGCCGCCCACATGGAAGGCATGCCCAACTGGCGCACCAAGCCCGACTACACCATCTACGACATGGACGACCAATCCGCCCTGATGAAGCGCGTCCTCAAAGAACTCGAACTCGACAAATCCCAGTGGCAGCCCCGCGCCGTACTCAGCGCGATCTCCGGCGCGAAAAACGCCCTGCAATCACCCGACGAATTCCAGGCCCAATCCTCCGACTATTACTCCAACACCATCGCCCGCATCTACCACGCCTACGAGCGCGCCCTCCGCGCCGCAAACGCCGTGGATTTCGACGACCTCCTGCTGCTCACAGTCGATCTCCTCCGCCGCAACGAAACAGCCCGCGCCGAAGTCCAGGACCGCTGGCGCTACCTCATGATCGACGAATACCAGGACACCAACCAGGCGCAGTTCATCCTCTCAACATTGCTTTGTGGATCGAACAGCGCAAGCGGCGTGGGGGGGGTGAGGGGTGTGAGGGGTGTGGGGGGGGTGGGGGGGCAGCCGAATGTTTGCGTCGTCGGCGACCCCGACCAATCCATCTACGGCTGGCGCGGCGCCGACATCTCAAACATCCTCGACTTCGAATCCACCTACCCCGGTGCGCACGTCATCGCCCTCGGGCAGAACTTCCGATCGACCGCGCCGATCCTCGCCGCCGCGGACACACTGATCCGCAACAACTCAAAGCGCAAGCACAAAGACCTCTTCACCACCCGCGAGGGCGGCTCCCCCCCCACCGTTGTCCTCTGCCAGGACGAGCACCACGAAGCCAAACTCATCGTGGACTGGCTCCGCGCCCTCCACGACCAGGCCCTCCCCGACGACGACCCCGACGCCTCCTCCCTCACCTGGAAAGACATGGCGATCTTCTACCGCAACAACGCGCTCTCCCGCGTCCTCGAAGACGAGTGCCGCGGTGCGGGCATCCCCTACGTCATCGCGCGAGGCACCGCCTTCTACCAGCGCGAGGAAGTGAAAGACGCCATCGCCTACCTCCGCGTCGTCGCCAACACCGCCGACGATGTCTCACTCCGACGCATCATCAACAAACCCGCGAGAAAAATAGGGAAAACCACGATCGACCGCCTCGACACCTTCGCCGCGCACCACGAACTCTCCCTCTTCAAAGCCCTCCACGCCGCCGATCAGGCGCAGGACATCTCCCCCGCCGCGTGCAAAGCTGTCGCCAAATTCACCGGGATGATCGACTCATGGAACGCGGGCGGCACATTCATGGGCTCGGATATCCCCGCCTCCCTCGCCGACCTCGTCTCCCGCGTCATCTCGGAATCCAAACTCGAAGACCACTACATCGCCGCCTCCAAAAAACGCGAAGACGACGCCCAGAAACTCGAAAACCTCCGCGAACTCGTCTCCTCCGCCCGCGACTTCGAGCTCGAATTCGACCCGACCAACGACCCCGCACTCGCAGACGTCCCCGCCGACCCGACCCAGCCGATCGATGAGGCGGACACCCCCCCGCTGCTCGTCATGCTCCGTGCGTACCTCGAATCCATCGCCCTCGTCGCAGATGCCGATGCCATCGACCCCACCGCCGGCGCCATCACACTTATGACACTCCACGCCGCAAAGGGACTCGAGTTCCCCGCCGTCGCGATGGTCGGGCTCGAAGAAGGCCTCCTCCCCGCCCAGCGCGCCCTCGCCTCGGAAGACGAACTCGAAGAAGAGCGCCGCCTCGCATTCGTCGGCATCACACGCGCCATGTCCCACCTCACCATCTCCTCCGCCCGCTACCGCACCCACCGCGGCCTCCGCGAGCGCACCATCCCGTCGCGCTTCATCTCCGAACTCCCCGAAGGCGGCATCACCCTCTCCGACCAGACCGACGCCTACGACGACACCGCCCGCGACTGGGGTGCTCCGGGTGGGGGGGCAGACTTTGATAACACCAACACACCCGCTTCGCGATTCAAGCCGGGCAACCGCAAACCAACCCCCAAACTCCCCGGCGAGTTGTCCTACGAACGCGAAGTACCAGATATCCACAACCTCGCCGCCGGCGCAACCGTCCGCCACCCGCAGTTCGGCGTCGGCGTTGTCGCCTCCATCTCATCGAGAGGCATGAACGCCCGCGCAACAATCGAGTTCCGTGACGCTGGCAAGAAAACACTTGTTTTGCAGTACGCCCGCCTCGAAATCCTCGAGTAACCCCTACCGGCGGGAGCCGCGGTATACGCCGCAGGCGTAAACCACGATCAATCGCGCAATCTTGGGTGCCACGCCCTGACCCAAAGGGCAAGGCGTGCTCTTCCTCCCCGTGCCACTGACCCGTCTTCGGGTCAGTGCTTCACACCTCTCTCTTCTCCTGTCGGGTGCCGTGGTACAGCCGCAGGCTGAACCACAACCGAGCATGTGCCAAGTGCCAAACTCACACCCCAGAGAGGGGCATCCCCTCTCCCTTGCCATCGGTGACCGCCTTCTCTTTTTCCTACAACAATGCCATGCGCAGCATGGCTGAAAACAAACACTCCCCCCACCGACTCCTTCCCCCTCCTCATCCAACGCCGGGTGCCACTGGCGGCTTGTCCGCCAGTGCCCGACCTGCTCAAACGATCGTGACACGCGCCGTCATGTGAACTCAACGCATTCCCGCAGCCCGCCGCTTCTTCCTCACAAAAATGCCATGCGCCTGGTGGGGGGGCATGGCTGAAAAACAGCTACTCCCTACCCCTTCTTCCTCCCCACCCACCGCACATACACCTCCACCAGCAACCACGCCTCCAGAATCAGTGTGACTGAAGCGATCCCCACCAGCAGCCAGTTGGATTGGCTGAGCCACGAGGGGTTGTCGGCATTGCCAACGAATGCCTGCCAGCTCATCGCCCAAGCGGGAACGGCGAGCATGATGATCGCGGGAAGGATGAGGAACCAGATCGGCTTGCCCTTCGAGATCAGCCACGCGCCGATGACAACAAACGCGAAGCCCGCAAGCAGCTGATTCGTCGCTCCAAACAACGGCCACAATATCAGCCCACCCGTACCCGCCGATGCGAGCGAGAAGCCCTGCCCCGGCGCGGGGATGAAGGCGAGCAGTGCGGCGGTGATAACGGCGAAAAGTGTCGCGCCATGGACGGTGGCGAGGTGCTTGAATGGATTCCAGAACGAAGCCGCCCGCCTCGATGCGGATTTATCGTGGTGGTAGAGCTGGTGCGCAGGGTTCTCGGCGGCGCATTCGGGGCACAAGATGATCTCCTCGGATTCAAGTGTTGAATCGTGAGTCTTGCCATGCAGATGCGCGCTGAGGTCGTATGTACACGATCGGCACGAATACGTCATCACCTTGGGCAAGAAAGTCGAGGAGAGTTCTTGGATGACGTACCGCTGCAACCGGCAAGCAGTATCCATCGTCGTCGCGGCGAAGGAGGCGACCATGACACCCATCAGCGCGATGGCGATCGAGAGCGGGATGCCCAGCGCCGCGAGAAAATTGGCTGCGCCCTG
>JAJDDG010000027.1 GCA_029260435.1 Phycisphaerales bacterium | reverse complement strand
CACGCGCTCATCGGTGAGTGCCCCGGAAGCGATTTCATCTTCCACGACGGGCGCGGCGAGGCCCGTCTGTCTGATTCGCTACACTAGGTCGCTCGGGTGGGCATACGAAAACCAGTGACGCATTGAAGGAGATCGCGATGGGCGAGGTGCAGACGATCGATGTCTTGCCCCCTCTCCCCTTGGGGGAGAGGGTTGGGGTGAGGGGTTCTTGGACACGCGTGTATCATTCGCACCGTGGCTGAACATCGTCGAATCCAGATCGCACAACGGCTCAGGCGCAAATCCACGCCACCCGAGCGTGTGATGTGGGGTGCGCTCCGCTCCCGTCGATTGGGAGGATTCAAGTTCAGGAGACAACAGGCGATCGGAGGATATGTTGTGGACTTCTTCTGTTCCGATGCACGCCTGATTGTTGAGTTGGATGGTGGAAGACATGCGGGAAATCAGGAGCGTGATGCCCGAAGAGATCAATGGCTGCGTGATGAGGGATACGAAGTGCTGCGATTCACGGTATCGCAGTTCATGAAAACAAAGGATGTGGTATTCACAGAGATTCTTCGTGTTGCCCGGATGCGTGCGCAATCCTGAAGACCCCCTCACCCGCGCTCGCTGCGCTCGCTTGCCCTCTCCCCCGGCGGGGAGAGGGGGCAGATGGTAGCTCGTCAGCCATGTGGCACAGGCGGATCGGCAATATCTTCCACGACGGGCGCGGCGAGGCCCGCCTGTACGAATCGCTACAATAGTCCTCCCACACTCCCGCTCGTGTGCGGCTGGTGTGGACACGACACAATCAGGATTCAGGCGAAGGAGATCGCGATGGGCGAGGTGCAGACGATCGGTGTAGTCGGTTCGGGTCAGATGGGCGGCGGGATCGCGCAGATCGCCGCGACGAGCGGCATCGGCGCCATCGCGTTTGATGTGCATCAGACGTCGCTCGATAAGTGCAGGAAGCTGCACGAGAAACTCATGGGGCGGGCGGTCGAGAAGGAACGCATGACCCGCGACGAGGCGGACGCCGCGCTCGGGCGCATCACCTACACGGCCAACTTCGACGACCTCGCCGGGGCGGACTGGATCATCGAGGCCGCGGTCGAGGACATGAAACTCAAGGGCGAGCTGTTCGCGCAGCTCGCGGGGATGTTCGACAAGCGCGAGGATGTCGTGCTCGCGACGAACACCAGCTCGATCTCCATCACCGAGATCGCGACCGCTGCGGACAAGGGTGCCGCCGGCGCGGGTTCGAGGGTTGTGGGGATGCACTTCTTCAATCCGGTGCCGGTGATGAAGCTGGTCGAGGTGATCCGGGGGTTGCAGACGAGCGACGATGTGGTGAACCGGACGGTTGCGCTCGCCGAGCGCATGGGCAAGGTGCCGCTGCGGGCGAACGACCGCGCGGGGTTTGTCAGCAACCGCGTGCTGATGCCGATGATCAACGAGGCATTTTATGCGTGGATGGAGGGCGTCGCGGAGCCCGAGGCGATCGACGGCATCATGAAGCTGGGTTGTGCGCACCCGATGGGGCCGCTGCGGCTTGCTGATTTCATTGGTTTGGATACATGCGTGCATATCATGGACGTGCTCGCGGAGGGGTTGAACAACGAACGCTACCGCGCGTGCCCGAAACTCAAGCAGCTCGTGATGGCCGGACGCCTCGGCGACAAATCCGGACACGGTGTGTTTGAGTACGGAAAGTAGGCATAGACGAGTGGATTGGGGATAGTTGTGTGGTTGTTCGGGGGAAGGTAGTGTTTGCGCGCAATGGTGAAGCGATCGAAGAAGACATCCAAGTCTGTCAGGAAAAAGAAAGCCGCCGCGCCGTCAAAACCGGTGAAGTCGAAACCTCGCAGCACCAAGAAGGTGACACGGAAAAAAGCCGCAACATCGAAGAAAAAAGTAGCTGTACGCGGTCGCCCTTCGGCGCTTCTTGATACCCGGGTCGTTCACTGTGGCGACTGTATTGACCAGCTTCGGAGTCTTCCAGATAACTGCGTTGATCTGATCTATATCGATCCGCCATTCAACTCCAATCGCAACTATGAGGTGTTTTGGGGCGAGACGAAGGAGAAACGTTCATTCGAGGATCGTCACGAGAGCACACAGGCATACATTGATTACATGCGGCCACGGTGCGTCGAGTTGCATCGAGTCCTAAAGAAGACCGGATCCTTCTATTACCATTGTGACTGGCATGCGGGTCACTATGTGAAGGTGATGCTTGATCGGATATTTGGTCAAAGTAACTTCCTGAACGAGATCATCTGGAAGCGGACGCATGCGCATGGTTCAGCGGACCGGTTTGCGCCGGTTCACGACACTCTTTTCTTCTACCACGGTGTTCGAGGCCATATGTGGACATCACCGCTCCAACCACATGATCCTGCGTATATCGAAAAACACTTCAAGCAGATTGACGATCTCACTGGCAGACGATTTCAGCCTATTACCCTCACTGGTTCGGGTATTCGTAAGGGGGAAAGCGGCCTCCCCTGGCGCGGGATCGATCCAACACAGGTCAATCGTCATTGGGCTATTCCTGGAAAAATCATCAAGCGGTATCAACTCGCCGGTGATTCGGTGCAGGAAAAATTGGATTCACTGGATGCAGCGGGCTTGATCTATTGGCCGAAAGGCGGCGCTGGAGTGCCGCGACTCAAGTGGTTCGCCGAAGAACTCGAGGGCCAAGCAATACCTGATGTCTGGACGGATATCGCTCCTATATCCGCAAATGCCGCGGAACGACTCGGATATCCCACTCAGAAGCCTCTCGCCTTACTCGATCGCATCATCAACGCCTCAAGCAACCCAAACGACATCGTTCTTGATGCGTTCTGCGGGTGCGGCACAGCTCTCGTAGCCGCCCAGAACCTTGGGAGACAGTGGATCGGGATTGATATTTCACCGACAGCATGCCGTGTTATGGCTAAGCGACTGCGCGATGTGTGCCACATGGATGAGAGCGAGCCTTTATGGAAGGCTCGAAAAACAGATGCATATGTGGT
Organism: Phycisphaerales bacterium; assembly: GCA_029260435.1. Classification (GTDB taxonomy): domain Bacteria; phylum Planctomycetota; class Phycisphaerae; order Phycisphaerales; family UBA1924; genus OFTM74. Next base: position 2,278 of record JAJDDG010000027.1, on the reverse strand, counting down.
GCGCGATCTGCCGTGGACGATCAAGAAGCTCAAGGAACTCCCCCCCTTCGAGTTCGAGAACTGGGCGGTCATCGCGCTGGGGGGTATTCCGAACACTGTGCAGGTTGGGGATATGGGCATCGACGGTCGGATCTTCCCGGTCGGCACCAAACCCGAGGACCAGCACTCGATGTTCGCCGGTGACTGGTTCCCGGTGCAGGTCAAGCAGAAAAAAGCGGGGCGTCCCGATATCGATCTATTCGAGGCGGTGATGGAGCGCGAGGACCGGGAGCGAGGGTTCTTCGTGGCCTTCTCCTACTCCAGCGATGCGGAGCAGGAAGCAGCAAACTTCTACAAACGCTCGAAGCGGCTCATCAAGCTCATCACCGTTCAGGAGATTCTCGACGAGCAACATGTTCAAAAGATGTAACTCCGGCCCCTCGCCCATCGCGCATAAAAAAGCGGAGCTCTCGGCTGCGGCATAGATGCAGTCGAGAACCCCGTTGTTGGGCTGACGCAGCCCCGGAACAATCGTTGAGGGAGCCCCATCCGATTCGCACGCCACCCCCGCGCGGTTCCCCCGCCCGCTGGCGATTCGCATCTCATCTCCGAAAGCCGCGTTTCGCACCACCCAGCCCGGTTTTTCAGCCCGGGGTTGTGCCCACGCTAGAATGCCGGTGCGTCCGGTGGGTGAATAGATATGCGTGCGAGGATCTGCGATGACGACGACAAAAAGCGGTGCCGGCTCCGGCGTAGACAAGAAGAACCTCAAAGAGGCCTGTGGTGCGGGTGGGGGGGTTGATCCGAACGCCGTCACCATCTCCGGGCTCGTGCTCGACCCGGCGTACACACCCGATGTTCCGCCCGAAGCGCTGCGCAACATCGACCGCGACATCCCGAACCCCGGCACATACCCATACACCCGCGGGCTCTTCCCGCAGGGCTACCGCACGCGCCTCTGGACCATGCGCCAGTTCGCAGGCTTCGGCAGCGCCCAAGACACCAACACACGCTTCAAGTACATCCTCGACAAAGGCTCCACCTCCAAGACCAAGGCGAACATCGGGCTCTCCACCGCGTTCGACCTACCGACCCTCATGGGGCGCGACTCCGATGACCCGCTCAGCGCGGGCGAGGTCGGGCGCTGCGGCGTGGCGATCGACACCATCGACGACATGCACACGCTCTACGCGGACATCCCGCTGGACAAGGTGACTGTCTCGCAAACGATCAACGGCCCTGCGGCGGTTGTCTGGGCGATGTACCTCGCCATGTGCCGCGAGCGCGGTTTCTCGTGGGACAAACTCGGCGGCACCCTCCAGAACGACATCCTCAAGGAGTTCCACTCGCAAAACGAGTTCATCTACCCACCCGAGGCGAGCGTGAAACTCGTCGTGGACACCATCGAGTTCGCGATGCACCATGTCCCGCTCTGGCACGCGACATCCATCTCCGGGTACCACATCCGCGAGGCGGGCTCGAATGCGATCCAGGAATTGGCGTTCACCCTCCGCGACGGCATGGAATACGTCGAAGAGGCGATATTGCGCGGGCTGGATGTTGATGCATTCGCGCCGCGCCTCAGCTTCTTCTTCAACGCGCACAACGAGTTCTTCGAGGAGATCTGCAAGATCCGGGCTGCGCGCCGCATCTGGGCCCGCATGATGAAAGACCGCTACGGCGCGACCAACCCCAAGGCGATGTACATGAAAACCCATGTGCAGACCGCCGGGTGCTCGCTCACCGAGCAGCAGCCGCTCAACAACATCGTCCGCGTCGCCTACCAGGCGATGGCTGGGGTGCTCGGCGGGTGCCAGAGTTTGCATACCGATTCGATGGACGAAACCCTCGGCTTGCCCACCGAGCAGGCCGTCACCGTCGCGCTGCGCACGCAGCAGATCCTCGCGCACGAAACAGGCGTCACCCGCGTGACCGATCCGCTGGGCGGCTCGTGGTTCGTCGAAGCGCTCACCGACGAGGTGGAAAAGGGCGCACTCGAACTCATCGAGGAGATCGACACCATGGGCGGCGGCGCGTTCGAGCTGGACGAAGCCGATAAGACCAATGTCCGCGGCGGGCGCATGGGCGTGGTGCAGGGCATCCACAAGGGGTACTTCCGCAGGTCCATCGCCGAGGCGAGCTACCGCTTCTCCGAGGAGATGGAGGCGCACGACCGGATCATCGTCGGCGTCAACGAATACGTGGAAAACGACGAAGACCGCCCGATCGATATCCTCGAGATCTCCCACGAGGTCGAGACCGTGCAGTGCGACCAGCTCACGAAGTTCAAGAACGACCG
>JAJDDG010000026.1 GCA_029260435.1 Phycisphaerales bacterium | reverse complement strand
CTCTGGCCCGAGCGCTTCGGCGCAGGCACGCAGCCAGACATCGTCCTCTCGGGCATCAACGCCGGCGCGAACTGCGGCATAAACGTCATCTACTCAGGAACAGTCGCCGCCGCCATCGAAGCCGCCTTTCTCGGCATCCCCGCCATCGCTCTCTCGCTCCACCTCGGCGCAGGGCGCGCAAAGTTTGACAATGCTGCGATCCACGCCCGCCGCGCACTCGAACACATACTCAACGCCGGCATCCCCGACCACCACACCTGCCTCAATGTCAACATCCCCCGCTGCGAGCAGCCCGTCGAAAACACCCCAGAAGCGCAGGCCCAATCCAACCGCGAGCGCGCCGCCGCCGGCCTCCCCGGCCCGCCCCAGGTCATGAGCAACGCCGATCACGAAAACGAACCAATCGAAGACCCCACAGCGCCCCTCCCAATCACCGTCTGCCCCATGAACACGCACGCCCTCTATGACAAATACGAGCGCAACGTCTCTCCCTCGGGCGACACCTACTACTGGCCCGCTGGCTCCGGGCTCAACTTCCGCGAGGCAGACTCGGGCACCGATGTCGAGTACCTCTTCAAACGCCACATCACCATCACCCCCCTCTCCTTCGACCTCACCCACGACGCCAAACTCGACGACTGGCGCAACCGCCTCGCGCAAAAATAAAACGGACGGCTAGGCACATGCCAAGCCGCCCGGAGGGAGAAAGAGAGAATTGTTGATGACCCCGCGCCCCCGCGTCCGTGCGTTCGCGCGCGATCTGCTATGCCTGTCCGCTCACGAGAGCAGTGATTCGACGTCCTCGATCTCTTCCGCCAGGCGACCCTTGATCGTCTCCAGCTTCTCGGGCGTCATCCCGATCTCTTCCAGCGCACCGGGGTCGATCTCGATCGATTGCATATCGAGCCGGAACCCCTTGCTCTCGTCAACGCCCGCCGCGAGCCGATCCGCGACATGCACAAGGCACGCGAGCGAACGACCGCCGCTGGGCAGTTCCATCGGGTGGTGGTGATGACCACACACCGACGAGAACGACGCCGGGAACTTCCACTTCTCACACAGCCCCATCCCGAAGTGCTGATGGGTCGCGCCGAAGACGCCCATCTCCACCTCCAGCATGTCCTTGGTCGGCACGCCGTCCTGCATCCCGACTTCGTTCACCGCCTCGATCAGCTTGTTCCGGTCGTACTGCAGTTCGACCATGATCCCGATGTCGTGTAAGAGCCCCGCAAGGAACGCCTCGTCCGGCGCACCGAAGTCGAGCGTGTCAGCGATCAGTTTCGCCGCCGCCGCCGTCCCGACCGAGTGCATCCAAAGATCACGCGCGCTGAAGGTCGGGCACAACTGCCCCGAGCGGAACAGTTTCGCGAGGCTCGCACTGATCGCGATATTCTTCACCGCGTTCAAACCAAGCAGCACGATCGCCCGGTTGATCGATCCGATCTGCCCCGGCAGCCCGTAGAACGAACTATTCACAACCTTCAGAATACGGCTGCACAACGCCGGATCATTGCTGATCACGTTGTGCAGATCCTGCGCCGTAGACGTCGGGTCTTCGACAAGCTCAACGATCCGCAGCGTCACCTCCGGCAGCGTGGCGATGTGCGAGATTTCATTGATCGCTTTTGTGACGATCTGCATCGGATCGGCGGTGTCGGTTTCGACGTTCATCTCGCTGTTCTCCACTTCTTGTGCTACTCGCGGGTGCTCTCGCAGCCCGTGCCTACAAGCAACATCGACGCGCACACACCCTGACTTGCGTTGGATACAGGACGTTGTTGGCGCGCGCGGGCGGATAACCCGCCGCCCGGCGGGTTATCCGGGCGTAGGGATGGGTGGGGGATGGGTGGGGGGTCAGAAGGTGCAGCGTTTGCGCAGCAGAGCGGGGATATCCCCTGTTCGTGCGACCAGGGCCGCGACGATCTGCTCCGGCGCATCTTCCCCGCCGTACGGGTGATCGAGCGCCGAGGTGTCGAGGGCGCGCGCACGAATAATCGCCTCGCGGATCTGATCCACTGAATCGCCCGGACAGTGGATGACGTTGCCTGCGCGCTCGCGCCCCGCCTGTCTGGGGCCGATGTCCACGGCGGGTGCGCGGAGGAGCGCTCCCTCTATTAACGCGGCGGAGCTGTTGCCCACAAAGGTTCCATTTTGTGCGCCCAGACGCTTGATGAGTGAACGGAACTGCGCGTGCGGGAGGTGTGCACAATCTGAGACATGCTCTTGCTGTGCGCACTCTTTCATGACATCGAAGACCGCATCGCGGTCGGGGTCGAGGTTCGGATGGAGCCACAATGTGCGCTCTGATCCATCCTCCGTGCACACAGCTCCGGCTATCGCGCGCGCGATATTGGTTTCTTGCTCTGCGCCTAACCCGGCCGGGTGGTGGAGGACGACGATAGTGGGCGAGCCGAGCGCACGGAATGCGTCGTCGTCCATCGGTTCGACGGCGGAGATGCCGAAAACGGCGGGTGAGCCAGTGCAGACGACATGCTCGGGGCGCTCGCCCGTGCGCACGGTGCGCTGCGCGGACTGCTCGGTTGCGCACAGGTGCAGGTGCGCTAACCTGCTTATCGCACCGCGGATACCCTCGTCGGCGACGCCCTCGGCGCGGTCGCCGGCGTGGATGTGCGCGACGGGGATCTGCGCGACAGAAGCGGCGCACGCGGCGGCGAGCGCCTCGATGCGGTCGCCCAATACCAGCACCCAGGTCGGGTTCGTGCGCTCGAATGCGGCTGCGAATCCCGAGATCCCCCGCCCGAGTGCGCGCGCATCGGGGAAGCGCCCCGTGACGCCCGGCTCCTGCATGGGGATCTCGGCGGCGAGTTCATATTGCGCGCGCAGTTCTTCGATGGTTGGCGGGTCGGTTGCGAGGTGGGCGCCGCAGGCGAAGACGAGCGGGGTTGTGCTCTCGTGCGCAGCAAGGGCGTTTATCACGGGGGCGAGGAGCCCGGATTCTGCGCGCGTGCCTGTGACCACTGCGCACCGGATGGGGTGATCGGCGCTCATAGCAGGTCGCTCTCGGCGAGGAGTTCGCCCGACTCGATGGTTCTGCGCGCACGGCGCCCGACGGTTGCGGAAAACGAGGTCGGATTCAACCCGGTGCCGGGGCGCTGGAAGCACAAGTCGGACGCTTCGATGACGGATTCGGCGCGGATATGGCGTGCGGCGGCGATGGACTGGCGGGACACGTTGCGGACGTCCTGCTCGATCTCGAGGACACGCTTTGTGCGCGGGCCGACTCTCGGGTCCGCGGATGGTTCGTCCGGATCGACACCCAACGCGCGCACGGATTCGCGGTCGGCGTGCGCGGCGTTGGCGAGCGAGACATACTCGGCGAACTGGTCGGGTTCGAGGGAGGCGGCGTGGTCCGGGCCTTGCGCGGTGCGGGAATAAGTCAGGTGCTTTTCGAGGATCGTTGCGCCGAGCGCGACGGCGATGGAGCCGGTGGAAGTTTCGGCGGTGTGGTCGGAGTACCCGACTGGGATTTCGACGGGGAGTTGATCCAATAGATAAGGAATGGCGCCGAGGGCTGCGGAGTCCGGCGGCGTGGGGTAGGCGCTGACGCAGTGGAGGAAGGCGGTTTGGCTTTGCGCGGGTTGCAGGAGTTCTGCGGCGGCGGAGATCTCGCTCATATTGGCGGCGCCGGTGGAGACGATGAGCGGTCTGCCTGTGATGGACATGGCTGTTAATAAAGGATGGTGGATGATGTCGGGCGAGGCGGATTTGTATGCATCGGGCTCGAGTAGTTCGGCTTGTTCGACGAGGGGGAGTGAGAAGACGGTGATGATGAATTGGAGGTTTATCGCGGCTGCGTGGTGACGCGCTTCGGCGAGGGCGCTGGTCGGGAGTTCCAGACGCTGGAGCATTTTGATGGGGTCGGTCTCGCCTGCGGCGGATTGGTAGTTGGCGAGGAGGGCGGCGCGGGAGAGGAGCATGTCTGCCCGGAAGAGCTGGAACTTGACGGCGGATGCGCCGGCTTGGGCGGCGGCATCGATAAGCTCGATCGCTCGGGATAGCTGCGCGTCATGGTTCACGCCGATCTCGGCGATGATGTACGGCGGTGAGGAGCGGGAGATGGTGGTGTCGGCGATGCGCATAGGAATATACTGCTCGCCATTGAACCTATTCTGAAACCAGTCTTAGGGAAGGTGGAGACATGGGGTCGGCGCACTGTCCCGGGAATGGCTGTTGCCATTCCCGCAAAATCATTGGATTTATAGCAAGCATCTTCGCAAATTCTTCAAGAGTGTGCTCGACAGTGTGGAGGCATTTATGAATAATCGATGCCATTAGCTTTGGGGATTCACCTTGGATTGGATAAGGTTCAGTTTTTCGCCAACCGAGTTGGCTGAGCCGGATCATTAGATTTTTATGTTGCTGCGGAGTAATGATGTCGGTGTCGAGTGAGCGTCGCGCGATGGCACTCATCGAGCATCTCCATTTTCGCTTCATTTGAATAAGTTGAGGTACTCGAATTCGTGTGGGGCATTCAGATCGAAAATCTGCTTTGGGCATAAGAAAAGCTGCCGCAAAAGTATCAGCTTGTCGCTCAGCTTCAGAATTATCAGTAGGCCGTTCTTCATGGAGTACAAGATGCCCAAGCTCGTGAGCCAGACTGAATCGGACACGGTCCAATGGTTTGCGAGAATTGACCCAGAAGATTGGAGGGATACCAGCAGCTTTCTGATAAAGAGCATCCATGTCTGGGATTCCGAAATCAGTGTGCAAGACTAAGCATCCGGCATTTTCCACGGTTGAAAACAGATTCCGTATAGGTCCACGAGGCAACCGCCAAGCTAATCGCAGCATGTGTGCGGCCAGTTCTGGATCGCCCTTGGCATCGTCTAAGTCAATAGTCGGGACCGAATCTACTGGGAAGTCATCGATGAGAGTGACAATCTGATGGATCACAGCAGCGTTTAGTAGGCATTGGCTTTCAATCGATCTAACGGCGCGAGCGCCGGCTCGGCTGAGCTTTCGATGGTAGAACTCGGACAGCCCCAATCGTTCGGTGGCAAGTTGTTTGCAGAGCAAACGAACGGGGACATCTAACGCTACCGCGATAGCCTCTAGTTCTTGTCGTGTGGCTCGCCGAGAGCCAGTCTCTATTCTAGAGAGAGTCGGCGCACTGATACCGGATTTATTGGAAAGTGAAGACAAGCTCAGACTGCAAGCCAGCCGAGCTACCTCTAATGTCTTGGGAATCAAGCCAGAATCACCAGGGAGATCGAAGGATCCCTCTGGAAATAGATGGTTATTCTCAGGCACTTTGGATCTTGCTTCGGAATTCATTTGACAACTCTAGAGCCTTTGGCGAAATCGACCCAATTACTGCTGGGTCAGGCGCAGGCAGCGAAACGAACGGACTGACACTCGCAACCGACAGCCGAATGCCCATTTGGGTGATTTCAGAAACAGAAATTCCTGCAACATACACAACATCAATCCAGAGGCCATCTTCGATGTAGAGGTCGAGACTACTTTGACCAGGATACATTGCGTATCGGTTACCCCTTGCTCCCATCTTGCGAATCCGATCGGTCGGGTAATTCGAGGTTTTCCCGTTTACATCGCCCTTCTTTACTCTTGCATGCAAACCGTCCGGGAGGATCAAGACTTCGCCGCCGTCGATCTCTGAGAAGGTTCTAATTTGTCCTGATTCCAAGAGCGGATCACAGATGGAACGAATGAATCGCCACGTGTCGTCGTTTAACTCGTTACGTGCCCGTCGGAGACATGGGATGCCGGGAACAAGGCTCTCCGTGAGAGCCATTCGGCGAGGATAGGCGAGATGCGCAAGTTGTATTCCCTCGAGGACGAGTGGCCATACGCTCTCGTGCCGTGTGATTGCTTCGTCTAGGACCGTACGTGGTTCTTCGAAAATTAGTTCTTCCATGGCCGCGAAGACTAACTAATTCCGAACGAACGTGCAACTTTCGTGCGTGTTTGTTTCATGGTTTGTTTCAAATCGCCGTTTATCAGCTTGTAATCCGGTTTTCAGAGTAAAATGGATGGCCGAGATGCAGCACCTGCTCCGCGACAAGTGCGTCGATCTCGTTGTCGATGTCGATGACGTCGCCGGGCTCGGTGGTGATTGCTCGGTGGTCGTCGCCGAGGAAGGCGTGGGGGGATGGTGGGGCGGGGAGTGTTGTGGAGAAGGCACTGGCGGGCAAGCCGCCAGTGGCACCCGGCGCGGCAGAGTCTGCGGATTGCATCGTGGTTGGGCGGAAGAGCGCGGCGTGGGTGAGGGCGATGACGCCGCCGTCGGGGATGTGGGCGGGGGGGAGGTCTTGTCGGCGGAAGATGTTGTTGAAGCGGGTGTCGCCCTGCCAAGGTTGGACGGAGCCGTCTTCGGAGACGCGGCAGGTCCAGAGCGGGTGGTGCTTGTCGACGGCGCAGTAGGACTGGACGGAGTCGCAGGCAGTTTCGGTGAGGAGGGTGATGGCGCGGTCGGTGAGGTCTGCGGGGCGGACGGGGACGTTTGCATAGAGGATGGCGATAGGTGAATCGGGGGAGATGTTGGATTCGGTCGCGGCGTGGCGGGCTGCGGCGTCGATCGGAGTGTTGTCCTGTGCGAGGTCGGCGGGGCGGTGGATGTATTCGATGGTTTTGGTGGGGGCGGGGTTGATGTCGCGCAAGAGTTCGATGAGTTGGGCGTCGTCTGTTGAAACGATGACGCGGGAGATTGATGCGGAGGCGAGGGCGTGCTCGACGGTCCACTGTGCGCAGGGCTTGCCCGCGATCATGCGGCGGTTCTTGTGGGGGAGTCCCTTTGAGCCCGCGCGGGCGAGGATGATTGCGGTGGCTTGTACGCTCATTTACTCACCAAGTTGTTGCGAGGGCGGGGTGTTCTGGTGGGAGGGTGTCGAGGAGTATCGCGCGGTGGGCGGTGAGTGCGCGCCAGGCATCGGCGATGGATGAGTCTGCAAGGGAAGCGATTGCGGATTGTTCATCGCAAAGATGTTCGCAGGAGAGGACTGAGCCGGCGCAGTCGATGGGCATGCGGGTGAGCAGGTCTCGCGTGATGGCGTGGCGTGGTTTGGTGATGGGTTTGATCCGGTTTGTGGTATCTGGTGCGGGAGGGTCGATGGTTGCGGAGGCGGTGAGGTAGAGCCATTTGTCGAAGAAGGGTTCGAGTTCGGAGTGGACTTCGTCGCGGCGGGTGATGCGGGGGATGACGAAGGGCGAGGGGATGGAGCGGGTGATGGTGCGGGCTTTGATGAGTTGTTCGGCGCGGGCGTAGACGGTTTGGAAGTGGTCGCGGTTTGTGATTGCGCGGTAGGTCTCTTCGGTGGCGGCGACGAGGTCGAGGGAGATGATGTCGGCGGTGTGGTTTTCGAGGAAAGAAGTGAACTGCGCGTCGGTGATGCAATCGGGGCGGAGGGATGAGCGGACATGGATCGCGGGGAGGTTGGCGTCGCGGGCTGCACGGATGATGGGGATGATGTCGGGGTGGGCGAGCGCATCGCCCCCCCCCTCACCCCCAGCGGTGAGGGTGAGTGCTGGTGGGTCGGGGAGTTGTGCGCAGGAATGGATGATGTTGAGCGCGAGGGTAGTCTCGATGTGCGCGTCTGGTGCGCACAACTGGAGGAGGATGTGTTCGGGGGAGGAAGATGGGAGGGAGGCGGGGTCGTCGTTGCGGGTTGGCGCGTCGATCTGGATACAGGCGGAGGAGGCGATGGGATCGGTGCGGGGTCGGGAGGGGATGTAGCCGAGCATGCCGCCGATGTGTGCGAAGAGTGCGTTGTTGGTTTGTGCCTGGTCGAGGTCTTCGAGGACGGCGGCGGAGATGCAGAGCGGTGCGAGTGATGGGCGGGCGTGGGTGAAGGTGAGTGGGTTGAGGTCGGGGTTTTCGAAATGTCGGGTGGTGATCTCGTCGGTGAGTTGCGGGTCGAGGTTCGGCGAGTTGGGATCGACGAGGAGGAGGGCGGGGAGGTTGTGTTGCTCGGCGAGCGCACGCAGGGCGCTGGAGTTGAGCAGGTGGTCGAAGCAGGTGAGGTAGGAGAGGCCTGAGCCGGCGCGCCAGGCGCGGCGGGCGAATGCGCGTGCGGCGGAGATGGAGCGGGCCGCGGGTTCGGGCATGGGGTCGGCGCGGTGGATTTCCAGGGAGAGAGCGGGGTGCGGCTGGATGTCGGGGAGGGTGAGGGTGCTTGGTGCGAGGAGTATGGCGCGGCTGACGAGTTTGGATTGGGCGAGTTGGTTGAGGGTTTTTGTGAGGGCGGCGGCGTCGAGCGGGCGCATGTGCAGGGCGCAGGGTTCGAGGGGGATGACGGCGGTGATGGTTTGTTTGCGGGAGGAGGGGGAGATTGGTGCGTCTGACGGCGGGGGGGTGATGTCGCGGGTGCGCTTTGGTTTGCCAGCGAGGGCGGCGTCGGCGGCGGTGAGGAGTTCGGCGAGGGCGTCGGCGACATCGGCGGTCCAGGTGACGTTCGACGAGTCGCGCTCGATACGGTGTCTTTGGGCGTCGAGCTCGGTGGGGTTGTCCTGGAGGCGCAGGGCGCGGTCGGCGCGGAAGCGTTTGAGGGCGCCGGTCTGGTTCAGTCGGAGGATGAGAGCCCATGCGGGCTGGAGTGATTCGACTTCGTCGCGGGTGCGGTGGACTTTTTCGATGAGGCGGTTGGCGGCGGGGGCGTCTTGGAGCACCTTGGAGACCTTGTCGAGGTTCTTCGAAGTGGTGCGCGAGTGGCGGGAGATGGTGCGGGCGTCGCGGGCGACCTTCTGGAGGCGGTCGCGTGCGCGCTGGGTGGTGCGCTGGTTTTCGTTGCCCTGCGGCAGGGGGATCTCGGGGAGGGGGTCCGCGGTGGGTGGTGCGAATGTTTCGAGTGCGTTTTTGAGGGGCAGCGCGGTGGTGTTGCGCTTCGCCAGGCCGCCTTCTGTCGCGTCGATGGTGGTGCGGCCCGCTTCGTGGTCGGCGAGGAAGTCGCGTTCGAACTGGGCGAGGTAGGCCGCCATTTGTTCGTCGGTGTATGTCGGGCGGTCGTGGATATCGGGGAGCTGGCGGAGGTGGAGTTTGAAGCGGAGGATGCGCTGGAACTCGAGTGATTCGATGGAGTTGAACGGTTCGAGTTCGGGGGCCCAGGTGCGGTGGATGGCTGCGCCGGACTGGTAGTACTGGTTGTCGGTGAAGGCGAGGTCCTGGGCGGTGAGGATGACGGGGTCGCAGCCCATGAAGCGGGCGAGGTAGTAGGCGAGGTGGGCGACGGTTGCGCCGGGGGGGAGCTTGGCGTGGTCGGGAGTGAGCGTATCGCCCAGGAGGAGCGCGAGTTCGTCGGCGCGGGTGATGCGGACGGGGCCGGGGTAGGCGTCGATGATGGCGGGGTTTGCTTTTGGTTCGACGATGAGTGTTGTCTGCGCGCAGCTCTCTGGGGTGAGGTTTTCGTAGAAGCGTTTGGAGATCTCGTGGTAGTCGAGCGCGGTGACGAAGTGGGGGATGATGTTGCGCTTGAGGAGTTGTTCGAGGACGGTCTGGACGCAGATGATGACGCAGCGCTCGCGGATGGTGGGATCGGCCTCGAGGAGGTGGATGTTGCGCTGGAGTGATGGGCCTGCGGCGACGAGGATTGCGGGTTTGTGCGGTGTGAGGTTGCGGAGGTCGTTGACGCCCTGGTGTGCGAGGACATGATCGAGGTTCATCAGTGAGTTGCGCAGGGTGGTTTCGGTCTGGACCATCGTGGTGATGATGTGGGTGCGCGTCGCGGCGAGGGCGCGGGTGAAGTGCTCGGCGATGATCGGGGCGGAGTCGGCGAGGCGTGCGCGCGAGGGGGGGTGTTCGAGGATGTGGGCGCCGAGGGCGAGGAGCGCTTCGAGGCCTTTGATGGATTCGGTGAGTTCGGCGGGTGCGTTTGCGTCTGTGAGGAAGACGGCGTTTGTTTCGCTGAGCCAGTCGGCGCAGTCGATGCGGGAGAAAACGGCGCGGAGGAGCGCGACATCGGGCTCGAAGATGATGAGTGCGGTGTCGTTTTTGAGCCTGCGCGCGAGGGCTGCGGCGTGGTGGCCCAGTGCGAAGCCCAGGATGAGGACGCACCCGGCTTTCTCGGGGTCGATCGATGCGGTGAGGCGGTCGGCTTCTTCGAGGGGGTGGCGCTTTGATGCGAGGGCGCGGTTGTCGAGCGTTGCGGAGAGGACTCCGTCCTGGGTTTGGATGAACTCGGGGGCGGCGTTTGGGGGTGCTGGAGGGGCGGCGGCGATGCGCTGGGCTGCGCGGGGGGAGCGGGTGGCGATGGCGGCGAGGTTGCGCTTGAGGGTTTCGAGGTGGTCGGGTGATTCGGCGGGTGTGGGGGCGGTGGTGAAGGAGGAGAAGTCGATGGCGGTGGGTGCGTTGGCGGGTGGGGGCATGGTTGGGCTCGCGGTGCGCGCAGGAATTGCGCGGTAGGTGTATGCAGTAGGTATCGGGCTAAGAAGGCAGCAGGCACCAAGGATCGGGGATCAGGGAGAGAAAGGGAAGGAGTGAGGGAGAGAAGACTGGAGCGAGAGGTAGAGGGTGTAGATTGGGGAGCCCTCTCCTGTCATCACCGAAGACAGTGATGACATCCTCCCGCAAGGGGGGAGGGAGGGGGAGGCACCTGGCAAACACAACGAAGGCGGGCGATGGATCGCGGGCGCTTTCATGGATGGATTTGGATTTGAGGGGTGGAGTTATGCGCGGCGGCGGCGGGTGGCGAGGGAACTGGCGCAGATGAAGGCCAGGGATGTGACTCCGGGGGCGGGGAATGCGCCGAAGGCGCTGTCGTCGTTTGTTGGGCCGACGATGAACTTTGCTGCGGCGATCATCGGGTCCATGCCTGCGCCGGTGCTGAAGTTTGTTGTGAAGGTATTCATATCGGCGGAGCCGCCGGTGATATCAAAGGTGAAAATCTGGGCGCCGCCGTTGGAGGCGATACCGCTGCCCGCGCCGACGCCATCGATCAGGGCGTAATCGAAGGATCCCCAGCCGTTGACCATCTGGGTGTT
>JAJDDG010000025.1 GCA_029260435.1 Phycisphaerales bacterium | reverse complement strand
CGCGGCGTTCGCCAAGGCGCACCCGGAGGGCGAGGTGCTGTCGGACGAGACCGGGCATCAGCGGAATTACTCCCAGAATCCTTACGAGCGGTACTTTTCATCGCCCAACATGATCTTCCATGAGTTCGAGTACGACGACCGTCTGCCGTCCAAGGAACTCGGCGTCGGCGTGCTGATCGGTGAGCGTGCGATCTTCGTGACCGCGGCTTCCGCGAAGGACGGAGCGGTGCGCATCAAGACGGATTCGGGCGATGTCGTGATCAGCGCAACCGAGGCTGGGGTCAGCGTGGACGAGGCGCCCGAGGGTGTCCGCACGATGCAGACTTTCTACCACTCGTGGGCAGCGTTCCACCCGAAGACCGAGATCCACAAGGCGGAGTGACGGTGCTGGTTGTGGTTGGGGGTGGGGGTGGGGGTGGGGAGGGGTTAGGCCGAGAAGCTGGAGCCGCACCCGCAGGTGGTGGTGGCGTTGGGGTTGTTGAAGACGAACCCTCGCCCCATGATTTCGTCTTTGAAATCGACGGTGGTGCCGTTGAGGTAGAGCATGCTCTTGGGGTCGCAGATGATTTTGACGCCGTGCTGCTCGAAGATCTCGTCGGTGTCTTTCTGGGACTCGGTGAGATCGAGGAGGTAGGAGAACCCGGAGCACCCGCCGCCCTTGACGCCGACGCGGAGGCAGACGTTTTCCGTGTCCAGCTCCTGCTGGTTGACGATGGACTTGATTTCGCGTGCGGCGGTCTCGGTGAGTATGACGCTCATTGTTGCGTTCCTCGCGGAAAAACTGGTGGATGGTGGTCGGGTGGGTCGGTGAGTATAGACGTAGGGCGGGTTCCTAGTGTGAATGGGCCTTGTCGGCGTCCTGGGCGAGCCCGTTCTTCTGTTTGTAGTCCTGGATCGCGGCGCGGATGGCGTCCTCGGCGAGCACCGAGCAGTGGATCTTGACGGGCGGGAGCGAGAGTTCTTCGACGATGTCGGTGTTCTTGATCCCGAGGCCCTCGTCCACGCTTTTGCCCTTGAGCCACTCGGTAGCGAGTGAGCTGGAGGCGATCGCCGAGCCGCACCCGAAGGTCTTGAAGCGGGCTTCCTCGATTTTGCCGGTGTCTTCGTTCACCTTGATCTGGAGCTGCATGACGTCGCCGCACTCGGGCGCGCCGACGACGCCGCACCCGACATCCTTGCGGTCCTTGATCTCGGAGGTGGTGCCGAAGTTCCCGACGTTGCGGGGGTTCTCGTAATGGTCGATGAGTTCTTTGCTGTATGCCATGATTCGTTCACCCTTGGGTGGTGGTGTCTTGTGTGTGCTGGTACGAGGAGCGGGGGAGTGGTGGGGAGGCTAGTGGTGTGCCCATTCGATGGAGTTGATATCGATGCCTTCCTTGTGCATGTCCCACAACGGGCTCAGGTCGCGGAGGTGGTTGACCGCCCAGACGATTTTTTCGATCGCGAAGTCGATCTGTTGTTCGGTGGTGATGCGCCCGAGCGAGAGGCGGAGCGAGGAGTGGGCGAGGTCGTCGCCTATGCCCAGCGCCTTGAGCACGTAGCTCGGTTCGAGCGACGCGCTGGTGCACGCGCTGCCAGAGGAGCAGGCGAGATCCTTGATCGCCATCATCAGCCCCTCGCCCTCGACGAACCCGAAGCTGATGTTGGTGAGGTGGGGCAGGCGGCGCTCGGCGTGCCCGTTGACCTGCACGTGCTCGAGCTTGCTCTTGAGTTCGGTTTCCAGCTTGGTGCGCAGCTTGAGCAGACGCTGCTGGTCGCTCTCCATTTCCTTGGCGCACAGCTCACAGGCTTCACCGAAGCCGACGATCTGCTGGACCGCGAGCGTGCCCGAGCGGTACCCGCGTTCCTGCCCGCCGCCCTCGATCTGTGCGGTGACGCGCACCCGCGGCCGGCGGCGGCGGATGTAGATCGCGCCGACACCCTTGGGTCCGTAGATCTTGTGCCCGGACCACGTGAGCAGGTCGATGTTGTCGCGGACGACATCGGTGGGCATTTTGCCGACCCACTGCGTCGCGTCGGTGTGGAAGATGACGTTTTTCTCGTGGCACAGCGCGCCGATCTCGGGGACCTCGTTGATGGTGCCGAGTTCGTTGTTCGCCCACATGATGGTGACGAGGATGGTGTCCTCGCGCATCGCGTCGGCAATCATGTCTTTGGTGATGATGCCGTCGGCACCGGGCGAGAGGAATGTGACATCGAAGCCCTGCTTGCTCAATCGGTGGCAGGGGTCGAGCACGGCTTTGTGCTCGTGCAGCGCGGTGATGATGTGCCCACGCCCCCCCCCATCCCCCGCTTCGCTTGCGGTTTTCAGAGCGTACATTTCTGCTGCGCCCTTGATCGCGAGGTTGTTGCCCTCGGTGGAGCCGCTCGTGAAGACGATCTCTTTGGGCTGCGCGCCGATGAGCGAGGCGGCCTGGGCGCGTGCTTTGTCTATCCCCTCTTCTGACTGCCACCCGTAGGCATGATTGCGTGAACCGGGGTTGCCGAATTTCTCGGTGAAGTAGGGGAGCATCGCGTCAACGACGCGCTGGTCGCACGGGCAGGTCGCGGCGTGGTCGAGATAGATGGGCATGTCGGACAACGGAGGATCTCCTCGCTCGAAAGCTGGGGGACGAATCGGGGCTATTGCACTTTAGAATCATTCCAAAGTAGATGGCGAAGTATAGTCCACAATTCGGCGTATGGCTGCGCCCTACCCTAGTGGATCGGCATCTCTGGCTCTCAGCCGCCGAATCGGGAAACCTCGATCTGGTGCTGATCGAGGGGGTTCCGGACGCCGTGCTCCGCGATGACTGGCAGATCCTTTCGGGCGAACCGCTTGGCGGTGGGCAGGTCGGCCATTCGCCCCTCGGGCTGGCGGGTCTCGTGCCAGAGGTGCCAGGCGATGATCGAGTCGATACCCAGCCCGACCCGCGCCCCGAGCTTCGCGCCCCGGCGGGCGAACTCGTCGTCCTTGAAACCCCACCCTTGGTATTCCTCGTCGAAGCCGTTGAGCTTGAGGTAGAGATCAAGTGTGCAGGAAAAATGCCCGCCGAGCAGCTTGGGTTTGTGCGCCGGGGCGAGGGAGAACCGGCGCAGCAGCAGGTGCTTTGCGTAGCGTCTTTGGCGTCGGCGGAGTTCCTTGAGCTGCGCGCTGGGCACCTCGGGCACCTGCTCCCCGCTCGCGACTTTCTCGGCGCGCAGCGCTTCGGATGCGACGTGCCCGACATCCATCCGGTAGGCGTACACCAGTTCGTGATCGGCACCGAACACCGCGTGCATCTCGATCAAACCATTGCTCGCGAGCATGTCGCCGTCGAGCACCAGCACACGCCCCCCTCCCCGCTCCCCCCCCCCGCTCCCCACGCTCGTCTCGGCGAGGGTGGTTGCGATATGACGGACGGCGTTGTTGCGGATCTGGCAGAGGCGTTCCATGCCGTGGTTAGCCCGGCGCACCCAGTCCACGACGAGCCCGAACTCTTTCGCGCACCGTTCGATTACCTTGCCGATCGATTCGTCGTCCGTGTCGCAGGTCACGGTGATCGACGCGGGCCTGAGCGATTGGCGCGACAACGCCGCCAGCACGAGGTCGAGGTACCTCGGGGTGTGTGTCGGGATCACGACATGGACGCGCGGCTCGCTCATAGTGGGCAATCAGTAGAGCAGAGATACCGTTGAAAGAGAATCGGGAGTGGGGGGGTGGGTGGGTCGTGGGGGCTAGTCTTTGAGCATTTTTAATTCGTCGCGAAGGATCGCGGCGAGCTCGTAGTTCTCGTCTTGGATCGCCTTGCGGAGGCGTTCTCGCAGTTCGTTTTTCTGGCTCGCGGGCAGCTTGAGCACCAACTCCTGGCGCATGCCCACCAGCAGTTGGATCTCCGAGGCGGTGTCCGCTTCTTCGAGCCGCCCGGCGGCGTCGTACAGATCGCGGATATTCGCGATGCCCTCGTCCAGCGCGACAACAGCACCATTTGCTTCGTTCTCGGCAACCATCAGGCTCGCGAGCGCGCGCGTCCGCATCATGGTGATGTACGGGCGGAACTGTTCGAGCACCTCCTGGTTGTCCTCGTCGGCTGCGTGCTCGCGGCAGAGATCCAGCACGCGCAGGTTCCGCGAGGTGTCGCGCACAACACCAAGGTAATCCGAGAGCACGAGCAGCGAGATGTACCGGTGGTAGTACTGCACCGCTTCCTCTCGCAGTTCACGACAGTCCTTGTCGCTCAGCATGAACGCTCCCCCGCTACCTCTGCTACCAGCGGTATGCGCGTTATCGGGCGCCTCGTCGTCCGGGTCATCTTCCGAGGCGTGCTCGTCCAGCGCGGTCTCGAAGTATTCGAGCAGCGAGTCGTAGCCGTAGGGGCGGAGCCCGTCGGGTCTGCCGGTCGCTTCCATCTGCAGCACGCCCAGATCAAGGCGCATCTGGATTTTGGGTGTGCCGTCGTCGCCGGTGATGAGGCGGACGTTGATCTGCCCGGGCTCGTAGCCCCAGTCGCGGAGTAGGGATGTGAGATCGAATGCCATAAGCGGATCCTGATTGTAGACGCTCGCAGCGCGCATCGGCGTGAAGCGCCGTCTTGCTCACCGAAACGTGGGATGAGCGCATTTTTTTTTACGCGTTGTTCTCGGACACACTCGGGCACACGTTACCTCCCCACCAACCCCCCCAACCGATAAGACCGCCCCGTTCGATCGCGTCACCCGCCCGGCGTCAAGCCCGCGTCCGCCCGCGTCGATACCACTCCGGGATCCTCCCGTGCCGTCCCCGCGACCGGGTGGAACCGGCGAACCGGTGCGCCGTATTGTTCGGTGCGACGCCCACTCGCAACTCGGGGAGATCCTGCTGGCAGCATCAGTGTCCCGCTGGCAGCACCAAAGCAGTTCCGGAAGGGGATATAGAAAATGGGCGCCCGTGGAGTCGAATCAGACCTTCAGATCTATCTGCGTGAGATCAATGCCACCTCGCTGCTGACGCCTCTCGAGGAGAAGCAGTTCGGGTGGAAGATCATCAACGACTCGTGCCCGGGCGCACGCGACCATCTGGTCCGCGCGAACCTGCGCCTGGTCGTCTCGATCGCCAAGCACTACACCAACCGTGGGCTCACCCTCACCGACCTGATCGAGGAGGGCAACATCGGGCTGATCCGTGCCGTCGAGGGTTTCGACCCGGCGCAGGGTGCTCGGTTCTCGACCTACGCCTCGTGGTGGATCAAGCAGGCGATCAAGCGCTCGCTGATCAACGCGGTGCAGCCGATCCACGTCCCGGCGTACATGGTCGAGCTGATCGCCAAGTGGAAGCAGGCGTGCGCCGAGTTCGAGGAGGGGCACGGACGGCAGGCGACCCACGAAGAACTCTCGCAGATTATGGAATTGCCGGTCAAGAAGATCGCGGTGATCAAGTCCGCCGGGCGGACGTACCGCAAGTCCGCGCAGGCCCCGCTCGACGACAACGGCGAGCCGGTCAACTTCGCGGATATGCTCTCGGACGGCAGCGCGCTCACGCCGGACGATCAGATCCACCGCCAGGACCAGCTCGAGATCGTGTACCGGTTGCTCGAGGCGATCGATGATCGCGAGGCGAAGGTGCTGCGTCTGCGGTTCGGTCTCGACGGCAAGGAGCCGCTCACGCTCAAGGAGATCGGCGCCGAGATCGGGCTGACGCGCGAGCGGGTCCGCCAGATCGAATCCGAAGCCCTCAAGCGGTTGAACGACCGTCTCGCGGACGACAAGCCGTCGCGGTTCTACAAAGAGAACATCGAGAAGCAGGTCACGAAGCGTCGGCGCAAGCGGGCCGGTTGAGCGGCACCCGGCTCACTCGGTGATGTGCCCGTGTTGTTTGAGGTGCTCGAGCATCTGCTTCGAGAAGCTGCGCACCTCCCGGCTCTCGCGCACGCTCCCGTGCCCGTAGCCCTCGACGATTGTGATGTACCCGGGTCCGTCTTTGATGCTGGCGGCGTCCACGCTCGCCTTGAGCAGGCGCAGCGAGTCATCGAGGATGTATTCATCGTCTTCACCCGCGACGATCCGGATGCGGGTCGCAAAGATCTTGGCGTACCATTCGGGGCTCGCTATGGTCAGCGCGCCGATGTCGTACTTGCGGAAGTGCTCGGCGACCTTGTGATCGATCTCGCCCGTCTCGGTGTTGTAGAGCGGGCGAACGCCCGGCGAGTACAGATCCTCGCGCGGTCCGAACACCGCCTGCCACGAATCCCATTGCTGCGACGCGCTGCCGAGCGGCCCGAGCACCTCTTCCATCCGGTTCTCCGCGCGGATGGTCAGGAACTTGTCGTCGTCGTTGCGCCGGCTCGGGACATCCTGCCCGACATCGACGCCCGTGCGCGCCACCTGCTCAGGCGTGATCGCCGTGTACATGTTGGTGTCTTCATAGATGTCGATCCCCTGGAAATTACGGAAATCCACGGGGTCCGGCGCGCTCGCCCACGCACCGCCGAAAACATCCATATGGTGCAGCCCGAGCCAGATCGCGCTCCACCCGCCGGAGGAGTGCCCGGTGACGATCCTCGCGGTGGGTTCCGCGATGACGCTGAATTTCTGTTCGATCGCGGGGATGAGCTCGCGGACGAGCGCCGTGGCGAGCGGGCCGTTGTTCGCCGAATCAACGAACAAGTGGTGCCCGTTCGGCCCCTCGGGGTTCAGGTACACGACGAGCGCGTTGCGCACGAGTTCGTACTCACCATCGAAGAGCCCCTCGTGCTCGCGCCGGGTCATTTCGCCGTAGGCGCGCGATTCGTCGGCGCCGAATCCGGGGATCTTGTAGATCACCGGGTATTTCTTGTCCGTCGAGTACCCGACGGGGAGCACGATCGCCGCGCGCATCCGCGCCTCGCGGTCGTAGAACTGGCTCATCACATCCGACACGATCTCGATGTTGTCGAACCCGCGTCCGGCGACCGGGCCGCGGTCGGTCACCTGCTGATCAAGAATCACCGAGATATGCCTCGGCTTGTCGATCTGTTCGTACAGCGCGAAATCACCGGCTCGCGAGAATAAATTGCCCAACTCGCGGTACCACGCGCTGTCGGATTGACGCTTGTCCAGCACCGCCTGCACCTTGTACTTGCCTTGTGGCAGTGCCGATGGTTTGTGCAGGAACCACTCGGCGCTGTCGTCGATCACGATCGACCCATTTGCCCACGCGCCTTCTGCGCTCATATCCACCGCGAAGATCGCCTGCGGGCTTGAGAGGAAGGGGCCTTCGGCTGGCTTGGTCCGGCGCTCGATGCCCGTGTCCTGCTGGATGAGGTAAACGATGACACGCCCGCGCGCGTCCGCGGGATCGATCTGGCTGCCCAGCGAGATCTCGATGACCGCGTCTTGTTCCGCTGCCGCTTGGGAAAAGATCATGCCCGCGAGCAGGGATATGAGGACCACCCGGATCGTGTATCGCATCGAGAGACTCCCTATACCCCCCGCCCTCGCCTTGCATCATCGGACCAAGCTACCCTCGACGCCAATGTCTTCCATCCGCGCCAAGAGAAGAGTCGAGCACCTCAGCGAGGATTGGTACACCCACCCCGCCTGGTACGACATCCTCCACGCGTCTGGTACCGCCGAGGAGGTTAAAGGCCTCACCCGAATCGCCGAGTTGTTTACCGCTGTCCGCCGATCCGCGCGGGATCAGCCCCTCTGGCTCGAGCCCGGGTGCGGCACCGCCCGGTACCTGCGGGCCGCCGCAGCGACGGGGATCCGCGTCGCGGGATTCGATAACTGCGCTCCGATGCTGGACTACGCTCGCACAGGGTTCCGGCACCGCGGGCTGACGGGCGATATTTTCGACGCGACATTCGAGGATTTTTCGCTCTCTGCCAAGGCGGATTTCGCGTTCTGCCTCATCAACACCATTCGCCACCTGCACACAGATGCCCGCGTGCTCGCCCACTTCGGGTGCATGGCTCGAGCGCTGCGCAAGGGCGGGGCGTACGCGGTGGGGCTCTCCGTCGTCCACCCCGGCGGCGAGATGGACACCGAAGACACATGGTGCGGCGCGCGTGGCTCGTGCGCCGTGACGCAACTCATTAACTACCTATCGCCGGATCTCCGTGCCCGAACCGAGCGTGTTGCGTCGCATATCCGTGTCGATACGCCCACCCGCGAGATCCACCTGGATTCTTCGTACACCCTGCGGACCTATACCCTCAAGCAGTGGACCTCGCTCATCGAGCGTTCCCCGCTGCGCCTGATCGCTGTCGTGGACGAGCAGGGGGACGGCTTGTTGGAGCCATCACCGGAGCATGATGGGGAGTGTGGGGGGTGGGGGGGGCGAAATTTGCGCAGCGAGTACGCCATCTGGGTTCTCGGGCGCAGATAACTTCAAACCGGACGCTCGCGGGCGCACCCGTTGGCGATAGGGGGGGACGCATGCCGATACGTTCTCTCGGCGTGCATGCTGCGCGCCGCTCAACCACGGATCACCGCTATGCCCAACCGAGCCGCTCTCGTTTTTCTGTTTGTCGTCGTCTCTGCCATCAGCCTGGGTGGGGGCCTGGGGGGGTGTGGCACGACGCGATCGTTTGATTATGAACTGGACCACCCGCTGCTTGCTCAGGGCGTCGGGTTGGATGTCCGCAACTTCCGCGGCTCGGTGGATGTCCGCGTGGACCCGAGCATGGACACGATCATGGTCGAGTCGCGCGTGCATGTTTCGCCGGATGTTTCCGATGAGTATCACGAGGACGCGATCAACGCGGTGGAGGTGCTCGCGGAGGTCATCGAGCAGGACACCCACGCGGTGCTGCGGGTGCGGAGCACGACGAGCCGACCCAGGGCGGACGATCACTCTGTGCATCTGTATATCACCATGCCGCGCTGCGACGGAGTGTACATCGAGAACGCGTACGGGCTCGTCGAGCTGGTGAACGTCCGCGGCGCGATCCATGTGTCGAACCACAAAGGCGCGATCGAGGTGCGCACCAAGCACGTGATGACCGACCCCGTCACGCTCACCGCGGTCGATGGCAGCATCTGGTACCAGATCCCGCCCGGTTCCGCGGGGCATATCGATATGGAGTCTATGGACGGCGTCGTCCGCTTTGCCGACAAGGTGCAGGGCACGAATCAGGTGCACAACGTCTCGTTTTCATCGTTCGACGCGACACTCAACAACGGGACAAGCCCGATCATCGCGCGGACGAACAGGGGTAATATCAATATTCTTGTGCTGGATGACCCTGTCGCGCTGACCCGTGCGTTCCACACACCCGCGCCGGACTGGAACAAAATGATCTTCCAGAAGGGCTCGCACCGCTACCTCAGGAACCTGCCCGAGGATCACCCCGAAGTTCGATCTGATACCCGTTCGGGTCCAGCACCCGGAGAGGGGCGGCGTCCGCCCGTGCCTCCTGAGGGGTGACGACCCACGGCGCGTCGTCACCGATGCGCCGGGCGGTCTCATCCAGGTCCGCGACGCGCAGGCAGATCCGCTTGAGGCTCCCCTTCCATGAACCCGCCGCCGGGCTCGGCGCACAGCAGTGAAACGTGAACCGGTAGCCAGGCAGGTCGTGGCGCTCGACGGAGCGGATTTCTAAAAAAGTGCCCGCCATCCGCACCTCGCCGACGGGCTCGAACCCGAGCTTGTCGCACCAGAAGGCGCACGTGACCTCGATGTTCAGCACATCCAGATGCACGTCGATCGCGGGGGGGGAGTCTGTTGTGTCTTTGTTGTCGCTTTGTGGCATCGGATCGCCTGGCTCCGCTCGCGGGCGCTGTGCCCCGCGACCGCGATCACTCAGACGTTGCCGATCCGCCCTAGCTGCTCGCGCTGAACCTGCGCAACGTACCGGCAAAGCTGGTCCACAACAAACTCATGGTGTTTGGAGTCGCCCGTGAACTCGAAGCACATCCCGGCGTACAGACGCTGCTCGGAATCGATATGCGTGTGCCGGAGCCTTCCGACGACACCGATCGGTGCGGCGACATGCGGCATCAGATTGATCCGAAGCCAGTAGAGCTTGTGGCGATCGAACGCGGTCCGATCTTCCGGCTCCAGGAGCAGCCCCACGCCGCCCCCGCCGACATTCATCAGGCGGGCACCCACGCAGGGGCCCACTTCGGGCAGGTGCCCGGCGTCGATCTCACTATGCGATTCCCCCGTCACGTCCGCGTCCTGCGCGTCGAGTACCTCGATCCGGTTCGCGGCCTCTGCGACGAGCGCCGTCTGCGGGTCGAGCAGCGGGCGGCACTCCACCCCGGGCAGCATAAGGACCTCTGTGGACACGCGGTAGAAGTTCCGGCGCTGGCATCGTTCGACATGCTCGGGCATCTTGAGTGTGATGCCCTTGAGCGCTCGGTTGCCGCCGGATTCGATATCGGTGAATCCCTGATGTGTTGTGCGGAACATCCACCGGTTCTGCCCGACCACGATAATCCCCACCAGCTCGATGCCTTCCATGAGGTGGACGGTCTCGCCCAGCGCCATGGGTTCCTCGACGACGATCGTGTCGTCCGTGAGCAACAAAATGCGCACGCGCCACACCAGGTTCGTCGCGCCCTCGCCCGTCTCCGGGTCACCGATGTTATTCTCGTCATCGATATACCGAGGGAGCGTGACCTCCAGCGCACCGTTGCGCTCGTGGATCTGTTTCAGGCTGTTGAGCCAGTTTGCTGTTCTTGATCGTGATGCGGGCACAATCGTTCCCTTCGCGCGGGGGGTGGGTGGGGCGGGAGAGGGGGATCCTCTCTCTGCATGGGAATCGGACGTGGGAGCGAAGCCCTTGAGCCCATCGCGGATGTCCCCGTGGATTATCCGCTCCGGCGCATGGTTATCACACCACTGCCGATCGATTCGGGTTTCTCCCACCCGCTCGCGATCGCCGCGAGCCGCAGCCCGCCCATCGTCCACACCCGCACTACGCGGTCGCGCTCGCGGATCGACCAGGACTCAGGATCCACCTCGTCGCCACGGCGCACCGCCACGACGTTGTCCCCCTCGCCCCAGACGAGCTGCCACGCCCCGTCTTCGCTGATCCCCTCCTGCCAGTTGCCCTCCGCGATGTCACGCCATGTCTCCATGCAATCCACGTCGATCACGAGCACGCCCCCCGGGCGCACGACCCGGTGCACACGGCGCATCAGTCCCACTGCCTGTTCCACGTCGTGCACCGTCATAAACGTGTGCCCGAGGATCAGCGCCGCATCGAACGCATCAAGATCCCCATCCCGCACCCACTCGTCCGTGAGCATGTCCGCGCACCGTGCATCGACCCCATCGATCTCGCGGAGTTGATCGACGGCACGCTCGTCGTTGTCGATCGCGACAACCGCGTGCCCGCTCCGCGTCAGTTCGCGCGCGATCCGCCCGTTCCCCGCGCCGAGGTCCACCACCCGCGCCCCCGGAGCGAGCAAGCCGCGTAGCACGCGCACCTGTTCCTCGTGCGCCTTGCCATCCAGCGGTTGCCAGTCGTCATCCCACACGATCATGTTTTCCTTTCTTGGTTTTCCGTCGCGCTCGGATGAACGCCGACACTTCCTTCACCCACGCGTCTGCGCGCGCTGTATCGTTTTCGCTCCCGCCCTCGTCGCCGAATCGCTCGGCGTAGTACAACTCCACCACCCCGCGCACCGCGCGCCCGAGCGAATCGTGCTCATGCTCGATCGAGGAGGCATGCGCGAGCGCCGGGCACCAATCTGGTTTGGCAAACCCGCCCCGTTCGAGCAGGTCCAGCACACGCCGGTACGCCCCCTCGTGGCGCAGCAGGCTCGCCCGTCTGCGCCCGACAAACACACCAGCCACCCGCGGTCGGAGCACCCACCCGAACCACCCCCACCCGCGCCGGACCGGCTCGCGTATCAATATCAGCACCGCCGCACTCACCGCCCCGGCGATCAACCCCGCGATCACCCCGACCGCGGCGCGCTGCGCGAGCACGAGCAGCAGGTTTTCGCCGGAGAGTCGCCTTGATCCGAACTCCTGCTGCACGACGTGCTTCTCAAGCCAGCCGAGCACGCCGGAGTGCAGCGCCTCTTGCTGGTTGCTTCGGCTCGACTCGCCGTACGACACCACCGACTCGATCCACGCGTACTCGATCATCTCCCGCATCCGGCGCACGACACCCATGAACCCCGATTCGGGGGCCCGTGCAGCGGCGACAGCATCGTTCGGCGACGGATCGAACGAGCGCCACACGCCCGGGTACACCCGCGCCTCGACCCACGCGTGGGCGTGGTTCTCGCGGATGATGTGGCGTTGCTTGCCCTCGTCGTATTCCTCTGTCGAGAAGCCTGTGACGACGCGCGCCTCGATCCCGATGCTCATGCACATCGCCGCGAGCGCCGACGCGAAGTACTCGCAGTGCCCCTTGCGATCTTCGAGAAACATCTCGATCGGATCCTGCCCGATGTCGGGCGTCTGCATATCGAGTGTGTACGAGCAGGTCCGCCCGAGATGGTTCGCCAGCGCACTCGCCATCTGATGACGCACCCCCGGGTCATCCGATTCCAGGTCGATCCCAAGATCACGAGCGATGCCCAGCGCCTCCTCGCGGATGATCCCTTCGCCGAAGGGTTCGATCGCGTTGCCCAGCCGAGTGTCCCATTGCGTTTCTCCCCGCACGGGTTCGTCGAAGCTCACGGTATATTCGACCGCCGTACCGCCCGCTAAACGCTCGTAGGTCTGTGATCGGGAGTTGGAGGTATACCGGGTTGGTTCGCCGAATCTGATCTCGTTAGGCGTCAGGATGGTGAACAGGTAGCGCGTTGGGATCGGGCGCAGCTTCACCTCCATCTGCATCGCCCCGCCGTAGATGTTCCCCATAATCGATGGCGTAGGCTCGGAAGCCGCGTTGCGCTGCGGGGCGCTGCGTTTCCAGCGTCCGCTCGCCTTGTCGTACTCGTCGAGCACCGCGCCCCGCAGCAGGTGACGCCGCGCACCGATCACGGTCCCGTCATGCCGCACCTGGACATTGCCCACGATCCGACGCGACTCGGAGATCAGCCCCGCCGAGCCGAGCTGCACGCTGTCGGAAAAGCCGGTCTCGTAGTCCGTCTGCGGCACGGGTGATGCGCCGAGCATTTTCTCGCCGAACCCGCGCGGCATCGCGGCGAATACGCCCGCGCCGATCAGCAGCGTTGTCGCGCAGATCCCGAAAACAACCCTGCGCAGCCCGCCCCGCGCACCGCTGCGGAGCACCACCGCCCGCGAACCGCCATGCACCCGCTCGCCCGCCGCGTACATCTGGAACAGCACCACCGTCCAGACCAGCACCGGTAGGTAGACAACAAGCACCATGCCCACCGCCAGCGTCACGCTTGTCAGGCACGCTCCGACAACCAGCATCGTGCTCAGCGCGATCAGGTGCGCCTGATCCCTCGGGCGGCACGCCTCGAACAGTTTGATCAGCTGCAACCACAGCAGGTACCGCGAGAACCGGCTCACCGTGTTCTCGATATCCCCGGTGAGCGTGAACCCGGTCTCGTTGACCCACGCCAGCGCCATCAACGCCGTCGCGATAATCACAACGACATTCACACCCCACCGCGGCACGATCGCTCGGCGTGCGCGTTCGCCGTCGCCCCCGCCCGTCACCACCCACGCCGCGAGAGCGACCAAAAACGCGACCGCCGCCGATTCCAGGCTCGGTTCGGCAAAGCCGTACATCGTGGTGCCGCCCAGCACCGTGCAGAAGCTCGCGAGCCGGTAAGCGCGAAACACGTCCATGCTCACCCGCCCTCCCCGCGCCCGAGCGAGAGGCGTTCCAGATCACTCCCGCGCAGGACAAGGCGCGCCCGCCCCTCGTACCCGTCGTCGGATGCGCCCGCCCGCACAAGGATCACCGTGTCGCGGACACCGGGCTGCGGCGCCGCGAGCTTCGCGTCCTCGTTGTGCTGCACATCAAGCTCGCCCAGCGCATCGAGGATGCCGTCCGCGTGCCCGCGTCCGCTCGCGGGCGCGAACCCGATGGCGTGCCCGGGCACAGAAAGCCCTACGTCGATCCCCGACGCGGCGCCCTGCATTACCAGGCTCGCGCCGAGTGTGATCGCTTGTTCTGTTTCTTCTGCCCACGCGCTGTCGCCGTTGCTGCCCAGGCTGATCACGACCCACACACCCGAGCGCACAGGGTCGGCGCATTCCCGAACTACCAGCTCCCCCGCCCGCGCCGACGCCCGCCACGCGATTGTCTTCGGGCTGTCCCCCGGGACGTACTCTCGCAGCCCGAAGAACTCGCCGATGCGCTGCGGCGTCCGCCCGCTCCCGCTCGCGAAGCGATCGTCACCCGCGCACCCTTCGATCAACCCCGGCACCAGCCCGACCACACGCGGGCGGATGATCACACGCCCCGGGATCTCCACGCTGATACTCTTCCGCATCAACCCGAGCGGGAACCGCGAGCTCACCCGCACCGTGCGCAGATCGCAGACCCCGCGCCGCAGCGCATCACCCCGCCCGGTGACTCGCACCCGGCGCCCGGGTCCGACGTGCGTCACCAGCCCACGCACACCCTCGATTCGACCGCCCCATCCGGGCAGTTTGTCCCGCTTTGAGAAAATTCCCCGACGCCCCGCTTCGATCTCTTCCACCTCCAACGCAAACGCGCCGAGCCACCGTCCCGCGCATTGCACCTCGTACCCGAGGCGCACGCTCCCGCCCGCCTGCGCCTCGCCCCGCCCGTTGCGACGCACGCCCACCCGCATCATCATCGTTCCGCTCACCAATCCCGACACGACATACGACCCCACACCCAGCCCGAAGAGCAGGAACAGCAGGTTGTTCTGGCTGTTGATCGCACCGATACCCAGCAGCAGCGTGATCACCGCGAACAGCACCCCCGGCATATGAAAGTGATACCGACGCACCGGCTTCATCCACGGAGTGTACGCACACCCACCCCGTGCAGTTGCCGGGATCCTCTACGACGCCGCTGTTCAGCGCGTATAGGTTGTCTCCATGACCTTCGCGCCGCCCGGGCCCGCGTACATATCGTGCACCTCCCAGACCCAGTTGTCCTCGTCCACCATCCGGATCACGGTGCGCACGAGCCTGTCGGTCAGCCCCCGCGCCGCGTCCGGCTGGTTGCCGTACAGCACAAGCACCGCGCCGTCCGGACTCGCGAGACCGGTGGACATCTGCATCCCTGTAGACATCGATGAGAGCATCGACGCCGAGTAGTGGTTCATGTACACATCGAACCCGATCGTCGTTTTGCCCCGGACCTGCATGCCCATCAGCGTGCCCTTGGATTTGATCTCGATGAACTTCCCGTCGAGGATTGTGCGAACCTCCGCAGTGCCCATGTTCTCGATCGGGTCACGCCCCATGATGAACACCTCCGTCTTGGATCGCCAGGTGCCCACCAGCTTCGCGAGCATCTCGTGGTGCTTGGTGAGTTTGCCCGCCGCCTCTGCCCGCTCCATGTCCATCGTGCGGGGATCGAACCGCGGCGCGATACGCTCCACTCGTCTGCTCGAACCCTGCTGTGAGACTGCAGCGCCTCCCACCATCAGCATGCCCACAATCACAAAGCTCACCCGTGCAATCTTCATCCCGCTCATCATGTCAACTCCTCCGCTTCAAACCTTGATCCACATGAACCAACTACTATCTCATAGTGATTATGCCACACAACGCAGCGGTTGCCTTTTCCGCGCGATCAAGGAGCACACTCATGCCCGATGCCGCCCTCTACAACTGGTCCGACCGCCCGACAGACCATCCCATGCCCAAGATCGAACGACGCCGCATCATCGGCTCTCAGGCGATGATCTCCCATGTCGTCCTCGAACAAGGATGCGAGGTGCCATCGCACGCCCACCAAAACGAGCAGTTCGCGATCGTCCTCTCCGGGCGGGCCCGGTTCACGCTGGGCGACCCCGACGGCAACGATTGCAGACAGATCGAAGTCGTCGGCTCACCAGAGGGCACCGTGCTCCATCTCCCGACGAACGTACCCCACGGATGCCTCGCGCTGGAGCGCTGTGTCATCCTAGATATTTTCGCGCCCCCGTCGCAGACCACGGGCATCGACCGCGACTGACGAGAGCCCACCGCCCGGCTACACTCCCTGCCTTCCCCGCAGATCAAACCGAAAGGACACACCATGTCGCGCGTCGTAGCCAGCCATATCCTCGTCTCCTCCGAAACCGAAGCCTTCGACCTCAAAGAAAAGATCGACGCAGGCGAGAGCTTCGCCGACCTCGCAAAACAGCACTCCAGTTGTCCCTCCGGGAAAGACGGCGGTTCGCTCGGCGAGTTCGGGCGCGGCGCGATGGTCGCCGAGTTTGATCAGGTCGTCTTCTCGGATCTTCCTGTCGGGCAATGCTCCGAGCCGGTGAAAACTCAGTTCGGGTACCACGTCCTCGTTGTGGACAAGCGGCTCGGGTGATGCCGGGTTCCGGCGCTATCATTCAACCGAACGCTGGAGCGACGATGCCGGAATGGAAGATCAAGGTGTTCTACGACGCCGGATGCCCCGCGTGCAACGCGGAGATGCGTATGCTGCGCAGGTGGGACAAGCAACGCGGACGCATCAGCTTTGAAGACATCACCGATCCCGATTGGGATCCAACCCAGTACAACATCACGCTCGATCAGGCGATGGGCGCGATGCACGCCATTCTCCCGGACGGCTCGATCGTGATCGGCGTCGAAGCTTTCCGACATGCATACACCGCGCTCGGGCGTGGGTGGCTTATCGCCTGGACAACGCTCCCCGTCATCAGACAGCTCGCCGATTTCGCGTACCTTGTATTTGCGCGCCACCGACATCGCATCGCCCGTGCCGGATGCGCCGAGTGGTGCAAGCCGCGGGTCTGACTCAGAAGACCGCGTCCTCGTCCGCGACGAGAAAGAAGCGCGCGACTTCGATCTCGAACATCTCGCCGGATGCCATGCACAGCGCGTGGTACTTCCCTTCCATCGTGCCCCACGGTGTTTCAAGCGGACAGAAACTCGCGTACTCAAACGCCTCGCCCGCTTCGATCCGCGGCTGCACGCCGACCACACCGTCGCCCCGCACCTCGTGCTCATCGCCGTCCGCGTCCACGACCACCCACTCGCGCGACACGATCTTGATCTCGCGATCGCTCTCGTTGCGGATCTCCACCTCGTACCCGAACACCCACTTCCTGCCCTCTTTCCCGGAGTGCTGCGGCATGTACCGCGGGCGCACGCGAACGCGCACACCAGAGGTGATTGCTTCCGAGCCATGTTTTTCGAGGGTGGACACGTTCACGAATAAACCTCGTCAGGCCGTCACCGAGAGTGTACGGAAGTATGAAGCCCGATGTAGAACGAGAACGCAGAGACAGTCGTGAAGTGGGGGGGAGAAGTAAGTACGCACTTACCCACCAACTTTGTCCACGTGAACGTCCAACTGCGGGAACGGGATCCCGATTCCCGCTTCATCTAGAGCGTTTTTCACCCGCATGGTCAGTTCGTCCTTTACCGCCCAGTACTCGCCGCTCGGCACCCACACCCGCACCGCCCAATCGATGCTCGACCCGCCGAGTTCGCTCAGCACGATCGCTACGTCATGTTCCGCAAGACGCTGCTCGATCGATTCGCCCGCGCCCTTCAGCACAGCGCGCACTTTATCGAGGTCCGCGCTGTATTCCGTTCCGACTGAGACATCCACCCGGCGCGTGTCGTGGAACGACACATTCTCGATCGTCCCGCCGTAGATCGCCCCGTTGGGCACGATGATCCGCTTGTTGTCCGGCGTGTCCATCGTCGTCGCGAACAACCCGATTTCGAACACGGTCCCCGATGATCCACCCGCGCTCACATAATCACCGATCTTGAACGGGCGAAAAACAAGCAGCATCACCCCCGCCGCGATGTTCGACAGGTTGCCGCTCATCGCCATGCCGATACCAACCATCAGCCCGCCGAGCACCGCCGCGAAACTCGTCGTCTCGACGCCGAACGTCCCGAGGATCGATAAGATCGCCAGCAGCAAAATCCCCCACCGCGCCATCTGCCCGAAGAACCGTGCGAGCGTCTGATCCACATTGGCTTTCGTGCACGCCCGCACAACGATCGCTTTCGCCCAGCGCGAGATAATCCACGCCAGCGCGATCAGTACGACCGCCTTGAGCACACCCGGGCCGTACGCCATCAGCGCATCCATCAACGTCTCGGTGCTCGGGTTCTGCATCAGCGATTGAGCCGCGCTCGTTTCGCTCGCTGCTTCCGCCGCCTGTTCCAGACCCGCACCGCTTTGGGGTTGTGCCGCCATAGTTGTCTATTCCTCACTTCGAGAGCCGGTTCCCGTGCGTCCGTCCCGGCGCGGTTGTGTTCACGCCGGGAATGGTGAACATGATACCCGCAGGACCATCCCGGGCAGATCGAACCACCCCCACCTCGCGGGCGACCTACCACCAACGCCATGAAACGCGGCCCCAAGCAAATCCACCAGGAACTCCTCGTCCTGTTCGCACAGGGCGGCGACGAGGCAGCGCTCGCAGAACTGCTGCGCCTGAATCTGCCCGCGTGGCAGGCCCGCGCCCGCTTCATTATGGGGTCGCAGGCCGACGCGGACGACGCCGTGCAGGATGCCTGCATGACAATCGCCCGCTCGGTGCGCAAGCTCACCGACCCCGCCGCATTCGGCGCGTGGGCCAACCAGATCCTCTCGCGCCGGTGCGCGGATATCGTCCGAAAAGCAATCCGCGTCCGCCGAACCCACTCAAACGCCGTGCCCAAGCCCGCACCGGATTCACCCGCGGAAACGACCCAGCAATGTGATGAATCCTCGAACCTCCGGCGCGCGATAGGCGACCTACCACCAGAACAGCGCATGATCGTTGTCATGCACTACCTCGAACAGCGGTCGCTCAAACAGATCGCCCGAATCACCCGCGTGCCCGTCGGCACGCTCAAATCCCGTCTTTTCACAGCAAGAAAAACCCTCGCCGCGGCGCTCGAACCAACCGGGCCCGCAAGGAGCAAGCCATGACCAAGCACAATGAAATCGATGACCAGATCCGCGCAGCACTCGCCGAGGTGCCGGACGCTCAACTCGCCGGCCCCTTCGAGCATGCCGGAGTCATCGAACTGTTCCTGTCCACCTTCCGAGGACGCAACCGGTGGATCACATGGATCGTCATGTTCTGGGCGATTACGTTCTTCGTCCTCGCTGTAATCTCCGCGGTGAAGTTCTTCCAGACGGATGATGTCCAGCAGCAGGTCTTATTCGGCGCCGCATTCATCGTCTGCATGATGGCCAATGGCATGCTCAAGACCTGGCAGTGGATGCAGATGGACAAGATCGTCATCCTCCGCGAGATCAAACGCCTCGAGCTGCAGGTCGCCCACCTCACCGCGCGCCTCGCCAATAAGTCAGACGATTAGTTCACGCTGCCCAGGAACAGCCCGCCCAGCAGGAAGTGCACCCCGATCCCCGCGCCGTACCCCAGCGCGATCACCGGCGCAAACCGCAGGTGCCCGCCGAACGTGTACCGCCCGCGCGTCACACCCATCAGCCCGACCCCCGCCGCCGACCCCACGCTCAGCAGGCTCCCGCCCACGCCGATCGTCAGCGTGATGAGCATCCACTGGAAGTGGCTCATCTCGGGTTCCATCTGCAGAATCGAGAACATCACCGGGATGTTGTCCACCACCGCGCTCAGCACGCCCGCCAGGATATTCGACCACGTCGGGCCCATCCCCTGATACATCGCATCGTTCAGGAGCGTCAGGTGCCCCATCACACCAAGCCCGCCAACCGCGAAAATGACGCCGAAGAAGAACAGCAGCGTGTCCCATTCCGCCCGCCCGACCTCTTTGTAGATATCCAGGCGCTCGTCGTCGTCGCCCTCCGCCGCGCTGATGGTCACGTAGTGCGTAAACATCATCAGCAACGACACGCCCGTCATCATCCCCATGAAGGGCGGCAGATGCAGGAAATGCTCGAACGTCACCGCCAGCGCGATCGTCACAAAGAACAACCCGCAGATCCGCTTGGAACCGCGCTTCAGGACGCGCCTCCGCCCGTCCATCTCGGGCACGCCCCGCGGGGTAGAAAGCGACATCACCGCCGCTGGCACGAGCCACGTCACCAACGACGCCGGGAACAGCTTGAAGAACTCGAAGAACGTGATGTTCCCGCTCTGCCACATCATGAGCGTCGTGATATCGCCGAACGGGCTGAACGCGCCCCCCGCGTTCGCCGCGACCACGACATTCACACACGCGACCATCACAAACCGGTTGCTTGCTTTGCCCAGTGACATAATCACCGCGCCCATCAGCAGCGCCGAGATCAGGTTGTCCACCACCGCGCTCAATACAAACGCCAGTGCACCGGTCGCCCAGAACAACCGCCTGTAGTCCCACCCGCGTTCGATCACCCACCACCGCAGCGCAGCGAAGACGTTCCGCTCGTTCATCGCGTTGATGTATGTCATCGAAGCAAGCAGAAAAAGGAACAGCCCGCTGAACTCCATCAGCCCGTGCGTGATCGCCTGATGCACAATGTCGTCGGTCAGCCCGTGCTCGCCCACACCCATCGCGATCACCGCCCAGATCGCCCCCGCTGCCAGGATCACC
The DNA here is from genome assembly GCA_029260435.1 of Phycisphaerales bacterium. Taxonomy (GTDB): domain Bacteria; phylum Planctomycetota; class Phycisphaerae; order Phycisphaerales; family UBA1924; genus OFTM74. The sequence goes on along the minus strand of JAJDDG010000025.1, from coordinate 3,825 downwards.
GGCTTGCTCTTGCGCAGCCCGTGCAGTTCCTCCGTCATCACCGCCGCGTACGCCATCACGAAAATCGCCAGGCACACGATCCCCCGCCAGCTCCACGCCATCGCCGCCGCGTCCACACCGATCCCCTCGCCCGCCCCCGCTGCGTTCGCGATCAATCCCTGCCAGATCAAGCTGTACTCCAATTCCCCCATCTTCCCATCTACACGCACCCTATCGACCCCCGCCACACCCCGCCCGAGCCCGGAAACCCGGCGCACCCCGCTTTTTTTCTCCATCAACTGAAAGACGCGGTCTTCTCGCACCGGAAGCACGGCGTAATGGGCCATCCGGACCCAGAGGAGACCCAGAAATGTGTATCGCCCGCCGCTTTCACCTCGCCGCACTCATCCCCGCCATGATCCTCACACTCGTGAACGCCGCCTACGCACAGGTCTGGGCCGTCACGCAGGGCACCGTGCAGTTCAATGCCTACGCCGAGGCGGACGATTTCACTGTCCCAAACATCGATACCGACCAGTGCAACGTGACCGTGAACGACCCGCTGATCTCCGGCCTCATGGGATGGGACTTCGGGCAGTCGTGCATCCTCCGCGCCGTCCAGAAGAAATCCACCTACCCGCAATCCGTCGTGGACGCCGAGGTCTATTCCGTCGCGCTCGTTTCCGGGCACTTCGCGCCAACCGCCACCGTCAAGTGGGTCGCGAACACCTCCGCGGAGTCCGCCGCGATCGACGGCTACTACGCCTACGCAGATCTCACATATGCATACGACCTCGATCTCACCATCATCGGCGGCGCCGTCGGCACACCCGTCACCGTCTATATCGACTACTCCGTTTACTCCTTCGCATCGACGAGCCACGAAGACCCAGCCGAAGAAGACCCCGCATCAACCCGCGGCGTGGAACTCTACATCGACGGCAACGAACAACTCGGCGGCGCGTTCGATCTCGGCGGGCCGTTCATCACCGGCTTCAACGAATGGCCTTCCACCGGGTTCTCGTTCCCCTCCGCCGTCGGCAACACACACACCATCAATATCCGCGTTGAGATGGATTCAGCTATCGATATGCCGGGCCAGGGCATCTACGACATGCAGGACGGTGCCTCCACCCTCGCTCGCGGCGAGATCCGTCTCTCCATAAACACCCCGCTCCCCCCGCCCCCGCCGCAGACACAGCCCGGGATCCCCGAGTTCTCCCTCGATATCGGCTCCGACACCGAAACAACAGACGCAAACTTCTTCGGCAACCCAACCTTCGACCCGGGCGACTGCTACCCATGGTTCGGCCCCGCCCTCCCGCCCTGCGGCGACGACGGCATCAAAGACGACACCACCATCTTTGCCGGTATCGACTGGTACCCCGACGCGCCCTCGTGCTACGGCCCAACCACCGGCGCGCCCGTCTGCTCGGGAATCCCCGCTGATGACCTCGCTGTCATGTCACAGTGGTTCGACCTCGATGCCCACGACAACACCGGCTTCGACATCTCCTGGTTCGTCTTCGGCTCTCCGGGCGACCGCATCCCCGCCTTCTACGATCCCTGCGTCCACACCCCGCAGTTCCTCTACCTCTCTCTTGATGACGATACCGCCGACCACCACGCCCACGGCGCACCCTGTTCCGTCCCCGTCTTCTCCTCCTCGCCGCTGGCATCTTCCATCTACGGCACCACCTCAGGCAAAGACGAAGTCTTCGAGATCATGACTTCCATCGGTGCGCCCGCAACCGTCTTCGCAACGCTCCCCTTCCTCGACGAAACATCGCTCCACCCCAATCTCTTCCCCAACCCCGACATGTTTAACGATGAAGACGACGACGTGGACTCCCTCGACATCCCCTCCTCCGACGCTGACTGCCAGTACTGGTACTTCTCCGCCGACCACGAAGCGCCCGCGATCGATCCGATGACCGGTTCGCCCTTCGACCCCGGCTCGATCTACCTCGTTGACCCCTTCGGTTCTGTCTCCAGAGCGATCGACGTCTCCCAACTCGGCCTGCCCGTAGGGACAGACGTAGACGCCTTCGAGTTTGTCTGGCTCGCCGAGGACACCGCTACGTCCTTCCCCCTCTTCCTCACCGTCCTGTTCTCCGTCGATGACGACGACCCCGCGACCGTCATGAACGACGAATCGGGCGGGCTGGACCCCGCGATGCTCTACGCCTCCTTCCTGGACGGCACCTACTTCGACTACCTCGCGGCGCCTATGCACGACGACATCGATGCCCTGACCGCATGGTCACAAAGCCTCTCGTTTAGTCCACCGATCCCGCCCACCCCGTGCGACGGCGATGCGAACGGCGACCGCGTGATCGACGTGAACGACATCTCGTACATCCTCTTCCGACTCGGCACTCCCGGCCCGGACGGAGATGTGAATGGTGACGGCACCGTCGATGTCAACGACCTCTCCTACGTCCTCTTCCGCCTCGGCAACCCCTGTCCGTAACCGTTCAGATCCTCTCTCCTCCGCCCCGCCCGCCTACCCGCGCGCGGGGCGCTTCCCGACTGTTGAAAAACACATCCCACTCGCGCGTTACAAGTCGAGCCTGCGCAACAACCTACCGCGTGCTCCCGCACATTCGAGAAAACAAATCGTGTCCAACGCAATTCTCAAATTAACATGCATACACACACACCACAATCCGCCCCCAAAACGCGGGCGGCGTGTTTCTCTTTGCCAAATCTGCACGGATCGCACACGAGCGCACCATTCCACGGGCATTCGATGTCCCATGCGCTCACACAACACACCAGGGCCGCGTATAGGTCCGCATCCAACAAGGAGCTTCTTATGACGGCTCAGTCAACGAACCCCATCCCACGTAATGTCTCACTCCCATGGAAATGGATCAGGCGATCACTCGTCTGCGCCGCAGCCGTATCAATGCTCGCGGTTGTATCCATCCCGTCGGCCCAGGCGTGCCAGGGACGTCCGCCGCGCCCGATCTGTTCGGTCGGCTACGTCTTCTCTAAATCCGGCCCACTCACACTCGTCTCCGGCGGCGTCACCACACTCCCCATTACCACCTTCCACTTCCTGAGCATCACCGGGCCGTGCCCGCCACCGCCCTACTCCGTCACCATGAGCGCAACGCTCACCTGCGTCCCCGCCCCGAGTTCGGGACCAACCATCATCGGCCCGTTCCCGCTCGGTGCCGGCCCTTCAACAATCCCCATCTTGCTCCCGATCCCCGCGGGCCCGCCGCGCATCTGCCTCCTGGCGATCACGTCAACGGTGACACTCCCGACCGGCGCGACACTGAGCATGACCGCAGACCAGACAATCTGCATCGTTGATCCATCTCCGGATGATCCGAGCCTCCCGAGGCTCGATATGACACTGCTCACCCCGGATGTAGCGGTCACGCATCCCGGCTCGCAGGCCGTTTCCACCTACCGCATCACCAACAATGACCTCACCGAATCCTGGACCGGCGATTTCACCACCGATTCCCGCAACGTCGGCGGAACCCCGACCGAAGGCGGCACGCCCCACGCACCGGGCGATGGCACCCACTCCATCTCCGACCCGGGCGTCGGCGACAACTTCCCCATCGGCTTCCTCGAAGACCTCGATCCCTCCGGGTGCCTCCCCTTGCCCCCGGATCCCCTCACCTTCCTCCCGCCGATGATCTCCAAGCCGATCACGGTCCCTGCGGGCGGTTTCGTCGATGTCGATGTCTACCGCAGATCGTGGGGCATGTGCGCCAATGGCTCCTGCTCCGAATCCACTTCAATGGTGGACGGGCTCTTCGCCGATGGCACCGACGGCTTCGCTTGCGCGGGTGTCTCCCACGTCCTCGATACGGCAGCCGCGCC